>NZ_JBFRFV010000020.1:0-108633 GCF_052115005.1 Massilia sp. 2TAF26
TACCCGGCATTCGCGCGGGAGGTCGGGATTTCGCATGAAGCCATCAACGCGAGCGCCGGCGAACGAAAGCGCGGTGCGCTGCACATCCAGAACGTGAACGCCTATCACAGCCGGATGCGCACCTGGCTGCTGCCTTTCCGCGGCGTCGCGAGCCGATACCTGGACCACTACTTCGGCTGGCGCTGGGCGCTGGATGGCCAGCGCATTGCCAGTCCAGACGCCTTTTTGAGAGCGGCGCTCGGCAGATTCAACACTTAGCGCGAACAGCGCCAATTGATTGGCCGGCCTGGGGGCGACAAAGCCTTGCTGTATCATTCGGCTTCTGAAAACGAAGCCTTCATATGCTCATCATCACCATCAAACAAGGCAAGGAAACAGGCCTGCTGTCCGGCGATCCGTGGATTTACCTTTCGGCCATCGCCAAGGTCGAGGGGCGGCCCCAGGAACGCAACAAGGCCGGCGCCACGGCGCTCGTGCAGTCGTCGTCGCGCCGGTTTCTGGCGCGCGCGGCGTACAACGCCAGGTCGCAGATCGCAGCCCGCGTCTGGACCCTGCGCGAGGACGAGCCGGTCGACCACGCAATGATCAAGCGTCGGGTGCAGGCCGCGGTCTCGCGGCGCGCCGCTGCCGTGCAGGGCGCCGATCCACAAGCCTTGGCGCTGGTGATCGATGGCGAAAAAGACGGCTTGCCGGGCCTGCTGGTGCACAGCTATGGCGGGACCGGCGGTTACCTGGTATGCCAGTTCAATGCTGCCGGTGTCGACTTGTGGAAGGTGACCATCGTGCAGGCGCTGCTGGCCGCCACGGGTTGTCTCAACGTATTCGAACGCAGCGACGAGCTGTTGCGCAAGGGCGAAGGGCTGCCCGTGATATGGCGTGCGCTGGCCGGCGACGAGCCGCCCCAGCGCCTGATGGTACGCGATGGCAAGCGCCTGCTGCCGACCGATATCCGCACCGGCTTCGTGTATCCGCGCTGAGATTCGTGCGTGAATTCATAAGGCGCGTAAAATCGTCCTGCGTGTGAAACTACTTCATTGTTTTTCTGATGATCCACGGCAGGTAAGCCGGCCGCCTCGACGACCGGCGCAAGATTCGAAACAAGTCGCCTGAGACAGCCTGCCACGACCCGACTGCGATGAAGCATGGAAAAGTGGGAGTCATATGATGGAATATGTGGAAGTGGTCGAGCCCTTGCTGCTCTCCAAAATGCCGGCCGGAAAATCGAATATCCGTCTCCATGCGGGTCGGGCTGGTGAAACACGATGTGCGTCGTCGAACCGGTTTCACGAAGTCGATGAAACAAGTCCGAAGCACAAGAATGAATTGCTGGATGAAGGACTGGAAGAATCGTTTCCGGCAAGCGATCCGCCTGCCATCAGCATCACACGGATCGTCAAGGACATGGAAGGCTGCTGAGTAGAAGAGCGCCGGAGTACGTGGCAGGCCGGGTTTCAGGCGACGTAAAAGAAAACGGCGATGTAGTGGCAAATGCTGCCGCCGAGGACGAACAAGTGCCAGATGCCGTGGCCATGGCGCACTTTGTGGTCGGTAGCGTAAAAGACGATGCCGATTGTGTAAAACAAGCCTCCACCTGCCAGCCAGGCAAAGCCCTGCCAGCCCAGGACTCTAATCAGGGGCATGATGCCAAACGCAGCAAGCCAGCCCATCATCAAATAGATGACGAGCGACAGAATACGCGCGCCCTTGGCATACCAGATTTCCTGGACAATACCGAATACAGCCAATCCCCAGACCACGCCGAACATCGACCAACCGTAGATTCCACGCAGCGTGACTAAAGTGAATGGCGTATAGCTGCCTGCGATTAAGAGATAGATGGCGCAATGGTCCATCTTTCGCAGTACGTTCTTGGCTGCGCCCCGAGTGCTGTGATATAGGGTGGACGTCAGGTACAGGATCAGCAGCATGGCGGCGTAGATGCTGAAGCTGGCGATTTTCCAGGGATCGCCGCCACGCGCCGCCACCACGATCAACAGCGCGCCGCTGGCCGCAGCCAGGACCGCGCCAATGGTATGCGTGACACTGTTGAGGCGTTCGCCGTAATACATAAGTCAGCACTCGCGAAATTCCTGCCGGCCAGCAGCGAAATAGTGATGATCCGACCAGGCGGTCGCTGATTCGTCACTGTGCCGAAGTTCAGCTCTTCGCACAGTATCGCATGCAGTAAAACTGAAACGCTTGGATTGTCGCGCGTGGGCGGGTTTGGTTTACAACAATGGCTTTTGAAGCCGGCAGCGCGTTCCAAAAGATAAACCTTGCCAAAACCTGAAGAGAATAGTACTGTATAAACATACAGTATTTCTTCGCATCACCCTATGATCAACTGCTCAGATTCCACCTCAGCAGCGCCGGAATCCTTGCATCCGTCGCTCTGGCGCGCCTCGCAGCTGGCGCGTTCTTCAAGCCGCTGCGTGGATACCGGCCACGCGGCCCTGTCGGCGCAGCTGCCGGGCGGCGGCTGGCCGGCCGGCGCCCTGGTCGACCTGCTGCTGCAGCAGCCCGGCATCGGCGAGATGCGCCTGCTGCGTCCGGCCCTGGCGGAGGTGGCGGCGCGCCGCATCGTGCTGCTGCAGCCGCCCCATCCGCCGCAGGCGCTGGCCCTGGCCGCGCTGGGCGTGCCGCCTTCGCAGCTGATCTGGCTGCGCACCAGCCGCATGGCCGATGCGCTATGGGCGGCCGAACAGGTGCTGCGCAGCGGCAGTTGCGGCGCGCTGCTGTTCTGGCCGGGCTTCGAGCGGCAGAGCCAGGTGCGCGGCGACAGCCTGCGCCGCCTGCACCTGGCGGCGCAGGGCGGCGAGACCCTGTTCTTCATGATGCGCCCGCTGGCCTCCCGGCAGGACGCCTCGCCCGCGCCGCTGCGCCTGGCGCTGCGGCCCCAGGCCGGCGGCCTCGAGATCGACTTCGTCAAGCGCCGGGGACCGCAGCGCGATGCGCCGCTGTTCCTGCCGCTTTCCTCCCACCTGGTACAAACTCAACCGCAACGTCATGCGCCTGTGGATCGGCCTGTCCCTGCCCCGGCTGCCGCTCGAGGTCTTCAGCCCCAGCTGGTGCACTGACGCCGGCAGCGTCGTGCTCGAGCAGGAGCGCGTGCTGGCGTTGTCCGCCACGGCGCGCGCCGCCGGCGTCCAGCCCGGCATGCGCCGTGGCGGCGTGCTGATGCTGATGCCCGATGCCAGGGTCCACGAGCGCTCGCCGCCGCGTGAAGCCGAGGCCCTGTATGCGGTGGCGCTGGCGATGTTGCAGTACACGCCGCAGGTGGCCGAGGCCGAGGAGGGGACCTTGCTGATGGACGTCGGCGCCAGCCTGCGCCTGTTCGGCGGCGTGCGCGCACTGTGCCGGCGCGTGCGCGCGGACGTGCGCGCGCTGGGCTTCACGGCCTCGCTCGCCTGCGCCCCGACCGCGCGCGGCGCCTGGCTGCTGGCGCGCGCCGGCGGTCACAGGAGCATGCGGCGCACGCTCAAGATGCCGACCCTGGTGCGCCGCCTCGACCTGCTGGACCTGCTGCTGGCGCCGCCGGCGCGGCCCTTCGCGGCCTGGTTCGAAGGCATCGGCTGCGCCAGCCTGGGCGAGCTGCGGCGCCTGCCGCGTCCCGGCCTGCAGCGGCGCTGCGGGCGCGCATTGCTCGACCTGCTGGACGCCGCCTACGGCCTGAGTCCGGAACTGTACGAGTGGATCGCCGCCCCCGAAACCTTTGCCGCGCGTATCGAACTGTTCGACCGCATCGACGATGCCGAGCTGCTGCTGGCGGGCGCCCGCCGCCTGCTGCTGCAGCTGACCGGCTGGCTGTGCGCGCGCCAGCTGGCGGTCGAGCGCATCGTGCTCAGGCTCGAACACGAGCGGGGCAGGGAAGCGCGGCCGCCGACCTGCGTCGAGGTGGCGCTGGCCGAGCCGGCCTGGCGCGACGAGCATCTGGTGCGCCTGCTGAAGGAACGCCTGGCCAAGCTGGTGCTGGAGGCGCCGGTGATCGGCCTCGGCCTGGAGGCGAAGCAGCTGCAGCCGATGGCGCCCTTGAGCGACTCCCTGTTCCCGGAGCCGGGCGGCAGCGAGGAAGACCGCATGCGCATGCTGGAGCTGCTGGTGGCGCGCCTGGGCGCGGACAACGTGCTGCAGGCGCGGCCGATGGCCGATTACCGTCCGGAGCAGGCGAATGTCTGGGTGCCGGTGCAGCAGAAGGTCAGCGACCGCGCGCGCAATGCGCAGATGCCGCCCGACGTGATGAGCCTGCCGCGTCCGACCTGGCTGCTGGCCAAGCCGATCGCGCTGCTGATGCGCGAACACCGGCCCTTCTATGGATCGCCGCTGCGCATGGCCTCGAACCCGGAGCGGATCGAGGCAGGCTGGTGGAATGGACCCGAGACCCGCGACTACTTCATCGCCGAGGGGCAGGATCACGCTCTGTACTGGGTGTACCGGGAAAGGATCGGGGCAGACGAGTCCGAGCCGCGCTGGTTCCTGCACGGCCTGTTCGGATAAGTCCGCGGTGGCAGTCCAAAAATGCTAGGTGAAGCAAGGGCCGCGGGTGTATTGTTATTTTCCCCGCCAGCTTCGTGCGCGACGACTTCCTGTGAGGACATCGTGGACTCATCATCTGTTCTGCCACCGGCCGCGGCCGCTGTCGGCATCTGCTTCGACGGACGGACGTACCACTACCGGGAGTACAGCTACGACCGGCTCGAGGACGCGTTCGGCTACGCAAAGCTGGACCGGGCCAGACCCGGTTTCCGCGAAGACCAGACGCCGCGCCACTGGAAGCAATGGGTCGGACCGACGCCGCAAGATCGGCTGCAAATGGCGGCGCATGGCATCGTGTACGAGCGCGGCCACTACTTGTACGGTCCTTACCGCTACGATCTGCTGTCTGCCGCACTCGAGTATGCAAAGCACGAACCGGGACTCGTAGGGACGGAAGGCAGGCAGGAAAGCTAGAAGCGCCGCTGCCTGACCGTCGCCGGAAGGCGCGCCCGGAGCCTGCTTTTTCCGGCAACCAATACACAAAAATACTCCTGCACGTTTTCGGCACACGTGTCGAAAAGAGCGCATAGTATGTCTTCTGCACGCGGTCTTCAGGATCGCGATCCCTCCAGGCAGTCTGTGCTGCCCTGTCCATGAATCCCCCAGGCGCATCGGCCCATCCCATCCGGGATGTTCCGTACTCCATGTATGTTTTTCTAAAGGTACTCCATGTATCCATTCCCGCAATCCGTCAATCCCGCCCTCCGCTTGCACATCGATGCCCAGGTCGCATTCTTCAACGAGCTGTCCCAGGCCATGTCGCGCTCTTTCCAGCAGATCGGCCAACTGAACATGCAGCTGACCCAGTCTCTGTTCGAGCAAGCCACCAAGGCCGGCCAGCATTTGCTGACGACCGAGCATCCGACCGAAGCGATGTCGTTGGCGGCAGCGCGCGCCCAGCCGGCCACCGAAACGCTGCGCGTCTACCAGCAGCATCTTTCCCAGATCGCTTCCGCCACCCAGGTCGACCTGACCCAAGTCTCCGAACGGCATGTGCCGGAGACGTCGCGTACCGCCCGCGCGCTGGCGGACGACGTGACGCGTGCCGCCGTCGAAGAAACGAGCAAGAGCATGCGCCAGCAAGAAGAAGCCGCGAAAGACTTTCGCGACCTTTTCAAGCAGGAAGGCAAGCGCGGTGAAAGGGCTGGCGCTCAGTTCCAGGGCAATCTGCAAAGCGGCGGACGCGATGCCGGTGTCCGCGTAGAGGCCGAGGGACCGGCCGGCAAAGTCAGCGCCCAGGGCAATATGCAGGGCAACCAGGCGCACGAATCCGTCAACAAGAATCCCGCCAAGCCGCGCTGACCTCCTTTTCCGGCCCTGCTTTTGCAGGGCCATCCCTCGCGGCGTCGATGACCACGCAGTCTCGCCGCCGCTTTTCATTTCTACAGGAGACTCGTATCAGCTCACCCAGGAATCAGCCCATGTTCAATACAGTATTCGACGCTTGGCCACCGTTCGCCATTTTCTCGGGGAACGGTCATGCGGCCCCGTCCCCGCCGGCCGGAGAATTCGCGTCCGGATACCACGAGGAGGAAGGGCAAACCCTCCGCTACCGACTGTTTATTCCCAGCGACGCGCGCAGCGAGCCGATGCCGCTGGTCGTGATGCTGCACGGCTGTGGGCAGGACGCCGCCGACTTCGCCCGCGGCACGGGCATGAACACGCTGGCCGAGGAATACGGTTGCCTGGTCCTGTATCCCGAGCAGTCCTGCAGCGCGCACTGGAACAGGTGCTGGAACTGGTACGATCAGGACCACCAGCGGCGCGGCGAAGGCGAGCCGGCGCTGATCGCAGGACTCACCCGGCGCATCATGGTCGAGCATGCGGTCGATGCCAGGCGCGTCGCGGTCGCCGGACTGTCATCGGGGGGCGCGATGGCTGTGATCCTGGGACGCACTTATCCCGATCTGTTCAGCGCGGTCGGCTGCCACTCCGGCCTGGCGCACGGCAGCGCGACCAGCGGCATCGGCGCGATGCTGGCCATGCGCGACGGTCACGATCCGGCCGCGCTGGCGCCGACCGTCCCGCACGCCAATCCGCCGGTGATCGTCTTTCACGGCGATGCCGACGCCACGGTGAATCGAAAGAACAGCAACGGCGTGGTGCGACAATCCGTCGACAGCGATCCGGCGCACAGGCGGGGCAAGCATGCCGACATCGCGATCGTGGAAGAAACCGGCTGCAGCGGCGGACGCAAGTTCACTCGCCAGATTCACCGCAAAAAAAACGGTAGCGTGCTGGCTGAGCAATGGACCGTGCACGGTACCGGTCACGTCTGGTCGGGCGGCAACCCGCATGGCAGCTACACCGATATCCAGGGCCCCAACGCCAGCGAGGAAATGCTGCGCTTCTTCATGAATCATCCGGCGGCTGCCTAGCGCAGCGAGGCGGACCGCAGCAGCCCGGCGAAGCGCTCGCCGATGAGCCGGTGGCTGGCCGCATCCGGATGCAGTTCGTCCGGCAGCGGCAGCCGCAGGTTGTCGTTCGGGCCGTACAGCTCGAGGCCATCGACGTAATGAAGATTCGGATCGCCGGCGCGGCGCTGCCCGACGATCGCGCGCAGCTGCTCGCGGATGACGCCGAGGGTCAGCTTGCCCTGCCGGCCCTCGTCGGCGCTGCCGCCCGCCTTGAACAGCAGGCGGCCTTCGGCCAGCGCATCCATGTCGTACACCGATGGCCCTGGCAGGGTTTCGTGGATGGGGCAGAAGATCGGCGAAACTACCAGCAGCGGCGTGTCCGGATGGCCTTCGCGTATCGTGTCGAGGAAGCCGTGCATGGCCGGGCCGAAGGCGCGCAGGCGCATCAGGTCCTTGTTGACCAGGTTGATGCCGATCTTGAGGCTGATGACGTCGGCCGGCAGCTCGCGGATGGCGCGGGCAACGAAAGGATCCAGCAGGGCATTGCCGCTGTAGCCGAGATTCAGCAGGTCGAAGCCGGTGCGCACGGCGGCGACCGCAGGCCAGGTGCCGGAAGGGTGGGTGGTATTCGAACCCTGGCTGATCGAGCTGCCGTGATGCACCCAGCGGCGCCTGCCCACGGCCGGCACCGGATCCAGCGGCGCGTCGGAACGCAGCGACACCAGCTCGGTCATCTCGTCGTGCGGCAGCCAGATCTCGATCGTCTTCTGCCCGGGAGGCAGGCCGCCGAAAAGCAGGGTCCGCGCCTCGCCGCCGGTGACGGTCGTCGCGCCGGTGCTCATGTCGATGTGCAGGATCCGGCCTCCCTGCACGCTGCCCTGGCGCGCCAGCTGGCCGCCGATGAACAGGTCGAAGATGCCGTCCGGGCGCGGGCCCAGGCCGCTGTAGACGCGCTTGGTCGCGAGCACGTCCAGCTCCACCGCGGTGGCCGCGGTCTGGAACACCAGGCGCACGCCGGACGGCTGCGATTCCGCCATCGCCAGCTGCGCGTCCGGGCATTGCACGCGCGCCCAGGCGGGCAGGCGGTGCGGCAGGATGCCGGCTTCGGTCTGCTCGACGTCGAGCGCGCCGTGGATGAAGTCGCGGGTCAGCGGGGTGCGGATCGGAAGAGTGGTTTCATGCATGAGCTGCATTCTACGCCGCATTCGGCGCCGCACTTCGCACGCTTACATGAGCGTGATGCCGAAGCGCCTGACGAACATCGCAAACAGCGCGAAGCAGACGATCGTGAGCACCACGCAGACCGCGAGCGTGGGCCAGAACCCAAGCCTGGCGAGCAGCGCGGGAAACGCCAGGAACATGGGCAGGGTCGGCACCACGTACCAGAAGGTGTACCAGGCATGGTTGGCGACCTTCGATGCCGGCTGCTTTTCCACGTGCAGCCAGATCAGGGTCAGCACCGTCACCATCGGCAGGGCGGCAATCAGGGCGCCCAGCTTGTCGCTGCGCTTTGCGAATTCCGATACCGCGACGACCACGGCGGCCGTGACCAGGTATTTCGTGACGATCCAGATCATGCGGGCATCTTCTCCCCGGCGCGCAAGGTCAGCACCCGCACGCCTTGCCGCGTCACGGCCACCGTATGCTCGAACTGCGCGGACAGCTTGCCGTCGCGCGTGACGACGGTCCAGCCATCGTCCTCGGTGAACACGTCGTCGCGGCCCTGGTTCAGCATCGGCTCGATGGTGAACACCATGCCTTCGCGCAGCATCAGGCCGGTTTGCGGCTTCCCCCAATGCAGCACCTGGGGCGGCTCATGCATTTCGCGGCCGATCCCGTGGCCGCAATATTCCCTGACCACCGAGTAGCCGTTGCGGCGCGCGTGGCGCTCGATCGCATGGCCGACGTCGCCGAGGCGGGCGCCCGGACGCACGGCCCTGATCCCCTTCCACATCGCCTCGTACGTCACCTGCACCAGCCGCCTGGCCGCCGGCGCCACCTCGCCGACCAGGTAGGTCTTGCTGGAATCGGCGATGTAGCCGTCCTTCTCCAGCGTGATATCGAAATTCACGATATCCCCGCTTTGCAGGATCTCGGCGGCCGAGGGCACGCCGTGGCACACCACGTTGTTGCGCGAGGAGTTCAGGGCGTAGGCATAGCCGTACTGGCCCTTGCTGGCCGGGCGCGCCGCGAGCGTCTCGACGATGAAGCGCTCGGCCAGATCGTTGACTTCCATCGTCGACATGCCGATCAGGTCCAGCTTGTCCAGGTGGCCGAACACTTCCGCCAGCAGCTTGCCCGCCGCCGCCATCAGGACGATTTCTTCGGGGCGCTTGGTCATGACACGGCCATTCTGGGCGCCATGGCCTCGACTCCCGCTTCGCGCAACTCCCGCACCACGATCTCGTTGAAGCTCTGGGTCGGGTGCATTTCGCACAGCATGCCGATCTTGATCCAGAATGCTGCCTGCGCATTGATCGAGCGGCACGAGACCGAGGTGGCCTTGCGTATCTGGTCGTGCAGCTCGTCGTCGATGTTTACGATGCCCATTGTATGTTCCATATATAGTCCATATACGAAGTATATACAAATACTCAGGCGCGTTGCAAGCATGGCCAATCCCGTGCACAGTGGCGCCATCTTCAGCAAGGACAGGAAGGTATGCTTACCGAACGTATGGATTTTCAGGGGCCGCACGGCAAGATCTCGGCCAAGCTCGATGCGCCCGACGGCACGCCGCGCGCCTATGGGCTGTTCGCCCACTGCTTCACCTGCAGCAAGGACGTGCTGGCGGCGACCCGCATCTCGCAGGGGCTGGCCGACCTCGGCGTGGCCGTGCTGCGCTTCGACTTCGCCGGCCTTGGCAACAGTCATGGCAAATTCGCCGACACCAATTTTTCGTCCAACGTGGAAGACCTGGTGGCCGCGGCGGATTTCCTGCGCCAGAAATTCGCCGCACCCAAACTACTGATCGGCCACAGCCTGGGCGGCACCGCGGTGCTGGCGGCCGCCCACCGCATTCCCGAATCGACCGCCGTGGTGACGATCGCGTCGCCCAGCGATCCGCACTACGTGGTCGACAAGCTGCTGTCCGAGCACGTCGACACCATCGAGCAGCTCGGTGAGGCGCGCGTGAAGCTGGCGGGGCGCGATTTCAATATCCGCCGCCATTTCGTCGAGGATGCGAGCCGGCACCAGCTGCATGAAAGGATCGCCAACCTGGGCCGCGCGCTGATGGTGATGCATGCGCCGCAGGATTCGACCGTCGACGTCGACAATGCCGGCCGCATCTTCGGCATCGCCCAGCATCCGAAGAGCTTCATCTCGCTCGACGGCATCGACCACCTGGTGACGGGCAGGATTGATGCGGCCTATGTGGCGGGCATCATCGCGGCCTGGAGCGCGCGTTACATCTGATCACTCATCATCATCATGATAGCTATGCAAGAGTTTGAACGGCGGCGCGACCGCTTCGAGTTTTTCGACCACATGGAGAGCCCGGCGGTCAACATCTGCTTCCGCATGGACCTGCCGGATTTCCGGCCCTGGTGCAAGGAGCAGGGCCTGGCGCCCTTCCACGTGCTGCTGTGCGCCGTGCTGCGCTCCATCCTGAAGGTCGAGAACTTCCGCTACCGCGTGCATGAGGGCGAGGTGATCCGCATCGAGCGCCTGCATCCCTCGTTCACGGTGGTCAACCAGCACTTCGACCTGAATTTCGCCCAGTTCGACTGGTCCGACGACGTGCGCGAATTCGTCGCCAACGGCCTGGCGGCGCGCGAGGAAGCGGGCAATATGCTGGAGCTGAACCGGAAGTACCGCGGCATGTCCCCGCGCGACGCCAAGGACCAGGTCTTCGTGACCTGCATGCCCTGGCTGGACTTCACCTCGATCCAGCATCCGATGGCCGCCCTGGCCACGCCGGACATTCCGTCGCTGGCCTGGGGCAGGTTCCGCGACGGCCAGGACGGCCGCCTGGAGCTGCCGTTCTCGGTGCAGGCCCACCACGGTTTCGTCGACGGCTACCACATCCACCTGCTGGCCCGGCAGATCGCCGCCGAGCTGCGGGAGATCATGGGCGCCTAGACGGTGTCGCCTTCGCAGCCGCTGACCGATCGACGACCCGGATCGACCCGGTACAGGTCCGTCAGCGCGCAGAACTCCTCGGCCAGGTCCTCGGCTTCGACGACGCGGGCCGCGAACCCGGCGAGGGTATAGCGGACCTCGTCCTGCTCCGGGTTGCAGGGCAGGGTGGAGGCATGGACGATCTCCTGCTGCATGTTGCGGAAGCCCCAGCAGCCTTCCGCGAAAGCCTTCCTCAGCTTGCGCAGGCCATGCGCCGCCGCGAACCAGCGCTGCCAGCGCGCCAGCAGCGCGGCATCGCCGGCATGGCGGCGCGCGACCTCGGCCTCGCATTCGCGCAGCTTCTCGTCGAAGGACAGACGCTCGATCCTGGCGGACGCTCGCCCGACTTCATCCGCCGGTCCCGTATGCACCAGGGCCAGCCCCAGGTTCAACTCCAGGCGGCCGAACACGAACAGCAGGCGCCCCAGGTGCAGGGCGGCTGTCGCTTCGACCTCGGTTTCCGGCAGAATCGGCATCATGTCCATCTCTGTCTCCTTTTTTACTTTTACTTCAGTGCGGAATAGATTCCCTCCAGACGGTCCTTGGTGCCCGGGATGCGCTCCAGGCGCGGATAACGCAGGCCGCCGTGGTAGTCGAGCGAAATCGTGCGCAGCACGTTGCCCTTCTTGACCAGCAGCTGGATCGGCTCCTTGCCGTCCTTGGCTTCCTTGATCGCCTTC
Source organism: Massilia sp. 2TAF26 (assembly GCF_052115005.1). Classification (NCBI taxonomy): domain Bacteria; kingdom Pseudomonadati; phylum Pseudomonadota; class Betaproteobacteria; order Burkholderiales; family Oxalobacteraceae; genus Massilia; species Massilia sp. 2TAF26. The sequence goes on from NZ_JBFRFV010000020.1 coordinate 11,693, forward strand.
TTCAGCAGCTCCGGCTTGAACACGCGGTTGTTGACGGCGACGATGCTGGTGTTGGCGGCCAGGCCGGCGCGGAAGCCCGGGCCGTCCCAGATCACGTTGCGCACGCTGCCGTCCGAGGTCACGGTGAAGCCCACCGAGTAGCTCAGGTCCGCGCCTTTCAGGCGGTCGTCGTAGCTCTTGATGGTGTCGGTCGGGGTGTCGGTGTAGACCAGCTTCCAGCCGGCGCGCGCCAGGCCGTCCAGCGGGGCGCCCGGACCGTGGCCGTCCACGCGTGCGCGCAGGAAGGCGGCCCAGTCGTAGGGCACGACCTTGTTCAGGGCCGCCACCACGTCGTCGAAGGTATAGAAGGCCGGCAGGAAGCTGCCGTCGTCGATGCCGTAGAAGAGGCGGGCGAAGTCGTCCAGCGATTTCTTGTCGCCCGATTTTTCGCGGATCAGGGTGTCGACGTCCAGCCAGATCAGCTGGCCTTCCGAATAGTAGTCCTCGCTGCGCTGCCAGTTGGCCCAGCCGAGCGGGCGGCGCGCGTTCAGGATCGGGTCGTTGACCGTGTCCTGCATGGCGCGCCAGGCGCGGCCGGCGACGTGGTCGTAGCGCGCGGCGGTGGCCGCCAGCGCATCGCGTGCGCCGGCCATCGACACCAGGGTGGAGCGGGCGCCCAGCACATTGCCCCAGTACTGGGTCTGGCCTTCGTAGACCCACAGCAGCTCGTTCTGCAGCGGGGTGTTGAAGTTGGGGACGTCCTGGCCGGCCGGGCGGCGGAACTTGCCGTCCCACGAGTGGGTGTACTCGTGCGGCAGCAGGTCGCGGCCGGCTTCGCCCTTGGCCCATTCCGTGAAGTAGCCCGGCTTGACGCCGTTCTCGCTCGACTGGTGGTGTTCGCGGCCGATGCCGCCGAATTCGTCCGACAGCGCGAACAGGAAATCGTAGTGCTTGTAGTGGTGCGAGCGGAACAGCTTATAGGCCTGCTGCACCAGCTTGCGGTGGGCTTCGATCTGTTCCGGCTTGGCTTCCAGGCTTTCCGGATTGTCGGCGAAGACGTTCAGGCGCACCGGCACCTTGGCGCCCGGATCGAGGTCGAACTGCTTGTAGTAGCGGCCGGCGAACAGCGGCGAGTCGATCAGGGTTTCGAGGTCGTGCGGCTCGAAGTGGACTTCGTCGCCCTGGCGGTTCGCGGTCTCCAGCGCGGTGGCGTACTGCCAGCCGGCGGGCAGCTTCAGGTTCGGCTGCACGGTGATGCGGCGCGCCACGTAGCCGGCCGGGTACAGGGTCATCGACACCCATTGCACGCCGAGGATCTCGTCGGTCATGGTGATGCGGCCCTGCGAGGTGTCGAGCGGCGACAGGTACTGGTACTCGGCTTCCAGTACGCTGGCGCCCTCGGGCACGTTCAGGTGGAAGGCGAACACCTGCACCGGATCGCGGGTCCATTCGACCGGCTTGCCGTTGGCCGTGAACTTCAGGCCGGCCAGCTGGGTGATCGGGCCGTTGGGGCCGTGGTTGGCCGGCAGCCATTGCGGGTACAGCAGGGTCAGCGGACCTGGCTTGACCGGGATGCTCATGCGCATGCGGAAGATCTGTTGCGACAGATTGGTCGCATCGACGTTCAGGACGATGGTGCCGGGATAGGGCTGGTCGACGGGCGCGGGGACGTCGGCGCGGGCCGGGCCGGCGAGTGTGAGCGCCAGGGCAGCAGTAGAGAGAAGCGCGGTGGCGGAACGGCTGGCCAGCGTCTTGAAACGGCGATGCGGATGGTGTGCGGTCATGGCTGAGAAAACGGTCGTGGGTGAATCAAAAATGCAACAAATGGCCGAGTGTAGCATCGCTCGCCAGGGGTAGATGCTCAGCCGCATCGATGCAAATAAAATTCGAAAAACAATATTAAAAACGATATTTTGTATGCCTTGAAAACGCATGCAGTGGGCATTAGATTGGTCCCAACGGATGCTCACGATGAGGTCCGGAAACTTATCGCTTACTTGAAAAGGATACTTGCCATGCGTACTTTTGACCTGACCCCCCTGTATCGTTCCGCCATCGGTTTCGACCGCCTGGTCAATATGCTCGAGCAGCGCGCCGAAGCCGCGCCGAGCTACCCGCCGTACAACGTCGAACTGGTCAGCGAAGACAAATACCGCATCGTGATGGCGCTCGCCGGCTTCAGCCGCAGCGAGATCGAGATCGTCTCCGAACGCGACACCCTGCACGTGACCGGCCGCAAGCAGAAGGACGAGGTCCAGCGCCACTACCTGCACCGCGGTATCGCCCAGCGCGATTTCGAGCAGCGCTTCCAGCTGGCCAACCACGTGAAGGTCGTCAGCGCCGCCTTCGACAATGGCATCCTCACCATCGAACTGGTGCGTGAAGTGCCCGAGGCCCTGAAGCCGCGCAAGATCGCGATCGCCGATGCGAACGGCAACACCGACAACGTGCAAGTGCTGGAGCAGCCGCAACAGCAAGCCGCATAAGCGTAAGGTGGGCACGGTGTGCCCACCATGAAAAATCGAGGCGCCACGAGCGCCTCTTTTTACGTCCGTCGATTTAAGCCCGTCCTAAGCTCAAGCTTAAGAGTGATTTAAGGGTATTGCGAGAAACTACTCGCATCAAAACAGCAGTCTCCACAAACCTCTTTTCCAATCCAGGAGTACGTAATGGCTAACGAAGGTGCAGTCACCGCCATCACCGCAAAACGTCTCACCCTGGCCCTGTGCGCGGCCGGTGTCATTGGCGGAGCGGTGGGCGCGGTCGCAGTCAACCATAACAATGCCACCGCCGCCGCGGAAGCCGCGGCCCTGGCGCAAAACCAGGCAGCCCCGGTGGCGGCCGCACCGGCGCCTGTCGCAGGCAATTCGTCGGCAGTGGGCCTGCCCGACTTTACCAGGATCGTCGCCCACAACGGCCCGGCCGTCGTGAACGTGCGCGTCGTCGGCACCACCAAGGTGGCCCAGCGCCAGATGCCGCAGTTCGACGAGGACGATCCTTTCTTTGAATTCTTCCGCCGCTTCCAGCCTACGCCTCCTCACGGCGGCAACGGAGGCGGACGCGAACTCGTTTACGGCGCCGGATCGGGCTTCATTGTGAGCCCGGACGGCGTCATCCTGACCAATGCGCACGTGGTGCGCGATGCCGACGAGGTCACGGTCAAGCTGCAGGACCGCCGCGAATACCGCGCCAAGGTCCTGGGCTCGGACCCGAAGACCGACGTCGCCGTGCTGAAGATCGATGCGAAGAACCTGCCGGTGGTCCCGCTCGGCAATACCCGTAACCTGCAGGTCGGCGAATGGGTGCTGGCGATCGGTTCGCCCTACGGCCTGGAAAGCAGCGTGACCGCCGGCGTGGTGAGCGCGAAAGGCCGCAACATCGATACCAACGGCGTGCAGTTCATCCAGACCGACGTCGCGGTCAACCCCGGCAACTCGGGCGGCCCGCTGTTCAACACGCGCGGCGAGGTGGTCGGCATCAACTCGCAGATCTACAGCCAGACCGGCGGCTACCAGGGCCTGTCGTTTGCGATCCCGATCGACGTCGCGGTCCGCATCAAGGACCAGATCGTCGCCACCGGCAAGGTGCAGCATGCGAAGCTGGGCATCGGCCTGCAGGACGTCGGCCAGGACTTCGCCGATTCCTTCAAGCTGGACTCGCCGGACGGCGCGCTGGTGCGGAACGTCGAGCGCGGCAGCGCGGCCGACAAGGCCGGGCTCAAGTCGGGCGACGTGATCCGCAAGGTCAACGGCCAGCCTATCGTCGGCGGCGGCGACCTGAGCTCCATCGTGGCGGTCGCCAAGCCGGGCGACAAGCTGGCGCTGGACGTCTGGCGCGACGGCCACGCCGTCCAGCTGAACGCGACCCTGGCGAACGCCAACGACAAGCCGGACCCGGCCAACCGCGACAACCTGGCCAGCACCGACAAGGGCGCCAAGCTGGGCCTGGCCCTGCGTCCGCTGGACCCGACCGAGCGCCGCCAGGCCGGCATTCCTTCCGGCCTGCTGGTCGAGGATGCGGGCGGTCCGGCCCAGGTGGCCGGCGTGCAGCCGGGCGACGTGCTGCTGTCGGTGAACGGCAAGCCGGTCAACAGCGTCGAGCAGGTGCGTGACGTGGTCGGCAAGTCCAGCAAGTCGGTTGCCTTGCTGATCCAGCGTGGAGATGACAAAATCTTTATTCCCGTGCGGATTGGCTAAGGATGGTTTAAGGGGAGTTTAAGCTCCCCTCGGTAAACTGAAAGCTCGAAAGATTCTTCTATCCGCATGGTTTTCTGAGAATCGGGGGATTTGATGCGGCTGTTGCTGGTGGAAGACGATACGATGATCGGCGAAGTGGTGCTCGACCTGTTGCGGGCCGAGCACTACGCCGTCGACTGGGTCAAGGACGGCGAGATGGCCGACACGGCCCTGATGCAGAACCAGAACTACGACCTGGTGCTGCTCGACCTGGGCCTGCCGCGCAAGGACGGGCTCGAAGTGCTGCGCTCCATGCGTTCCCGCAAGGACCGCACCCCGGTACTGGTCGCCACCGCGCGCGACTCGGTCGCCCAGCGCATCGCCGGGCTCGACGCCGGCGCCGACGACTACGTCCTCAAACCCTACGACCTCGACGAAATGCTGGCGCGCATCCGTGCGCTGCTGCGGCGTGCCGCCGGGCGTGCCGAACCCGTCTTCGAATACAAGAACATCTCCGTCAATCCCGCCACCCGCGAGACCCTGGTCGACGGCCAGCCGGTCGTGCTGTCGGCGCGCGAGTGGGCCGTGCTGGAAGCCCTGGTCGCCCGTCCGGGCGCGGTGCTGTCGCGCGCCCAGCTCGAGGAAAAGCTGTACAGCTGGCGCGATGAAGTCAGCAGCAACGCGGTGGAGGTCTACATCCACGGCCTGCGCAAGAAACTCGGCAGTGACCTGATCCAGAACGTGCGCGGCGTGGGTTACATGGTGCCGAAGGTATGAGTCCGAAAAAAGCGCGGCGCCGGCTCACGCACTCCCTGCGCGGCCGCCTGCTGTGGTACGTGCTGGCGGCCATTACCATCGCCGCCGTGGCCCAGGCCTCGATCGCCTACCGCACCGCGCTGGCCGACGCCGACCAGATCTTCGACTACCACATGCAGCAGATGGCGCTGTCGCTGCGCTCGCGCGTCCCGCTGGCCAACAGCGAGGAACCCGGCAACGTCGATACCCCGCTGAGCGGCAGCGACGACCTGGTGGTGCAGGTGTGGTCGCCGGACGGCGTGCAGGTGTTCCGCAGCGCCTCGCACGCGCGCCTGCCGCAGCGCGCGGTGCTCGGCTTTTCCAACGTGCGCGCCAACGGCACCACCTACCGCATCTTCTCGATCCAGACCAGCGCCCAGACCGTGCAGGTGGCCCAGGACCTGGCCGTGCGCAGGAGCATGGCCAGCAACCTGGCGCTGCGCACGCTGGGACCGATCGCGGTGATGATGCCGATCCTGATGCTGGTCGTGTGGTGGGTCATCAGTGGCTCGCTGGAGCCGGTGGCGCGGGTGCGCAAGCAGCTGGCTTCGCGCCAGGCCGACGACCTGTCGCCGGTGTCGGACGCCGGCCTGCCCGACGAGGTGAGGCCGCTGGTGCAGGAACTGAACCTGCTGTTCGGCCGCGTGCGCCAGGCCTTCGACACCCAGCAGACTTTTGTGGCCGACGCCGCCCACGAGCTGCGCACGCCGCTGGCCGCGCTCAAGCTGCAGGTGCAGAGCCTGGAGCGTTCCGACCAGCGCGTCGACAGTGCCGAAGCACGCAAGCTGGCGATCTCGCGCCTGTCGGCCGGCATCGAACGCGCCACCCGCCTGGTCGAGCAGCTGCTGGTGCTGGCGCGCCAGGAGGCCAGCGCCGCCCCGCACCAGCCGGTCATGCTGGCCGAGCTGGCGAAGCGCGCGGTGGCCGACCTGATCGGCGTCGCGCAGAACAAGCACATCGACCTCGGCCTGCAGCGCGCCGATCCCGGCGCAGTCGAAGGCCAGCCGGAATCCCTGATGATCCTGCTGCGTAACCTGGTCGACAACGCGATCAAGTACACCCCGGGCGGCGGCACGGTCGACGTGTCGGTGACGGCGGAGCAGGACGCGGCCGGCAAGCAGCTCTGCGTCAGGGTCGAGGACAGCGGCCCCGGCATCCCGGCGGAAGAGCGCGAGCGCGTGTTCGACCGCTTCTACCGCGTGCCCGGCAGCGAGGCCGCCGGCAGCGGCCTGGGCCTGGCCATCATCAAGGCGATCGCCGAGCGCCACGGCGCTACCCTGTCGCTGGGCGAGTCGGCCCGCCTGGGCGGGCTCGAGGCGGTGGTGCGCTTCCCGGCATGAACGACCTTTCCTCCCTTGACGCCATCGCGGCGGCGCAGGCCGGCTCGCTGCGCCGCGCCGACGGCGCCTACCGCAACGTGGTCCCGCGCCAGGCGATGGGCTTGCGTAAAACCCTGGGCCTGGTCTGGCGCATGCTGACCGCCAAGCCGGCGACGACGGTGCCGGACCGGCCGATCCCGGTGCGCAAGCTCGATGCGGCCACGCTCGAACGGGCGCCGGATGCGACCCTGTTCCGCCTCGGCCATTCGACCGTGCTGATCAAGCTGGACGGCGGCTGGTGGCTGACCGACCCGGTGTTCGCCGAGCGCGCCTCGCCGTTTTCCTTCGCCGGGCCGAAGCGCTTCCACGCGCCGCCGCTGGCGATCGACGACCTGCCGCCGCTGCGCGCCGTGATCCTCTCGCACGACCACTACGACCACCTCGACCACGACGCCATCCTGCGCCTGGCGCCGAAGGCCGGACTGTTCCTGGCGCCGCTGGGTGTCGGCGACCGCCTGGTCCGCTGGGGCGTCGATGCGGGCAAGGTGCGCCAGCTCGACTGGTGGCAGGAAACCCAGCTGGGCGGCGTGCGCCTGGCGGCCGTGCCGGCCCAGCATTTCTCGGGCCGCGGCCTGGGCGACAGCGACCGCAGCCTGTGGGTGTCGTGGGTCATCGACGCCGGCGACGTGCGCCTGTTCTTCAGCGGCGACACCGGCTATCACGCCGGCTTCAGGGAGATCGGCGAACGCTACGGTCCCTTCGATCTCACCATGCTGGAAACCGGCGGCTACGACCTGCAATGGGCCGACGTCCACATGCATCCCGAGCAGACCCTGCAGGCCCACCTCGAGCTGCGGGGAAAATGGCTGATGCCCATCCATAACGGCACCTTCGACCTGGCCTTCCACCCCTGGTATGAGCCGCTGGAGCGCATAGCGGCGCTGGCCGGGGTTGCCGGCGTGCCGCTGGCGACGCCGGAGATCGGCGCCGCCCTGGCGGTCGCGCGCCCGGAGGCCGGCCCGGCCTGGTGGCGCGAGCGATAGGCATCGGCGCCACACCACGCATGGGGGAAAGCCCGGCACCGCCGTTCGCGCCGCCTTTCGCGGCCGTAGAATCAGCGCTCCCGATCCCACCTGTGTGAGCGCCATGCAAATCCACCAATACCGCCGCGAACTCGGCCCATCCCTCGAGGAGCCCGTCTCCGTCTACCCGTATACGATGCGCAGCTTCCGGTCCGCCGCCGACGTGCCGGCCCTGCACGCGCTGTTGCAGGAGGCTTACGCCACCAATGGCGGCGCCATCGCGCCGCGCGAGGAATGGTGGCGCGTGCTGTCGACCGACCCGGAATTCGACGCCCGCCTGGTGCTGCTGGTCGAGACGCCGGTCGGCACCCTGGCCGCCGCCTGCATCGCCTGGACCTCCGGCTTCGTGAAGGATCTCGTCGTGCTGCCGGTCCACCGCCGCCTGGGCCTCGGCTCGGCCCTGATGGGCCACGCCTGCCAGGCCTTCCGCAAGCGCGGCGCGCATGCGGTGGCCCTGAAGGTCGACGCCGGCAACCACGCCGCGATCGCGCTGTACGAGGCGCTGGGGATGCGGCGGGTGGAGAGCGTGGCGGCCTAACTACCCGCCTGCCGGCGGGGCCGCCGAGGCCAGTGCGATGTACTCGCCTTCGATGGGGCGCGCGGCCATCTCCGCGCCGTCCAGCAGGTCGCCGCTGTCGTTCAGCTTTTCCAGCACGAAGCCGGCATCGGCCAGGAAGTCCGCCAGGCCGCCGCGCGCCTGGCTCGACAGGAAGGGCTCGCCCCGCCATCGCAGCCAGGCGTCGACCAGGCGGCTGCGGCGGCGGAATCCAGGACGCCCGTCCGGCAAGGGATCGAGCCAGGTGAAAGCCACCCGGCTGCGCGGCGCGGCAGCCGCCATCTGCTTGAACAGCCCGCGCACCGCTTCCATCGGCATGTACATCAGCAGTCCTTCCGCGACGAACAGGGTAGGGGCATCCGCGCGAAAGCCCGGATGGCTTGCCAGCAGCGCACCCAGCTCTTCCCGCGCCAGGTCGGCCGCGATGTAGCCGATGCCGCTGCCGGCCGCGGCCCGCTTTGCCGATTGCGTGGCGGCTTGATCGATCTCGATGCAGCACAGGTCCGGCCGGATCGCTTTCAATTCCGTGCACAGGGTGTCGAAGCCCGCGCCGAGCACGATCACTTGCGTGCAGCTGGCGGCCAGCAGTTCCTGCGCGTGCCGGCGCAGCAGCCGCTTGCGCAGCGCGAAATGCAGGCAAATGCCGGGCAGGGTGGCGGCTTCCAGCAGGCCGCACAGGCCGCGGAACCATGCCTGGCRCAGCAGGCCGGCCAGGCGCGGACAGGCGCTGCGCAGCACCCGTTCGCCGTGGCGCAGCGCAGCGAGCGGCGCGGCGGCGGGCAGCCCCGGGCGTGCGCCGGCCAGCTGCAGTCCGCCGGCGACGACCAGCGCGGTCCTGCTGGGGCGGCCCGGCTTCATGCCGCCAGCTCCGCCGGCACCCTGCCGAACAGCGCCGCATAATGACGATACCAGTTGCTCTGGAAGCGCAATTGCGGGTCGAAGCGGCGTTTCGCTTCCAGGAACTGCGCGAAGCGCGGATGGCAGGCGCTGACCTGGGCCGCGCTCGCGGCTCTCGCGTAAGTCAGGTAGAAGCTGCCGTCGCGCGCGATCGCCATGTCGATCAGGCGGCGGAAGGCCTGGTGCGTCGCCTCGATGCCGTCCGCGGTGTGCGGCGTGTGCAGGTTGAAGATGACGCAGGCGTAGTCCCGGCGCGCCCATGGCAGGAAGCTTTCCGTATCGCGCTCGATCAGGCGGACGGTCCCGTAAATCAGATCGACGCCATGGTGCCTGAAATCGGCCGCCGCGGCGCGCATGAAGTCCGCCAGGCGTTCGCGCGGCACGTAGATCTCGCCGATCACCTCCGAGCCGCAATGGCCGAGCGCATGGTCGATCCCGGCATGGTAGCCGTCCAGATAGGTACTCTGCTGCAGCCGGTCGCTCCAGTCGTGACGGCCGTCCGTCGCCAGGTAATGGCGTGCGTAGTGCTCGAAGGCCGCGCTCTTGTCGGTGTGCGCCAGCCGCAGCAGCGCGCGCCAGTCCCGTTCGGACAGCTCCTTCGTCGCGGCGCCGGACGGCGTGTCGTCGTCGACCGGCAGGTAACAGGAAAACACGCCGCGCTGCATGAAGTCGCGGCTGTCCGGATCGATGGCGAACTGGAAGTCGCCGAAGACATAGCCGGCGGCGATGCGTTCCGCAAAGGCCGGCATCAGTTCGTCCAGCTGGAGCAGCCTGACGTCGCGCCGCATCTTCCGGCGCGGCGCGAGGCGCAGCGTCACGCTGGCGATGATGCCGAACAGGCCGTAGCCGCCGATCGCCAACGAGAACAGTTCGGGGTTGGCGGTGCGGCTGCAGTGCTGCACGCTGCCGTTCGCATCGACCAGTGTGAAAGCCTCGACGTCGCCGATGAAGGGGCGCAAGCGCAGGCCGCGTCCGTGTATGTTCGCGGACAGGCAGCCGCCCAGCGACAGCCGGTCGGCCCCAGTCTGCTTCTGGCGAATGCCCCAGCGTGGGCCGTCGGGCTTCGATGCGCTGTCGAGATAATCGATCAGTTCCGGCCACTCGATGCCGGCTTCAGCCTCGATCAGGCCGGCGTCGGCGTCGAAGGCCAGCACGCGGCGCATGTGCCGCATGTCGAGCAGGACGCCATCGGCGGCGAACTGCTGGCCGCCCATCGCATGCCGCCCGCCACAGACCGCCACCGGCAAGCCGCGCCGCGCCGCATCCGCAACGATGGCGCGGATGCCGGCAATGCTGTCCGGCTGGTGGATGCCCGCGACCCGTGTCGGGTTCAGGGCGGAATGGATATCGTTGACGAGCGAGGGGCTGTAACGTGGGGGCATGGCGCGCTTCCGGAGTTGGAAATGCAGCCATTATTGGCAGGCTTGCGCACCGGCGTCAGCGCTTTCCCTTGGGGGCTGCGTGCCGCCACCTTGGGTATCGCGCGATGCGCCGGGGTGCCGGGAGTGTCAGGCGGACAGGCCTTTTTGCAGCAGCTCCGCCACCAGTTGGTTCAACTCGACCCCGCGTTCCTTGCTCAGCGTCTGCAACTGCTGTACCAGGCCGCTGTTCAGCTTGACGGCAAATGGTACCAGTCCCAGGGCGCGCTCACGCTCGCGCTGTTCGCGGCGGTCGGGCGCAGGTCCGGATGCGGCTGCGCCGAAAGTAGCGCCCTTGGCAGCCATCTGGTTCATCAATTTCTTTGCATCGCTCTTTGCCAGGTCTGTCTTTTTCATCGCTTCCCTTTGTAGTTCGTGAATTGAAAACGGATTCTACTCGTGAAAGGCGCTCGCCTCGTTGGCGCGCAGCGAAAGGCAGCCGCGCCGGAATGGCGCGGCTTGCAAGCTTGGTCCCCGCCTGCACGGGAAGCCGGGTCGGGCAATGCCCGGCTCGACGGGTGGATTTAGAACTTGTGCGCCACGCGCGCAAAGTAAGCCGCGCCGTTCAGGCCGAACTGCACGCTCTCGTACTTGAAGCCGTTGTCGGTCTCGTCCGGATTCTGCACGGTCGGATGCACGTTGAAGATATTCGTGCCGCCGACGGTCAGCTTGGTCTTGTCCGTGAACGACCAGGTGAAGGACAGGTCGGCCGAGGTCTTGGCTTCGTAGTGCTGGTTCGGCACCGGCGGGCCCGAGAAAGTGCCCAGGGTCTGCGGACCATAGTGGACGATGCGGAAGTCGGTTTCCAGCTTGCCCTTGGTGTAGTCGAAGTCCAGGGTGGCCTTGCGGCGCGGGCCGCCCTGTTCGATGAACAGGCGCTCGCGCTCGGACAGCAGCACGTCTTCGAAGCCGGCCAGCGCGCTCGGTGCGTGCACGCCGGTGACTTCGGTGCGGCTGAAGTTCATCGCCAGGTAGGTGGCCAGCTTGCCGCCGCCGATGTCCATGCGGTGCGAGGCGGTCAGGTCCAGGCCCTGGGTGCGGGTGTCGATCGAGTTCACGAAGAACTGCGCCTGGCCCACGCCCAGCGCCTGGAGGGTCGTGCCCAGCGCCGGGTAGTTGTCGGCGTCGAAGCGGCCCGACAGCACGATGCGGCCGTCGATGTCGATGTGGTACAGGTCGGCCGTCACCGAGACCGATTTGCTCGGGGTCCAGGTCAGGCCCAGGGTGTAGCTCTTCGATTTCTCTTCCTTCAGCTGCGGGATGCCGGCCGCGTTGGCGACCTTGCCGCCGTTCGGCGCCAGCACCACGTCCATCGGCACGCCGCTGATGAAGTCGGTGAAGGTCGACGAGAAGTAGACCTGCTGCAGCGACGGCGCGCGGAAGCCGGTGCTGGCCGAGGCGCGCAGCAGGACATCGTCGGTGGCCTTGAAGGAGCCGGCCAGCTTGCCGGTGGTGGTCGAGCCGAAGTCCGAATAGCGCTCGTGGCGGACGGCGGCCTGCAGCTTGGTGCGGGCGTTCAGGTCGGCCTCGAAGTCGAGGTAGGCGGCGCTGCTGTGGCGGTCGCGGTTGGTGGCGTCGCCGGGCTGGAAGCCCGGGAAGCCCTGGCTGCCGGCATTGCCGCCCACGCCCACGCCGTCGGCGTCGACGTAAGAGCCCGGCTCGCCGGCGAAGATCTGGTAGTTCTCGGCGCGGTATTCGAAGCCGAAGGCAGCGTTCAGGCCACCCAGGACTTCAGGATAGAAGCGGCTGAAGTCGGCGTTGGTGGTCAGCTGGCGGAAGGAGAAGCCGCCGGCGTCGAACTGCGAGGGGCTGATGCCCTTGCCGCCCTTGCTGAGGTCGAGATTCGCGATCGAGGCGTTCAGCGTGTGCGCGATGTTGTAGCGCATGCGGTTGTAGCCATAGGTCTGCGAGAAGTCGCCGGCCCATTCTCCGATGCGGGTGCGGTAGCCGAGGATGCCGTAGCGGTCGTCGATGTCGCCGTTGATGTAGGGGACGAAGCCGTTCGGGTACATGGCGGCCGAGTTACGCGAGGGGATGTCGTCGGAACCGATGCCGCCGCGCGCCCAAGCGGCCGAGGAGGCGTCGCGGGTCTGGGCGCCGGCCGTCAGGTAGAGCTTGCCCGGTCCCATCGGGAATTCGCCGTTCACGTAGACGGTCTGGTTCTTGACCTTGGTGTCGCCGATGGTGCGCGGGTTGTCCGGTTCGGCGCGGTTGGAGCGGCCGCGGTCATAGTATTCGCCGGTGATGCCGAGCACGCCATCGGCGACCGCGATGCCGCAGTAGGCCGAGGCCAGCCAGTTCTTGCCGTCGTGCTTCGAGTACTCGCCGAAGCCGGCGATCGATTCGCAGCCCAGGTTCTTCTTGAGTTCGACGTTGATCACGCCGGCGATGGCGTCGGATCCGTACTGCGCGGCGGCGCCGTCGCGCAGCACCTGCACGTCCTTGATCGCCAGCAGCGGCAGCGCGTTCATGTCGGTGCCGGTATTGCCGCGGTTGCGCGCGCCGAACAGGTTGACCAGGGCGGTGGTGTGGCGGCGCTTGCCGTTCACCAGCACCAGGGTCTGGTCCGAGCCGAGGCCGCGCAGGGCCGCCGAGTCGACCAGGTCGGCGCCGTCAGCACCGGTCTGGCGGGTCGAGTTGAACGAGGGCGAGATGTTCGCCAGGGTCTGGGCCAGGTCGAACTGGCCGCCTTGCTCGGCACTCTTGGTCAGCGGGATGTAGTCGACCGGGACCGTGGTATCGGTGGCCGAGGTGTTGCCGACGCGGCGCGAGCCGACGATGTTCACGCTCTGGATATTGGTGGCGTCGGCAGCGGCCGGCGCCGTGCTCTGGGCCAGTGCGGCGGACGGCATGGCGGCGAGGGCGGCGCTGCCGTAAAAGGCGAGCAGAAGGGATTGACGAATCGCGTTGGGTTTCAAGTGCTGGCTCCTTGGAAAATATTGCATTTCCATGAATTTACCAGCTGGCAACCTGAGGCAATAAGTTAAACGTCTCATAACTACAACAGTGATGCTTATAAGTTGAACTCATATTGTAGGGCAGTCTCATATTGACGCTATTTTGGTACATTGGTAACATGATTGACCATTTTTGGAGGCAGCCATGACCGATCAGGAATTCATCGCCGCGTTCGTCGCCGGGCGTCTCGCGCCGGCGGGATTCGACCACCGCGCCCACCTGCGCGCCGCCTTCCTGCTGCTGCGTTCACGTCCCTTCCTCGAAGCCTGTATCGCGATGCGCGACGGCCTGCAGGCGCTGGCCGGCAAGCTGGGCAAGCCGGACCTCTACCACGAGACCGTGACGGTGGCCTTCATGGCCTTGGTGGCGGAACGGTCGTCCGGTGCGGGCGACTGGGAGGGCTTCATCGCCGCCCACCCGGAGCTGTGCCGGCGCGGGCTGTTGGACAGCTATTATTCGGCGGCGCTGCTGGCCTCCGGCGCCGCGCGCAAGACCTTCGCCATGCCGGACCTCGTCAACGCTGGAGGCAGGCATGGCTGAGAAAGTGACGGTGGAGCGGGTCCAGACCGGCCTGCGCATCGAGAAGCGGATGCTGAAGGTGTTGAAGGGGCTGGCCGAATACCACGACATGAGCCTCGGCGACCTGGTGGAGGGCATCGTCCTGCATGCCTTCGAGGGGAAGAGCGCGTTTGGCGAGGAGAGCCTGTCCCGCATCCAGGATTTGAAACGGATCTACGGGATGACGCTGGAGGCGAAGGATGCGCACCGTTTGCAGGAGGCGGATCCGGATTGAGTTGGGTTAAACGAGCGCACCTGCACCGAATTATCGACGCCGCAGGATTTTTACTGAAGACCAAACGAAGTGCGAATCGAGAGGCAGCTTCTGGCCCGGCTCGGGCTGATTTGGCTATGAATATCCGATTTTCATAACTGGAAGTCGTCGAATTATTTTACACTTATGGTTTTCATTTGCGCCGAATTGATATATCTTTTTGATTTAACTGGTTTTTTTTATTTGGCATGGATATTGCTGAGCACTTTTCGCAACATTCATTCACTTAGGAGATCAAATGAAAACCAGGGCAAACGGGGAATTTTTGAAAGCAAAGATCGCAAAGGCGATACTCGCCGCTTCGATGCTTGCCTGCGTAAGCGGTGCAGCGTCTGCGGCAGTTATGACCTTCGTCGGCATTCCGGGTAATCAGGTAACGCTGGCGAGTTACAATGAAGACGGCATAACGGCAGTATCGACTAACGGTGGCGTTTTCTGGGGCTACCCCAGCGCCGGGCAACTCCATCTGGATCCGGCCGGGTTCGGCGATTCCGACTATGACTTTACGTTCGGTGGCCAGGCTTTCAACCTCGTATCCGTCGATGTATCGTTTGCCAGCTCCAGCGCAATTGGCACCTGGACGGCCTATGATGCTGCGAACAATCTCGTCGCCAGCTATGCCATGTCTGGCACTACGCTTCATACCGACACCGGCTTCGCGGGTTTCGATGGCATTTATCGCGTACATCTGACGAATACCGGAAGTCATTTCAGCATTGATAATCTTACCGTCGCTGCTGCCGATACCAGTGAGGTTCCAGAGCCCTTTAGCCTGGCCTTGCTTGGCATTGGCGCACTGGGCATCGCAAGCAGCCGCCGTAAAAAATAGTCAGCGAATTGCAGGTTGCCCGGCAGGGTGAACGGACCCCGAAAAGTCGAGTGTCACTTTTTGGGGTTTTTCATATAAAACACACGCAGAAGTTCAAACCGGGTCTCAATGACCCTGCATTACCCCATTTGCGAATCCTCTGCCAAAATCATACAAAAAACTCGATGTGGGGAACAGGTAGACAAACGAATCGAACCGGGATTTATTTGCCTGTAACCGGTTCCTGTCTTGCCTTCAAATTTCTGAATTCGGCGAGCAAGGATATGGGATCGGAACCGAACCAGTGCTCGCCAGAGCAAACAAGAAGATTGCAAGTATCCTTTTCACAGGATCTCGTTTTTGATGGCCCAATCTCGTACAGACGCTCTTATTCCTGATGGAATTCTTCCGCTGTCGAGAACAAATCCCAGGCGGCGATGAACAGCGCCGCGATCACCGGTCCGATCACGAAACCGTTCAGGCCGAACAGGGCCATGCCGCCCACCGTGGACAGCAGCACCACGTAATCCGGCATCTTGGTGTCCTTGCCGACCAGGATGGGGCGCAGGAAATTGTCGACCAGGCCGATCACGAACACGCAGAAGAGGATCAGCACCACGCCCTGCCAGATCGCGCCGGTCACCAGGAAGTACACGGCCACCGGCGCCCACACGATGGCGGCGCCGACCGCCGGCAGCAGCGACAGGAAGGCCATCACCACGGCCCACAGCAATGGCGCCTGCACGTGCAGGATCCAGAAGATCAGGCCGCCCAGCGCGCCCTGCGCCATCGCGACCAGCACATTGCCCTTGACGGTGGCGCGGATCACGGTGGTGAAATGGGTGAACAGGCGCTGCTTGTACTTGCGGCTCAGCGGCACCGCGGTCCTGATGCGGCCCGCCAGTGAATGGCCGTCGCGCAGCAGGAAGAACAGCAGGTAGAGCATGATGGTCAGGCTGACCAGGAAGTCGAGGGTATTGCTGGCGAAGTTGAGCGTGTACTTGGCCGCGATCTGGCTGGCCTGGGCGGCGACGCTCGACAGCTTTTCCTGGATGGTGGCCAGGTTGGTGAGGTCGAAGCGTTCCAGCAGGCCGGTCAACCAGTCGGGCAGCACGCCGATGATCTGGCGGAAGTAGGTGCCGAAGTCGATGTGGCCGGTACTGATCATGTTGTACAGCCCGACCGCCTGCTGGACCAGCGAGGCGCTGATCAGGGCCACCGGGATGATCACCATCACCACGATCGAACCCAGCGTGAGCAGGGCGGCCAGGTTGGCTTTCTGGCCGGTGGCGCGCAACAGGCGGCGGTACAGGGGAATGAACAGGATCGCCAGTACCACGCCCCAGAACACCGCGCCCGAATAGGGCGTCAGGATCCAGACGAAGCCGATGGTGACGACGGCCAGGAGGGAAAGGAAGACTTTTTGCTGGAGGGTGTATTGGCTGGCAGGTGGGTTCATACTCTTATGATAACGCCATATGCCGTTCCAGGTAGTCTTCGAAGGCCTCGCGCGGCAGGGCTTTCGCATGGAACCAGCCCTGGATGTAGTCGCAGCCGAAGGCGGCCAGCAGGTCGCGCTGGACGCCGGTCTCGACGCCCTCGGCGATCACTTCGATGCCGAGGCGGTGGGCGAGGCCGACGATGGCCTCCGTCAGCGCCTTGTCGCCGTCGTCGTCGGCCAGCTGGTCGATGAAGGATTTGTCGATCTTCAGGTAGTCGACGTCGAAATGCTTCAGGTAGGCGAGCGAGGAAAAGCCGGTGCCGAAATCGTCGATCGAGACCCTGGCGCCGGCCTCGTGCAGGGCGCCCAGGCAGCGCGAGACCTGGCCGGTGTCGCTCACCAGCACCCCTTCGGTGATCTCCACGGTAATACAGGACGGCAGCTCGGACCGCAGGATGCGCTCCAGCCATGGCAGCGGACCCTGGCGCTCGAACTGCAGCGGCGAGATGTTCACGCTCAGCTCGATCGTGCAATCGTATTTCCGGCGCCAGCGCTCGATGTCGGCGATGGCTTCGCCCAGCACCCAGTCGCCGATCTCGCCGATCAGGCCGGTCTCCTCGGCCAGCGGGATGAAGGTGGCCGGGCTGACCGCGCCGAACTCCGGATGCTCCCAGCGCAGCAGGGCCTCGGCCTTGCGCACGCGCCCGGTGGTGGTCTCGACGATGGGCTGGTAGTGCACGTGCAGCTGGCGCCGCGCCAGCGCCATGCGCAGCTCGTTGGTCAGCCTGAGCTTGAAGGAGGCCTGCTGCTGCAGGGAGGCGGTGAAATACTGGAAGTGGCCGCGCCCGGCGCGCTTGGCCAGGTACATCGCGTGCTCGGCATTCGCCAGCAGGGTGGAGGGGTCGCAGGCGTCGTCGGGATAGACGCTGATGCCGATGCTGGCCGACAGGTAGGCCAGTTCGTCGCTGCCGAGGCCGAGCGGCGCCGCCACCGCGTCGATCAGGGCGCCGGCGACGGTCTCGAGGTGCAGCTGCTGGTCGCCCTGGCCGAGCGCGATGGCGAACATGCCGCCGCCCAGGCGCGCGATGCCGGCGTCGGCCGGGACGCGGCGCACCATGCGCCGGGTCAGCTGGATCAGGGCCTCGTCGCCCCTGGCATAGCCGTAGGCGTCGTTGATGTCCTTGAAGCGGTCGATGTCGAGCAGCAGCACGCCCAGCCGCTGCCCGGCGCCCTGGGCCTTGCGCATCTCTTGCCCCAGGCGGTCGAGGAAGAGGCGCCGGTTCGGCAGGCCGGTCAACGGATCGAAGTTGGTCTGGCGCCAGATGACTTCATCCTTCTGCTTCTGCTCGCCGATGTCCCGGAACTGGATCACATGGCGGTAGATGCGGCCGTCCGGATGGCGGATCACGCGGATGTTGACGAACTTCGGCGTGACGCTGCCGTCCTTGTTGCGGTCCTGGATCTCGCCCTGCCAGTGGTCGCGGGCGGCCAGGGTCCCGCGCAGGCAGGCATAGAAGTCCTGGTCGTGCATGCTCGACTCGAACAGCTGGGGTTCGCGGCCGGCCACCTCGTCCAGCGTGTAGCCGGTCTGCTGCGTGAAGGCCGGGTTGGCGTCGACGATGCGGTTGGCTTCGTCGGTGACCAGCACCGCTTCCGAACTGGTCTGGTAGATCAGGTTCGCCATGCGCATCGATTCTTCGAGGTCGCGCTGGTGGGTCACGTCCTGCACGGTGCCGCTCAGGATCGTGCGGCCGTCCGCCGTGATCGGACTGCACAGCACGCGTATCCATTTGCGGGTGCCGGCGGGGGTGACGATCCGCAGCTCCAGGTCGAAAGGCTTGCCCTCGGTCTCGGCCTCGGCGAGCGCGCGCTCGGCCTGGATCCGGTCGTCCACGACGCAGCAGGCCAGGCAGGCTTCGAGCGTCACCGGGCGGCCGGCGGGCAGCTCGTAGATGCGGATCACCTCGTCGGTCCATTCCAGGTGGCCGGTCGCCGGTTCGAGCTCCCAGGCGCCGATCCGGGCCAGGGAACTCATCTCCGTGAGCAGGCGTTCCTGCCGGCGGATGGTGCGTTCGTGTTCGATGCGCATGGTCACGTCGCGCGCGAAGCCCAGTACGCCCAGGACCTTGCCGTCCGCCTCGACGATGGGGGTCTTGATGGTTTCGTAGGTATGTTCTTTCGCATCCTTCGCCGAGGTCACGTGGGTGTCGTGGGCGAGCGGCTTGCCGTAATCGAGGGAGGCGAGGTCGGTGCTGCGCATGTATTCGGCCGAGGCCGGCGGGAACAGGTCCTCGTCGCGCCTGCCGATGACCTCCTCGCGCGGCTTGCCCACCAATTCTTCGAAACGCGCATTGCAGGCCAGGTAGGTGCCGGCCTGGTCCTTCAGCCAGATCACGTCGGGACTGCTCTCGACCAGGGTGCGCAGCAGTGCCTTCTCGCGTTCGAGTTCGGCGGTGCGGACGCGCACCGCCTTGCGCACCGAGCGCAGCCAGAAGCCCAGCATCAGCACCAGCACGCCCAGCGCCAGCAGGGCCGCCAGCAGCCGTTCGGCGATGCGCATGAAGGGCAGGGGCTTGCCCATCCACTTGTCGTGCAGGGCGCCGAGTTCGGCCGGCGTGATCTTCGCCATGCCGTCTTCGACCATGGCGAGGGTGGCGCCGTCGCCCTTC
This sequence comes from Massilia sp. 2TAF26, assembly GCF_052115005.1. NCBI lineage: Bacteria > Pseudomonadati > Pseudomonadota > Betaproteobacteria > Burkholderiales > Oxalobacteraceae > Massilia > Massilia sp. 2TAF26. Next base: position 30,622 of record NZ_JBFRFV010000020.1, read on the forward strand.
CTGACGGCGCGCCGCAGGCCGTTGCGCCTGACCTCGAAGGCCCTCACGTACTGGCGCTGCAGGCCGAGCTGGTAGAGCCGGTAGTCGGCCGAGTATTCGTCCATGCACAGCAGCTTGATCGACTGGCGGGCGGCGGCGTCGACCAGGGCCCGGTAGGTCGGGTAGATCCGCACGCCGGTGACGCCCTCGCGCAGCAGCTCCTCGGCGCAGGCGTCGTTGGCCTGTACTCCCACCTCGAAACCCTTGAGGCTGGCGATGTCGTGGATGCCGCCGATCGAGGCGTCGGCGTAGATGGCGGTGGCGACCGTCGCGTAGGCCTTCGAGAAGTCGAGGGTGGCGGTGCGGGCGTCGGTGCGGAAGATGGTGTCGATCACGTCGGCGCGGCCGGCTTCCAGCATCGGCTGGGCCTGGGCCCAGTTGACGGCGACCAGCTCGGCCTTCCTGCCGGTCTTGCGCTCCCACAGGCGCCACAGGTCGACCGTGTAACCTTCCAGCGAGCCGTCGGGATTGCGGTGGACGAAGGGGGGATAGTTTTCGTCCAGCACGACACGAACCGGCGCCGCGCAAACGAGGCCTGGAAGACACAGCACGGCAAGCACGATGACGCGCACGACCCGCATGAACACGCTCCTGGAGAGGCGGGCCAGCTCCGATGGATGGGCTAGCCAGCTTTTGCGAAGATATCATGAAGGACGGTGCCTGCTCCAGAAGCGCGTGACGGCAATCCGCGGCCGGGTCTCAGCCGTCCGGGCCGGCCGGGGGCGAGGGCGGCACGGACGCCGCTTCGCGGGCTTCGCGCTTGCGCAGGCTGCGGTTGGCGGCGACCACGCCGACGCCGACGATCGCCAGGCTCAGCATGGCGCCGAGCGAGGGCGCGGCCAGCCAGCGCAGCGACTGGTCGGGCAGTTCGGACGGCGCCTGCTGGGGCGGATCGGAATCGGTGGGCGTGGCGATAGGAACGGGCGCGGCCTCGCCGGCCAGGAAGGGCGCCAGCTCATGGGCGAAGGCGATCGCGTCCTGCGGCGTCCGGCTCGTCAGGAGGCGGCCGTCGCGCACGGCCTGCTGGTTGCGCCAGATGGCGCCGGCATTCACCAGGTCGTCGCGCACGCCCGGCCAGGAGGTCAGGGTGCGCCCGGCCGCCAGCCCGCAGGAGACCAGCAGCAGGGCCGCGTGCGACATCGCCGCGATCGGCTTGCCGGCGGCATCGAAGGCGCGCACGAACTCGCGCGCGGAGAGAGATTGGCGCAGCAGGTCGGGCGCGATGTAGCCACCGGGAATCAGCAGGCCGTCGTAGTCGTCCGCGCGGACCGCGTCGATGGTCCGGTCGACCCGCACCAGCTCGGCGGGCTGGTGCCCGTTCATGCCGCGGATCCGGCCGGCGCGCAGGGCCACCAGTGCGGATTGCGCGCCCGCGTTCTTCAGCGCCATCAGCGCGGCATCGAGTTCCGCCTGTTCGACACCGTCCGCCGCCAGCACGGCAATCCGCTTGCCGGCGAGTTTTCCGGATCCGTTCATCGTGAGCTCCTCCTTGTCCATCGTCCCTTGTTAGCAGAGTTGGCAGACATGGCTTTAGTTCCGCTTGACCTATTCATAACCGCGTGGTTATACTTAATCCATAACCATGCAGTTATGAATTCAGATGGAACAGACACCCGACACCCCCGACGCCATTTTCAGGACCCTCGCCGACCCCACCCGCCGGGCCCTGTTCGAACGGCTGTGCCGCGAAGGGGAGCAGACCGTCGGGGCCTTGACGGCCCAGGCCGGGATCTCGCAGCCGGCCGTGTCGAAGCACCTCGGCATCCTCAAGCAGGCCGGACTCGTCAGCGACCGGCACGAGGGACGCCAGACCCATTATTCCGCCCGGTTGAAAGCGCTCGCCCCGCTGGTCGACTGGACGCAGCAGATGTCCCGGTTCTGGGAAGACCGGTTCGATGACCTCGATGACCTTTTGAAAAGGATGGACCAATGATGAATGCTTCGCCGCAGCTTGCTCCTGAACTCCGCACCGTCACCGTCGAACGCGAGTTCGCGCATGCGCCCGAGAAGATCTGGCGCGCGCTCACCCAGCCGCACCTGATCGAGGCCTGGCTGATGAAGAACGACTTCGTGCCGGCCGCGAACCACCGCTTCAGCCTGCACGGCGACTGGGGCTCGGTCGACTGCCAAGTGCTCGAGATCGAAGCGCAGCGCAGCCTGTCCTATACCTGGGCCGCGATGGGCCTGGACAGCGTGGTCACCTGGACCCTCACGCCCAGCGGCGCCGGCACCCGCCTGCGCATGGAACAGAGCGGCTTCCGTCCGGACCAGGACCAGGCCTACCACGGCGCCCGGTACGGCTGGAACAAGTTCTTCGCGTCGCTCGACCAGGTGCTGGCGGGGCTGGGAGCGGCGGCATGAGCGAGGCCTCCGTACTGATCGACGGACGCATCGCCAGCCTGCGGGACTGGCGCGGCGCCACCCTGGCGCGGATGCGCGCGCTGATCCACGAAGCCATCCCCGATGTGGTGGAGAGCTGGAAGTGGATGGGCACGCCGGTCTGGGAACACGGCGGCATTCTCTGCACCGGCGAGTCCTACAAGTCCTGGGTGAAGCTGACCTTCCTGAAGGGGGCCTCGCTGGACGATCCCGCGAAGCTGTTCAATTCCAGCCTGGACGGCAATGCGCGGCGCGCGATCGACATCCGCGAAGGCGAGGAGGTCGATGCCGAGGCCTTCAAGGCGCTGATCCGCGCCGCGGCCGCGCTCAATGCGTCGGCGAAGACGAAGACGAAGCCGAAGCGGGCGAAGGCGCCGGCCTGCGCATGAAGGCGCAGCGCTGCGAGGCGGCCAGGCCTTTCAGGTAGGCGCGGCGCACCGACCCTGCCGTGATGCAGGCGGACACGTGCTTCGAATGCCGCTCGGCGCCGCTGAGCTTGCGCACCCAGCTGCGGAAGGGGATCAGGCCTTCGGCGGTCCGCTGGACCGCGCCGACGGCCTGGTCCTCCGCCACGTCGGACGCCTTGTTCATGAAAGTGTCCTCGTCTTTTGCCGAGGGCGGCGCATCGTAGTCGGGACCGAGCGCCTCGTCGAGTTCGCGGATCTCGCGCGCGATGGCGGTGCAGCTGCGGTTCTCCGGCGGCCGGTAGGGATTTTCCTTGGCTTTCTCGAGCACGGCCGGCACATCCTGTTTCGTGATGCCGAGATCGTTGAGCGGGGCGGCGGCGGCGCTGCCCATCCGCGACACCGTCTTCGAGGCGCAGGCACCCAGGGCGAGCAGGGCGGCAAGCGAGATGAACCTGATGGCCGGATGCATGCTAGCCCTCGGCCGCTCCGCCGACCAGGATGGCCCCATCCTCGACCCGCGCCTGGATCAGGCAATCCCGTCCCGTCGCCCGGCCCTGGCGCAGCACCAGGCCATGCCCCAGCGCCGCGGCCAGCGCGCCGGCCGCGACCCCGGTCGCGCTGTCTTCCAGCGCCGCATCGAGGTGGTTGAAATTGCGGCCTTCATAAACGCCTTCCTCCAAGCGGCAGTAGACATACAGGCCGTTCACGCCGTTCGCCTTGCCCCAGGCCGCGATGCCGGCCAGGTCGGGCGCCAGGCCGTACAGCGTGTCCGCATCCTCCACTTCGACCAGCAGCTTGGGGCTGCCGACCGAGGCCACCCGCGGCCGCGAGGCCAGGACCAGGCCGGGTGCGTTCAGCAGGGCCGCGATCCCGTCGCCGCCGATGGCGGCCTGCGGCACCGTCTGCGGCGCCAGCTTCACGAAATAGCGCCCGTCCTCGCGCGACAGTTCCAGTGCCTGGCCCTTCATGGCGGTGCGCACGGTGATCGCCTGCGCGTCCTGCTCGCGTTCGAGCAGGACGGCGGCCACCGCCAGTGTCGCATGCAGGCAGAGCGGACTGCGCATGTGCGGATAGAAGTAGTCGACCTCCCGGTCCCGGGACAGGAAGACGCAGGTGGTGTTGCGCGCGGCGGCAAAGGCCTGGCGTGCGGCCGGGGCCATGCCGTCGTCTTCGATCACCAGCGCCGGGTTGCCGTCGCCGGGGTGGGCCCCGAAGCAAATCAATTCGTGTACGTGCATGTTCGCAAATGCTGAAGTCGTCAGTTATACTGTGTTTTTATACAGTATTGTCTTTTTCCAAGACCATTGTAGATCTATTTGCCCAGACACACGATGCCATCCGAGCCATCTTCCCAATTTGGCCTGCACCTTGGCCTGCCCCAGTATGCGGAGCTGTTCTGCCTGTCGAACTTCTCCTTCCTGCAGGGCGCATCGCACGCGGAAGAACTGGTGGCGCGCGCCGTGCAGCTGGGCTATGCGGCGCTGGCCATCACCGACGAGTGCTCGCTGGCCGGCGTGGTGCGCGCGCATGCGGAGGCGAAGGGCGCAAAACTGCCGCTCATCATCGGCGCCCATTTCCACCTGAAGCACGCGGACGGCGCCGATGCGCTGTCCCTCATTTTGCTGGCCCGGAACCGCAACGGCTACGGCAACCTGTCGGAACTGATCACGCTCGGGCGCACCCGCAGCGGGAAAGGAACTTACCTGCTGCATCCCGCCGACCTGGAAAACGGCATGCCGGACTGCCTGGCGATCCTGCTGCCGGCCTATCCGGGCCACGACCAGCAAGGCGTCGACCGCCTGCACGCCCAGGCGGCCTGGATGGCGCTGACCTTTCCGGGCCGCGCCTGGATCGGCCTGAACCTGCTGCACCGCGCCTTCGACGACGCCCACCGCGCCACCGTCGAGGAAGTCGGCTGGCAGCACGGCCTGCCGATCGTCGCCGTCGGCCACGTGGTGATGCACGTACGTTCCCGCAAGCCCTTGCAGGATCTACTTACCGCGACGCGGATCGGCAAGCCGGTTGCCGAATGCGGCTACCAGCTGGCCCAGAACGCCGAGCAGCACCTGCGTTCGCGGGTACGCCTCGCCAACATCTATCCGCGCGCGGCGCTGCAGGAAACCCTGCGCATCGCCGGCCTGTGCACCTTCTCGCTGGAGGAGCTGCGCTACGAATACCCGGACGAAGTGGTCCCGCCCGGCCACACGGCCACCAGCTACCTGCGCAGCGAAACCTGGATCGGCGCGCACCGGCGCTTCCGCGACGGCATCCCGGCCAGGGTGCAGGCCCAGATCGAGCACGAGCTGCAGCTGATCTCCGAGATGCGCTACGAGCACTACTTCCTGACCGTGTACGACATCGTGCGCTTCGCTCGCTCCCGGCACATCCTCTGCCAGGGCCGCGGTTCGGCCGCCAATTCGGCGGTCTGCTACTGCCTCGGCATCACCGAGGTCGACCCGGCGCGGGCCAGCCTGCTGTTCGAACGCTTCATCTCGAAGGAGCGCAACGAGCCGCCCGACATCGACGTCGACTTCGAACACCAGCGCCGCGAAGAAGTCATCCAGTACATCTACCAGAAATACGGGCGCACCCGTGCCGCGCTGGCGGCGGTGGTGATCAGCTACCGTCCGAAAAGCGCGCTGCGCGACAGCGGGCGGGCGCTCGGCATCGACCTCGCCATCATCGAGAAGGTCTGCAAGCAGCACCACTGGTTCGACGGCAAGGCGGACCTGCTGAACCGCCTGGCCGAGAGCGGCCTCGATCCGGAAGCGACGCTGTCGCAGCAGTGGGCTTCGCTGGCCCAGCGCCTGCTCGGATTTCCGCGGCATCTCTCGCAGCACCCGGGCGGCTTCGTGATGGCGCGCGGGAAGCTCTCGCGCCTGGTGCCGATCGAGAATGCGACGATGGCGGAGCGCAGCGTGATCCAGTGGGACAAGGACGACCTCGAGGAGCTGGGCCTGATGAAAGTCGACGTGCTGGCGCTGGGCATGCTGTCGATGCTGAGACGCTGCCTGGAGCTGGTCGGCCGGCGCCACGGCATGGTGTTCGAACTGCAGGACATCCCGCACGACGACCCGGCCACCTACCGCATGATCCGCGCGGCCGATACCGTGGGCGTATTCCAGATCGAGTCGCGTGCCCAGATGAGCATGCTGCCGCGGATGAAGCCGCGGCAGTTCTACGACCTGGTGATCCAGGTGGCCATCGTGCGTCCGGGGCCGATCCAGGGCGGCATGGTGCACCCCTACCTGAAGCGGCGCGAGGATCCGTCGCTGGTGACTTACCCGAGTCCGCAAATGAAGGTGGCGCTGGAGCGCACGCTGGGCGTGCCGATCTTCCAGGAGCAGGTGATGCAGGTGGCGATCCTGGCGGCCGGCTTCACGCCCGGCGAAGCCGACCAGCTGCGCCGCGCGATGGCGGCCTGGAAGCGCAAGGGAGGGCTCGAGAAGTATTACGAGCGCATCGTCGGCGGCATGCTGAAGCGCGGCTACGACCTGACGTTCGCCGAGCAGATCTTCAGCCAGATCCAGGGCTTCGGCGAATACGGCTTCCCGGAGTCGCACGCCGCCAGCTTCGCGCTGCTGGCCTATGCCAGCTCCTGGCTGAAGTGCCACGAGCCGGCGGCCTTCCTGTGCGCCTTGTTGAACAGCCAGCCGATGGGCTTCTACAGTCCCTCGCAGCTGGTGCAGGACGCGCGCCGCCACGGCATCGAGGTGCGCCCGGTGGACGTCGCCGTCAGCGGCTGGGAGTCGGCGCTGGAAGAAAGGGGCGAGGCCTCGTCCACCCAGCCGGCGGTGCGCCTCGGCCTGCACCTGCTGAGGGGAATGGGCAAGGAGGCGGCCGAGCGCATCGAGCTGGCGCGCGCGATCCGCCCCTTCCTTGACACGGCCGACCTGGCGCGGCGCGCGAACCTGGACCGCGGCGACCTGCAGGTGCTGGCCGGCGGGAATGCGCTGCAGGCGCTGGCCGGACACCGGCGCCAGGCCCTGTGGCAGGCGGTGGGGTCGGTGCCGGACAAGGACCTGCTGCGACCCGCCTCGCTGGAAGAAGACGTGCCGGTGCTGGCGGCGCCCAGCGAGGGACAGGAGATCGTCGGCGACTACCGCGCCCAGGGACTCACGCTGGGCCGCCATCCGCTCGCGCTGCTGCGGCCGCAATTACTGGCGAAGCGCTTCCTGCCGGCCGAGGTGCTGATGGACTTCGCCAACGGCCAGCTGGCGCGCGCCTGCGGCATCGTCACCGTGCGCCAGCGCCCGGGCACGGCCAAGGGCGTGCTCTTCCTAACCATCGAGGACGAGACCGGAAACGTGAACGTGATCGTGTGGGCCAGCCTGGTCGAACGGCAGCGCCGCGAGGTGCTGAATGCGCACCTGCTGGGCGTGTACGGGATCTGGCAGAGGGAAGGGGAGGTACGCCACCTGGTAGCCAAGCGGCTGGTGGATATGTCGCACCTGCTGGGGAATCTGGATACGCGCAGCCGGGATTTTTGTTAGCGTGTAGCCGTCATTCCCGCGAAACTCCACCGTCGTCCCCGCGAAGGCGGGGACCCAAGTTTGTTCGCGTTTCGACTGCGCCGGCAGAACCTGGACCCCCGCCTTCGCGGGGGCGACGTTTACAAGCTAACGCTTAAAACTCTTCCCAATCCGCCTCAACCGCCTGCTTCGACGTCCTCGCCGGTCTGGCGGACGCAGCCTTCACCACCTGGGTGCTTGCGCGCGGCAGGGCCGGCCGCGCCGGCACGGCCTTGACCGGCGCCGCAGCCACCGCGCCGAAGTCGTGCGAGCGATCCAGCTTGAACACGCTGACCACTTCGGCCAGCTTGGCGGCCTGGTCCTGCATCGAGGCGGCGGCGGCCGCCGCTTCTTCGACCAGGGCCGCGTTTTGCTGGGTCACCTGGTCCATCTGGCCGATGGCCTGGTTGACCTGTTCGATACCGCCGGTCTGTTCCTGGCTGGCGCTGGTGATCTCGCCCATGATGTCGGTCACGCGGCGGATGCTGGTCACCACCTGTTCCATGGTGGCGCCGGCCTGGTCGACCAGCCTGGCGCCGGTGTCGACCTTGGCCACCGAGGCCGTGATCAGTTCCTTGATTTCCTTGGCGGCCGCAGCCGAGCGCTGGGCCAGGGTGCGCACTTCGCCCGCCACGACCGCGAAGCCGCGGCCCTGTTCGCCGGCGCGGGCCGCTTCCACGGCCGCGTTCAGCGCCAGGATATTGGTCTGGAAGGCGATGCCGTCGATGACGCTGATGATGTCGACGATCTTGTTGGCCGAATCGTTGATCTCGCCCATGGTGGTAACGACTTCGCCGACCACGGCGCCGCCCTGGGTCGCCACCTGGGAGGCGGCGATGGCGAGCTGGTTGGCCTGGCGTGCGTTGTCGGCGTTCTGGCGCACGGTGGTGGTCAGCTCTTCCATCGAGGCCGCCGTCTCTTCCAGCGCGCCCGCCTGCTGCTCGGTGCGCGAGGAGAGATCGAGGTTGCCGGCGCTGATCTCGCGCGAAGCGGTGGCGATGGTGTCGGTGCCGCCGCGGACCTGGCCGACGATGCCCACCAGGCTGTCGTTCATGTGGCGCAGGGCGCGCAGCAGGGCGCCGGTTTCGTCCTTGGTGTTGGCCACGATGTCGTGGGTCAGGTCGCCGCTTGCCACGGTTTCGGCCACGCCGACCGCCTGGCGGATCGGCAGCACGATGCCGCGGGTGAGCACCCAGGAGATCACGCCGCCCAGCAGCACCGCGCAGCCGCACAGGATCATGATCAGCCAGGTGGCCTTGTCGGCATTGCCGTCGATGCCGCTGGCGGTGGCGTCCATGCTGTTACGCTGCATGGTGACCAGTTGCAGCAGCAGGTCCTGGTACTTCTGCGCCGCCGGGGTGAATTCCTTGTCGAGGATGCGTGCCGCTTCTTCCGCGTTGCCGTCGGCCTTGGCCTTGACGGTGCCGTCGCGCGAGGCGCTGTACACCTTGCGCTGTTCCAGGATCTTCGCGAACAGCTCCTTTTCCGGACCGCTGGCGGCGATCAGCGGCTCGATCTGCTTGAGCAGCTCGGCGGCTTTCTTCACCGAGGCGGCCGAGTCTTCCTTGAAGTAGGCGCCCAGCGACGGATCGGAGCTCTTGGCGATGGCCGCGGTACGGCGGATCGACGCGAAGTTCAGCGTGTACCAGTCGGTAATCAAACGTTCCTTGGCCAGCGGCACGGCCATCATGTTCTTGGTCGCGTCGGCCACCTGGGCCATGCGCCAGGCGCCGACGGCGGAAATGACCACCGTCATCGCGAGAATGACGGCAAAGCCGAGTCCAAGGCGTTTGCCGATCTTGATGTTTGCAACGAATCCCATCGATATTCCTTTGTACGAATTGCGGCCGGCCACGCGTGAAGGAAGCAGCTCGAACTGGAGCGTGGACACGTGTCTTGGGGGCTGGGCCGGAGAAGACTGAATTGTACTGACGGAAATTTCTTTCAGGAATGAAAAAATTCTTTATGGAAAAATTTTTGCAACATTTTGTAGGGAATATCCGACACTTTACCCGTGGGATTGTTAAATTGAACATTGTTACATCCTGAATGATCTGTTAGCGTAAAAAAGAAGGCCGGGCTCGTCCGCCGCTTTTTTTGTCTCATCACGCAAAGAGTAAATACGCAATGAAGTCATCCAGCATCCTCCGTAACACCCTGTTCCTGGCCGGACTCATCGGCGGCAGCGCCGGCGCCGCAACGCTGCCCGCACCGTTCGCGGAACAGCTGAACGCCAACTACCCGGCGATCGAAAGCCTGTACCAGGACCTGCACCGCAACCCGGAAATCGGCTTCGCCGAACACCAGACCGCCGCCAAGCTGGCCAAGCTGGCCAAGGACCTGGGCTTCGAGGTCACCACCGGCGTCGGCGGCACCGGCGTGGTGGCGATCCTGAGGAACGGCCCCGGCCCGACCGTGATGCTGCGCACCGAAATGGACGCGCTGCCGGTCCAGGAAAAGACCGGCCTGCCGTTCGCCAGCAAGGCGACCACCAAGAACGCCGCCGGCGAGACCGTCGCCCTGGCCCACGCCTGCGGCCACGACCTGCACATGTCGGCCTGGTACGGCACCGCCAAGCTGATGGCGGAAAACCGCAAGGCCTGGAGCGGCACCCTGATGCTGATCGGCCAGCCGTCGGAAGAAACCGTGCACGGCGCCGAAGCGATGCTGAAGGACGGCCTGTTCAAGCGCTTCCCGAAGCCTGACTACGCACTGTCCTTCCACGACGACGCCACCATGCCGTCGGGTACGATCATGTACCACGCCGGCCCGTTCCGTGCTTCGTCGGACGTGGTCACCATCACCGTCAATGGCCAGGGCGGCCATGGCGCCGTGCCGCACGAGGCGCGCGACCCGATCGTGATCGCCGCGCGCATCGTGATGGCGCTGCAGACCCTGGTCTCGCGCGAGAACAACCCGATCGATCCGGCCGTCATCACCGTGGGCAGCATCCACGGCGGCACCGTGGCCAACATCATTCCGGACCAGGTCAAGCTGCAGCTGTCGGTGCGTACCTTCAAGCCGGAAGTGCGCAAGCGCATCCTGGCGAGCATCGCGCGCGAAGCCAAGGGCGAAGCCATGGCCGCCGGCGCGCCGAAGGAGCCGCTGGTGGTAGTCGAGCCGGGCACCGATTCGGTCTACAACGATCCGGAGCTGATCGGCCGCATGGTGAAGGTGGTGCAGGGCGCCGTCGGCCCCGAGTTCGTGAAGGAGATGCCGGCCAAGATGACCTCGGAAGACTTCTCGCAGTACGGCCTGCAGCCGGGCGTGAAGGCGATCCTGCTGCACGTCGGCGCGGTCGATGGCAAGCGCCTGGAAGCCGCCAGGAAGGCCGGCGAACCGCTGCCGGGCACCCACTCGCCGCAATGGGCGCCGGACTTCAAGCCGACCGTGGTGAATACCATCAAGGCCGAGACTGCGATTCTGCTGGATCTGATGGCGCCGAAGAAGTAATCGTCAGCACCGTTAGCGTTTGATCCGTCGTCCCCGCCTTCGCGGGGATGACGTTTTTCATGCGACGTTTTTATGCGCCGGTTTCCACCGGCTGCGTACCGAAGTAGTCATGCACCGCGCCGACCCATTCGAGGTCGGCCATGTCCGGCCAGTGGTCGGTATCGAATCCGGGCGCGTTCTCGATGCGCTCTTTTGGAATGTCCATCGTGAAGCGCTTGTGCCGCGTATCGAGCGTGAGGGCCTGCCAGGGCACCGCGAACAGTTTTTCGCCCAGGCCCAGGAAGCGGCCGGTGGACATCACCGCGTAGGCGATGGCACCGCTGCGCATGTCGACCATGAACTCCTTGATGACGCCCAGGTGCTCGTTCTGCAGGTTATGGACATGGTCGCCGATCAGGGTATTCGCGCCCATCATTTCCGGGCCCGGTCCCTTGCCGTGCTTGTTCTTGTACATGCCGTAGTCGTCTCTTTCCTCGTAGGACATCTCCACCTCCTTGATCTGGAAGCGCAAGGATAACCCGAGTCGGGACAAACTCCGTTCGGAGGCGCACGGTCCAGAGATCGAAGTAGGGTGGACACCCTGTGCCCACCCTAGGAATCAGAACTCTTCCCAGCCGTCGCCGACGGTGGCGCTGGCGGCAGGGCGTTTGGCGGCTGCGGCGCGCGCCGGCTTCGGCGCCGGCTGCGGGCGCACGGCGGGCAGGCTGGCTGCCGGTTCGATTCGCGACGGCGCGGCCTGGCGCTCGACCTTGAACACGTCAACGGCGTGGGCCAGCTTGGCCGCCTGGTCCTGCAGCGAGCCGGCGGCCGCCGCCGATTCCTCGACCAGGGCCGCGTTCTGCTGGGTGGTTTCGTCCATCTGGGTGATGGCCTGGTTCACCTGCTCGATGCCGTCGGTCTGTTCCTGGCTGGCGGATGCGATTTCGGCCATGATGTCGGTGACGCGCTGGATCGCGTCCACCACCTGGCCCATCGTGTCGCCGGCCTGGTCGACCAGCCTTGCGCCGGCATCGACCTTGCCGACCGAGTCGTCGATCAGGGCCTTGATTTCCTTGGCCGCCGCCGCCGAACGCTGGGCCAGGGTGCGCACTTCGCTCGCCACCACGGCAAAGCCGCGGCCCTGCTCGCCGGCGCGCGCCGCTTCCACGGCCGCGTTCAGGGCCAGGATATTGGTCTGGAAGGCGATGCCGTCGATGACGCCGATGATGTCGACGACCTTCTTCGACGATTCGTTGATCGAACCCATGGTCAGGATCACCTGGCCGACCACGTCGCCGCCCTTGGTGGCGACGCTGGAGGCGCTGATCGCCAGCTGGTTGGCCTGGCGCGCGTTGTCCGCGTTCTGGCGCACGGTGTCGGTCAGGTGCGCCATCGAGGCCGCGGTTTCTTCCAGCGCGGCGGCCTGCTGCTCGGTGCGCGAGGAGAGGTCGAGGTTGCCGGCCGAGATTTCGCCGGCCGCGCCGTGGATTGCCGAGGTGCCGCCGCGGACTTCGCTGACGATGCCGACCAGGCTGTCGTTCATGTGGCGCAGTGCGCGCAGCAGGGCGCCGGTTTCGTCCTTCGCGCTCGATTCGATGTGGCGGGTGAGGTCGCCGGAAGCCACCGTCTCGGCCACTTCCACCGCTTCGCGGATCGGGCCGACGATGCCGCGGGTGAGCAGGATCGAGCTGATCGCGCCGAGTGCGACGGCGCACACGGACAGCACGGTGATCAGGCGTTCGCTGGCGCCGGCGCCGGCCTGGATGTCGACCTTGGCGGCATCGATGCGCGCGTTCTGCATCGCCACCAGCTGCTGCACGGCTTCCTGGTAAGCCTTGGCGGTCGGGGAGAATTTCTCGTCGAGGATCCGAGCTGCCAGTTCGGTGTCGCGGTCGGCCTTGGCCTTGACCGCGGCATCGCGCGCCGCCGAATAGCCCTTGCGCAGTTCGCCGATGCGGTCCCACAGCGCCTTTTCTTCGCCGGCGGCGATCAGCGGTTCGATCTGCTTGACCAGGTCGGCCGCGCGCTTGCCGGTGGCGGCCGCGTCTTCCTTGAAGTAGTCGCCCAGCGAGGGATCGCTGCTCTTGACGATGGCGGCGGTGCGGCGCACGGCGGCGAAGATCTGCACATACCACTCGCCCACCAGGCGCTCCTTGGTCAGGGGGACGGTGAGTACCTCGGCGGACTCGTTGGCCACCTTGGTCAGGCGCGACATGCCGACGCCCGCGATCAGCACGGCCATCGCCAGGGTCAGCGAGAAGCCAATGGCGAGCCGTTTACCGATATTGAATTGACTGAAAAAACCCATGACTGTCCTCGAAAGCGAAACCTTTAGTGAATATTCACAAAAGATTGTACTTTCGATGCAGTAATCTCTGTTGCTTTTGGGAACATTTTTGCAACATTGTGCGGCGCCGGCCCAACAGCCGATAAAAATCTGTCAAGCCGGAGGAGGGTCTCAGGCGGTCAATGCCGGACGCCTGGCTGACGCCGCCGGCCCCGTATTGCGCTGTGCGTGCTCCAGCCTGAACACGCTGACCACCTCGGCCAGCCTGGCGGCCTGGTCCTGCATCGAGGCGGCCGCCGCCGCCGCTTCTTCGACCAGGGCCGCGTTTTGCTGGGTCACCTGGTCCATCTGGCCGATGGCCTGGTTGACGTGCTCGATGCCACCGGTCTGTTCCTGGCTGGCGCTGGTGATCTCGCCCATGATGTCGGTCACGCGGCGGATGCTGCTCACCACCTGTTCCATGGTGGCACCGGCCTGGTCGACCAGCCTGGCGCCGGTGTCGACCTTGGCCACCGAGGCCGTGATCAGTTCCTTGATTTCCCTGGCGGCCGCAGCCGAGCGCTGGGCCAGGTTGCGCACCTCCGAGGCCACGACCGCAAAACCGCGGCCCTGTTCGCCTGCGCGGGCCGCTTCCACGGCCGCGTTCAGCGCCAGGATATTGGTCTGGAAGGCGATGCCGTCGATGACGCCGATGATGTCGACGATGCGCTTGGCCGAATCATTGATCTCGCCCATGGTGGTGACGACTTCGCCGACCACGGCGCCGCCCTGGGTCGCGACTTCGGAAGCCGTGATCGCAAGGTGGTTGGCCTGGCGCGCGTTGTCGGCGTTCCGGCGCACGGTGGTGGTCAGCTCTTCCATCGAGGCCGCCGTTTCTTCCAGGGAGCCGGCCTGCTGTTCGGTGCGGGCCGAGAGGTCGAGATTGCCGGCGCTGATCTCGCGCGAGGCGGTGGCGATGGTGTCGGTGCCGCCGCGGACCTGGCTGACGATGCCCACCAGGCTGTCGTTCATGTGGCGCAGGGCGCGCAGCAGGGCGCCGGTCTCGTCGTTCGAGCGGCTTTCGATATGCTGGGTCAGGTCGCCGGCGGCAACCAGTTCGGCCACGCCGACCGCCTGGCGGATCGGCAGCACGATGCCGCGGGTGAGCAGCGAGGAACAGATCGCGCCAAGCGCCACCACCACCGCGGTGAGGATGACGATCATGCGGATGCCGCCCTGGTTGTCGGCCTTGATGTCCGCGGCGATGGCATCGATGCGCTGCTGCTGCATCTTGACCAGGTCGGCCAGGGCGCCCTCATACGCATCGGCGGCGGGCACGTATTCCTGGTTCAGGATCCGGTCCGCGCCATCGGCATCGCCGGCCCCGCGCAACTTGATCGCCTTGTCCTTTGCCGCCGTATAAGCCTTGCGCAGTGCGTTGATGTGATCGAACAGGGCATGTTCCTTCTCGCCTTCGAGCAGCGGTTCGATCTGCTTGATCAGCTCGGTCGTACGGCCGGCGGTCTTGGCGCCATCGGCCTTGAAGAACTCGACCAGGCTGGGGTCGTTGCTCTTGACGATCGCCGCCGTCCGGCGCACCGCAGCAAAGGTCTGGGTGTGCCATTCCGACATCATGCGCTCCTTGGCCAGCGGCGCCGCCATCATGGCGTTGGTCGCGTCGGCGACCGTATTCAGGCGCCAGATGCCGGCAACGGCGATCAGGACAGCCAGTCCGATCACCAGGGAAAACCCGGCGCCGAGGCGCTTGCCGATATTTAAGTTAGTAAAGAAATCCACTGCAATCCTTGATTTGGTTATTTATTGGCGGAAATTTTACCTGCCACAAGGTTACAAAAGGCTTTCACCAGGCGGTATTGATGTTGCTTTGCAACACGCAGGAACGACGAGCTGGATGCAAGTTGAACGCTGCAGCGTGGTTTTACCGAAGTTGCCAAGTTGTATTGAAGAAGTATTTGCAGGATTAAGGTATAATTTCAATTTCCCGCGCGTGCCGTTCGGCACCTTCTGCACAATGACCAAATTCGTATTCGTCACTGGCGGCGTCGTGTCTTCCCTGGGTAAAGGGATCGCGGCCGCTTCCCTCGCCGCGATCCTCGAATCGCGCGGTCTCAAAGTCACCCTCCTGAAGCTCGACCCGTACATCAACGTGGACCCGGGCACGATGAGCCCGACCCAGCACGGCGAAGTGTTCGTCACCGACGATGGCGCCGAGACCGACCTCGACCTCGGCCACTACGAGCGCTTCATCAGCACCCGCATGCGCAAGGTGAACAACTTCACCACCGGCCAGATCTATGAATCGGTGATCCGCAAGGAACGCCGCGGCGAGTATCTCGGCAAGACCGTGCAGGTGATCCCGCACATCACCAACGAGATCCAGGACTTCATCCGCCGCGGCGCCGAAGGCGTGGACGTGGCGCTGGTCGAGATCGGCGGCACCGTCGGCGACATCGAGTCGCTGCCCTTCCTGGAAGCCGCGCGCCAGCTGTCGCTGCGCTCGGGCCGCAAGGGCGCGGCCTTCGTCCACCTGACCCTGGTGCCCTGGATCGCCTCCGCCGGCGAACTCAAGACCAAGCCGACCCAGCACTCGGTACAGAAACTGCGCGAGATCGGCATTTCGCCGAACGCGCTGCTGTGCCGCGCCGACCGCCGCATCCCGGACGACGAGCGTGCGAAGATCTCGCTGTTCGCCAACGTCGAAGAGCAGGCCGTCATTTCCGTGTGGGACGTCGACACCATCTACAAGGTGCCGCAGGTGCTGTGCGACCAGGGCCTGGACGACATCATCCTGGAAGCGCTGGGCATCGATGCGCCGCCGGCCGACCTGTCGATGTGGACCAAGCTGATCCACACGCTGGAAAACCCGAAGCACGAAGTGACCATCGGCATGGTCGGCAAGTACGTCGACCTGATCGAGTCCTATAAATCGCTGACCGAGGCGCTGCGCCACGCCGGCATCCACACCGAGAGCCGCGTCAACATCGAGTACATCGACTCGGAAGAGATCGAGAGCACCGGCTGCGCCCACCTGGCCAAGTACGACGCCATCCTGGTGCCGGGCGGCTTCGGCAAGCGCGGCGTGGAAGGCAAGATCATGGCCGCGCGCTATGCCCGCGAGAACAAGATCCCTTACCTCGGCATCTGCCTGGGCATGCAGGTTGCGCTGATCGAATACGCGCGCCATGTGGCCGGCCTGCCGAACGCCAACTCGACCGAGTTCGATCCGGAAACCGACCAGCCGGTCGTCGCCTTGATTACCGAGTGGCAGAACCACGACGGCAAGGTCGAGAAGCGCGACGTGAATTCGGACCTGGGCGGCACCATGCGCCTGGGCGCCCAGACCTGCGCGGTGAATCCGGGCACGCTGGCCGCCGAGATCTACGGCAACGTCGTGACCGAGCGCCACCGTCACCGCTACGAAGGCAACAACTACTACCTGCCGAAGATCGAAGCGGCCGGCCTGGTGGTGTCGGCCCGTACGCCGAACGAAGACCTGCTGGAGATCATGGAACTCTCGCGCGAAAACCACCCGTGGTACATCGGCGTGCAGTTCCACCCGGAATTCAAGTCGACCCCGCGTAACGGCCACCCGCTGTTCACCTCGTTCATCAAGGCGGCCCTGGTCCACCAGGCCGACAACAAACAGGCCGCGAACACCCCGGCCGTGCAAGGAGAAGTGGCATGAAGCTTTGCGGATTCGAAGTCGGCCTCGACCAGCCGATCTTCCTGATTGCCGGTACCTGCGTGATCGAATCGCGCCAGATGGCGATGGACGTCGCCGGCCAGCTCAAGGAAATCACCAGCGCGCTGGGTATCCCGTACATCTATAAATCGTCGTTCGACAAGGCCAACCGCTCGTCCGGTAAATCGTTCCGCGGTCCGGGCATGGAGAAGGGCCTGGAGATCCTGGCCGACGTGCGCAAGGAGATCGGCGTGCCGGTCCTGACCGACGTCCACACCGAGGAAGAGATTCCGATGGTGGCCAGCGTGGTCGACGTCCTGCAGACCCCGGCCTTCCTGTGCCGCCAGACCGACTTCATCAACGCCGTCGCGCGTTCGGGCAAGCCGGTCAACATCAAGAAGGGCCAGTTCCTGGCGCCGGGCGACATGAAGAACGTGATCGACAAGGCGCGCGCGGCGGCTGCGGAAGTGGGCCTGCCGGACCAGTTCATGGCCTGCGAACGCGGCGTCTCGTTCGGCTACAACAACCTGGTGTCGGACATGCGCTCGCTCGCCATCATGCGCGAATCGAACTGCCCGATCGTGTTCGACGCGACCCACTCGGTGCAGCTGCCGGGCGGCCAGGGCACCTCGTCCGGCGGCCAGCGCGAGCACGTGCCGGTGCTGGCGCGCGCCGCGGTGGCCGCCGGCGTGTCGGGCCTGTTCATGGAGACCCACCCGAACCCGGCCTGCGCGCTGTCGGACGGTCCGAATGCGGTGCCGCTGGGACGCATGAAGGAATTGCTGACGACCCTGGTCGAGATCGATCGTATCGTTAAAAAAGCTGGCTTTATCGAATCCAACTTCGAATAAGCTGCTGCACGTATTAAGAACACGCACGTATAAATTACGTCGCCCCCGCGAAGGCGGGGGGCCAGGTTCTGCTTGCATCTCGACTGCTCTTGCAAACTTGGGTTCCCGCCTCCGCGGGAACGACGGGTAACGATTTCTTTACTTTCTGGAGACTGAGAACCATGAGTGCTATCGTTGATATCATCGGCCGCGAAATCATCGACTCGCGCGGCAATCCGACCGTCGAGTGCGATGTGCTGCTGGAATCTGGCGTGATGGGCCGCGCCGCCGTGCCGTCGGGCGCATCGACCGGTTCGCGCGAAGCGATCGAGCTGCGTGACGGCGATCCGAAGCGTTACTTCGGCAAGGGCGTGCTGCAGGCCTGCGAGAACATCAACACCGAGATCAGCGAAGCCATCATGGGCCTGGACGCCAACGAACAGGCATTCCTGGACCGCACCCTGATCGACCTGGACGGCACCGAGAACAAGAGCCGCCTGGGCGCGAACGCGATGCTGGCCGTCTCCATGGCCGTGGCCAAGGCAGCCGCCGAAGAAGCCGGCCTGCCGCTGTACCGCTACTTCGGCGGTTCGGGCGCGATGCAGATGCCGGTGCCGATGATGAACGTCATCAACGGCGGCGCCCACGCCGACAACAACCTGGACATCCAGGAATTCATGATCATCCCGGTGGGCGCCCCGTCCTTCAAGGAAGCGGTCCGCTACGGCGCCGAGGTGTTCCACACCCTGAAGAAGATCCTGCACTCGAAGGGCCTGAACACCGCCGTCGGCGACGAAGGCGGCTTCGCTCCGTCGGTCGCCAACCATGAAGAAGCGATCAAGCTGATCATGCAGGCGATCGAGCAGGCCGGCTACGAAGCCGGCACCCAGATCGCGATCGGCCTGGACTGCGCCGCCAGCGAGTTCTACAAGGACGGCAAGTACGTGCTGGAAGGCGAAGGCGGCCTGCAGCTTTCGGCAACCGACTTCACCAACATGCTGGCCACCTGGTGCGACAAGTACCCGATCATCTCGATCGAGGACGCGATGGCCGAAGGCGACTGGGACGGCTGGAAGATCCTGACCGACCGCCTGGGCAAGCAGGTGCAGCTGGTGGGCGACGACCTGTACGTCACCAACACCAAGATCCTGAAAGAGGGCATCCAGAAGGGCATCGCCAACTCGATCCTCATCAAGATCAACCAGATCGGCACCCTGACCGAGACCTTCGCCGCCATCGAGATGGCCAAGCGCGCAGGCTACACCGCCGTGATCTCGCACCGTTCGGGCGAGACCGAAGACTCGACCATCGCCGACATCGCGGTTGGCCTGAACGCCCTGCAGATCAAGACCGGCTCGATGTCGCGTTCGGACCGCATGGCCAAGTACAACCAGTTGCTGCGCATCGAGGAAGACCTGGGCGACATCGCCAGCTACCCGGGCCGCGACGCGTTCTACAACCTGAAGTAATCGGGTCATGCAGTAGCCGAAGATTCGGGAGCCATTCCGCACGGCCAAAGGCCGGCCGGATTGTCTTCCGAATTTTTACATCATCCTCACCATGCGCATTATTACCCTTGCCCTTGCCGCTTTGCTGCTGCTGATTCAGTACCCGCTCTGGCTGGGAAAAGGGGGCTGGCTCGACGTCGGCGAGCTGGAACGCACACTCGCCGCCAGCCGCGCCCGCACCGACCAGCTGAAGGCGCGCAACGCCAAGCTCGAGTCCGAAGTACGCGACCTGAAGGACGGCACCGAAGCCGTCGAAGAGCGTGCCCGCTACGAACTCGGCATGATCAAGCAGAACGAGATCTTCGTGCAGGTGCTGCGCAAGGACGAGAAGCCGGCGGTCATGATGACCCCGCCGCCGCCGCCGCGCGAACCCAAGGGCGCCAAGGGCGCCAAACCGCAAAAGCCGCCCGACGACTGAACCCATGTCCGACACCCTGAACACACTGGAATCCGTCGCCGCCTGCCTGGCCGCCGCCTTCGAAAGCGGGGATGCCGACGCCATGAGTGCGGCGCTGGCCAAGGTGGCCGACTCCGACGGCCTGCCGCTGCTTGCAGCCGCCGCCAGCCTGCCGCGCGCCCAGCTCGCGGACGCCATGCGCGCAGGCGAGATGAGCCTCGACACCACGCTGGCGATCATGAAGGTGATCGACCTGCACATGCCGTGACAGAGCTGGCTTTTAAGCCGCCCGCTTTTAAGTCGCCAATAAGTGACGTTTAAATCATTCTAAAATACAATAGTTTCCTTTAAGCCAATTGCTTAGGAGACCTTTTGCATTTCGTCCCCCTCTGGACACTTCCCCGTCTCGTGTGCGGCATCCTGGCCTGCCTGGGCGCCGCCCATGGCGCGGCCCAGGAGCATGAGCCATCCCCGCAAGCGCCCGCGCCCGAGGCCGAGGCCAAGCCCGCGTTCACGGTCACGATCAAGGAATCGAGGAAATTCGGCGAGCTGCCCTACCGTCCCTTCATCGACAGCTTCCGGCTGCTGCAGTCCTACCAGCCGCCGGAACCGCGGCTGGTCGACGTGCTGGTGCGGGCACGCTATCCGTCGATGTCCGACGTCGAACAGGACGCCTACCTGCCCAAGAAGTGGGGCGTGGCCATCGTCAGCCGCTCGGTGGACGTGACGGTGCCGGTGCGCCGCGGCGGCTATTTCGTGCCGCCCGACCTGGAGGCCGCATATACGGAGGAGGGAAGCATCCTGTTCAGGGAGCCGACCACCAAGCCCCTGTACCTGTATTTTTCGCTGCGCGTCGGCGCCGGCCAGCGCATCCGCTACGCCGACCTCGGCAAGGCCTCTCAGCAGATCGATACGCTGCTGGGGAAGATTTCCTACTTCAACCAGCGCCTGCGTCACCTCAAGCGCGACAAGCACGACGCCATTAAAGCCTGCTTCCTCGACGCCGGCGGCGACATCCTCATCGACGGCAAATCGGTGGCCGACGCCACCATCGGCAACTGCAAGGTCCTCAGGATCGATCCGGAGCGCGTGAAGGGCGGCGACGTGATCGAGTTTTCCGGCGCACTCGACATCGTCACCTTTGCCGAGATCAGCAGAAAGGCGAATCCGGCCTGAGCCGCCGACGCCGCTCCGGCGACGGCAGCCCGGGCGCCGGATGCTCAGGCGGCGCTGCCCGCCAGCGGCGGCACGTAGCCGGGTTCCAGCAGGCCGGGCACCGGCTCACCTTCCAGGACGACGATTTCGCCGATGCTCTGGGCGCGGGTGACGATGCGGTCGCCGTTGGCGACATGGCTGCCGACCAGGGCGATCGGGCGGTTGGCGAAGGTCGATGCGTGGCCGGCGCCCGAGGTGATCACGCTTTCGCTGCCGTCCGGGTAGCGTACGCGGTCGCCGACGCAGGCGATGCGGTAATCGTCGGCGACCTGGTCGTTCGATGCCAGTACCACCTCGCCGCCGCGGCTGGTGCGCGAGCCGATGGTCGCGATCGGGTAGCGGGCGACGACCTTGCGCGGCAGCGGGGCGGCGCCGTACGGTGTCTGCGAGAGCAAAATATGCGAAGTGTCCTTGAGTGCTGCCTTGTTCATCCTGATCTCCAAAACGACGGATTCGACTGACCGGGCCAATGCCGCCTTTGTAAAAAAGCGACATTGTCCCGGCACGGTGTGCACGGGTTCGTACACTGGCCGCCATTGGACCGCATTGTTGATTCAAACCAATTGATGTTGCTCAACTTGTCCGGAATCACGTTCTTGATTCAGGGAATTCCGACACAGCGCTTTCTGGTTCTTAGAACCAATCCCAGTAGGGAGGGCGAAGTTGATGACGAAGCATGGCAAGCGCGGGCAAGGCGCGAGGAGGCCGCATGGCGCGCCATGCAACGACGAGCAACGCAGCACCCGCTTGTCAGGCGCGTCAGCAACGACTCATTCCCTGCTGGGATTGGTTCTTAGTCGATCAGGGCCTTGACCATCACCTTGCCGTCGCGCGGCGCGCTTTCCTGGCGCACCATCACCTGGCTGCCCTTGGCGAACCAGAACTTCGCATCGGCGCCGGGCGTGCCGTAATCGGTCGTCACCACCCAGCAGTCGATCGGGCCGCCCGGTCCGGCGATGCGCTCGGAGCCCGCCACCTTGAAGTTGTAGCGTTTCGGCGCCGGCCCGCCCGGATGGTAGAAATTGATGCTGGCTTCATAGCCTTCGGCCAGCGGCAGCGCCTGCAGGAATTCGATGTCGGTCTCGAAGTTGAAGGTCGGCTCGCCCGATGCGACCGACAGCGCCTTTTGCGTGTTCTCGGCCAGGTCCTGCATGCCGCTCACGCGGTCCGGCGCGAACAGGAAGCCTTCGACCACCTTCTTGCCCTCCTTCTCGGTGACGCGCACGTGGCTCAGCGGACGGAAGGTGGCGGTGTCGAACCAGGAGTCGAGCTTCCTGACATAGCCTGGCGAGGCCGGTGCAGCGGCCGCGCCATCCCAGCGCTGCACGATGTGCAGTTGCCGCTTGCCGTCGCGCTCATCGAAACGCACTTCGCGCGCCCAGATGTCCACCGGCGTGTTGGCGCCGTCCAGCGTCCTGACGTAGCGGAGATAGTGGTGGGTGCCGGGCTTGAGCAGGTCGAAGCGCGGCAGCGGCGTGCCGACGTCGACCTGGTGGACGGCGGCCTGGGAAGACAGGGACAGGCCCGCGAGCAGGGCGGGCAGGATGAGGTGGCGCAGGGACGGCATGGCAGCTCCTTGGTGATGGATTGCTGCCAAGTATGGGGATTATGTATGTGTCAATGCAACAACAAATGGATATGCATGCGTTCGCGTGGGCTCGCAGAGCCCGCCCTAGGAAAGCGTGCCGAGCAGTGCCCTGGTTTCTTCCGGAATCGGCACCGGCCGGTTGCTCTCCCGATCCACATAAACATGCACGAAATGCCCGGCCGCCGCCGGCAGCTCGTCGTCGTTGCGGTACAGGCCGATCTCGTAGCGCACGCTGGAGTTGCCCAGCCTGGCCACGCGCACGCCCACGTGGACGGTGTCCGGGAAGGCGATCGAGCGGAAATAGGAACAGCCGGTCTCGACCACGAAACCGACCGTCTTGCCGCCACGGATGTCGAGCACGCCCCGTTCGATCAGGAAGCGGTTCACCGCCGTATCGAAGTAGCTGTAGTAATGGACGTTGTTGACGTGGCCGTAGACGTCGTTGTCCATCCAGCGGGTAGCGATCTCGCAAAAATGCGGGAAGGCGGAGCGGGGCGTGTCGCGCATGCGGACCTTTTAGTGCTTCACATCGGAGGCCGGCGCGATCGCGTCGGCAGTCAGGTCGGCTGCGAACAGCTGGGCGCAGTCGACCGCATCGAACTCGTAGTGCTTGCCGCAGAAGTCGCAGTTGATGGCCAGCTGGCCGAGGTCGTGCAGGGCCGAATCGACTTCTTCCTTGCCCAGCATCTTCAGCATATTGCCGACCTTTTCGCGCGAGCAGCTGCAGTGGAATTCCGGATGCAGCGGATCGAACACGCGGATCGTCTCTTCCCAGAACAGGCGCTTCAACAGGGTCTCCACGTCAACGCTCAGCAGCTCCTCCTGCTTCAGGGTGCCGCCCAGGGCCAGCGCGCGGTTCCAGGTCTCGATGTCTTCTTCCTCGGTCGCCTGGGCCACCTGGCCTTCGACCTCGCTGTTGCGCGGCAGCTTCTGCAGCAGCAGGCCGCGTGCGACCTTGTCGTCGGCCGCCAGCCACAGCTTGGTGTCCATCTGTTCCGAGCGCAGCATGTAGTTCTCGATCACGGTGGCGATGTCCTCGCCGTGCAGCGGCACCACGCCCTGGTAGGGCTGCTGGCCCGGCACCTTGTCCTTCGGATCGAGGGTGATCACGAAGCGGCCCTGGCCGCCGACGTTCAGCAGCTCGGTGACCGAAGCCGTGTCCGGTACCACGGCGCCCGGGCTCAGCTTGGCGGTGGCGCGCAGGTGCAGCTCGGCGTCGCACTCGACCACCAGCAGCTTGACCGGGCCGTCGCCGAAGATCTGCATCACGATTGAACCGTTGAACTTCAGGTTGGCCGACAGCAGCGCGCTGGCTGCGACCATCTCGCCCAGCAGACTCTTCACTGCCTTAGGGTAGGTGTGGCGCGACTGGATCTCGGCCCAGGCCTTGGAAACCTCGACCAGCTCGCCGCGCACGGCGGCGTTGTCGAAGATGAATTTTTGCAGGATGTCCTTGCTGGTATCAGTCGTCATTCTTTATCCGATTTTCTTGAGCTCCGCCTTGAAGCGCTGGCCGCGTTCGACATAGCTGGCGGCATTGCCTTGCAGGCGGAGCAGGTCTTCTTCCGTGAGGGTACGCACTACCTTGGCCGGGGTCCCGAGGATCAGCGAGTGGTCCGGGAATTCCTTCCCTTCGGTGACCAGGGCGCCCGCACCGACCAGGCAAGCCTTGCCGATCCTGGCGCCATTCAGGATGACCGCCTGGATGCCGATCAGCGAGCCGTCGCCGACGGTGCAGCCGTGCAGCATGGCCTGGTGGCCTACGGTGACGTTCTTGCCGAGCGTGAGCGGATAGCCCATATCGGTATGCATCACCGTGCCTTCCTGTACATTGCTGTTCTCGCCGACCGTGATGCGCTCGTTGTCGCCGCGGATCGTCACGCCGTCCCAGACCGAGGCTTTCGCTTCGATCGTCACCTTGCCGATCAGGTTGGCCGAATCGGCGACATAGCTCGAAGCGTCGATCTCGGGCGCATGCTCGCCCAGCTGGTAGATTGCCATGGATGTGCTCGCAGAAGAGTAAAGGGGTTGTAATACCGCTATTTTACGCCCTCGTGCCAGCTGTCGTCCGGCAAGGGGCAGAGATGGGGACGGTGAGCGGCAAATCAAGCTTTCGGCATATAATCTGAACGGTCGTTCTATTTTCCACCATTCAAGCAGGCTCGTCATGACTCCTTCCCGTTCCGAATTCCTCACCATCCGCGGTCTGCGCACCCACGTCCGGCACTGGGGACGGGAAGGCGCACCCAAGCTCTTCATGGCCCACGGCTGGATGGACATGTCGGCTTCCTTCCAGTTCGTGGTCGACGCCCTGCAGGGCGACTGGCACGTCATCGCCCACGACTGGCGCGGCTTCGGCCTGACCGAGCGTCCGGGCACGGACACCTACTGGTTCCCGGATTACTTTGCGGATCTCGACGCCATCCTCGACCATTACGCGCCGGGCGAGGCGGTCAAGCTGCTGGGGCACAGCATGGGTGGCAACATCGTCAGCGTGTACGCGGGCATCCGGCCGGAGCGCGTGGCGCGCCTGATCAACCTGGAAGGCTTCGGCCTGGCGGCGACCCGCCCGGAATCGGCGCCGGGCCGCTACGCCGCCTGGCTGGACGAACTCAAATCGCCGCCGGCCATGCGTCCCTACGCCAGCCTCGAGGAGGTGGCGTCGCGCCTGCGGAAGACCAATCCGCGCCTGCCGGCGGAGCGTGCCGCCTTCCTGGCGCCGCACTGGGCAGCGCGGAACGCCGACGGCGAATGGGAGATCCTGGGCGACCCGGCCCACAAGATGCGCGGCCCGCTGCTGTACCGCATCGAGGAAGTGCTGGCCTGCTGGCGCCGCGTCACGGCGCCGGTGCTGTGGGTCGAGGCCGAGCACACGAATATGTGGCTGTGGATGGGACCGAAGGAGGAGGCGCGCAGCGAAGTCGAGCGCCGCATGGGCCACCTGGCGAAGGTGACGCCGCGCATGATGCCGGATGCGGGCCACATGCTGCATCATGACCAGCCGGAAATGCTGGCGCGGATGATCGAAGAGTTTCTGGCGGTATGAGGTAAGGCGTGGGCACGGAGTGCCCACGCGTAACGCATCGTGACCGCCCGATGCAGGTACAATGAAGGCATGCTGAAAGTCGATCTCCACTGCCATTCCAATGTCTCCGACGGCGTACTCGCGCCAGCCGCCGTCGCTGCCTATGCCCGCAAGGGCGGGGTCGACGTCTGGGCGCTGACCGACCACGACGAGGTCGGCGGCATCAAGGCGGCGCGCCAGGCTGCCGGCGAGCTCGGCATGCGCTTCGTGCCCGGTGTCGAGATTTCCGTCACCTGGGGCGGCGAAACCGTGCACGTGGTCGGCCTGCAGGTGAACGAGGACGAGCCCGCGCTGGTGCAGGGCCTGGCGGCAACCCGCCATGGGCGCGATGCGCGCGGCCGCGAGATCGCGACCCAGCTCGACCGCGCCGGCATTCCGAATGCCTACGAGGGCGCGCTCAAGTACGTCGGCAATCCCGACCTGCTGTCGCGCACCCATTTCGCGCGTTACCTGGTCGAGATCGGCGCCTGCGGCAGCACCGCCGAGGTGTTCCGCAAATACCTGACCGAAGGCAAGCCCGGCTATGTGCCGCACCGCTGGGCCGGCCTGGCCGAGGCGGTCGGCTGGATCCGCAAGGCCGGCGGCGTTCCCGTGATCGCCCACCCGGGCCGCTACCGTTTCACGCCGGTGGCCGAGGGCGCGCTGTTCGACGAGTTCAAGCAGCTGGGCGGCAATGCCATCGAAGTCGTCACCGGCAGCCACACGCCGGACCAGTACGAGACCTATGCGGAGACCGCGCGCCGCTACGGCTTCCTGGCGTCGCGCGGCACCGATTTCCATGCGCCGGGCGAGGCGAGGGTCGAATTCGACAAGCTGGCGCCGCTGCCGGCGGGCCTGACCCCGGTGTGGCACGACTGGTTCTGAGAGGAGGCTTCATCTCATGAAAAGAGTCATCCTGTTCCTGGCCACCAATCTTGCGGTGGTGCTCGTGCTGACCATCGTGCTCAACGTCCTCGGCGTCGGGCGCACGGTGGGGCCGGGCGGTCTCAACATCGGCGCCCTGGCGGTATTCTCGCTGGTGGTCGGCTTCACGGGTTCGATCATCTCGCTCCTGATGAGCAAACCGATGGCCAAGTGGAGCACCGGCGCGCGCGTGATCGAACAGCCGGGCAACGGCACCGAGGCCTGGCTGCTGAATACCGTGCGTTCGCTGGCCGAGCGCGCCGGCATCGCGATGCCGGAAGTGGCCGTGTACGACGGCGAGCCGAACGCCTTCGCCACCGGCGCCTTCAAGAACTCCTCGCTGGTGGCGGTGTCCACCGGCCTGCTGGCAAGCATGAACCATGAAGAGATCGAGGCCGTGCTCGGCCACGAGATCGCCCACGTGGCGAATGGCGACATGGTCACGCTGACCCTGATCCAGGGCGTGGTCAACACCTTCGTCGTGTTCCTGGCGCGGGTGGTCGGCTTCTTCGTCGACAGCATGCTGCGCCGGGGCGACAGCGACCGCGGTCCCGGCATCGGCTATGCCATTACCGTGTTCGTGTGCCAGATCGTGTTCGGCCTGGTTGCGTCCATCATCGTGGCCTGGTTCTCGCGCCAGCGCGAGTTCCGCGCGGACGCCGGCTCGGCCCGTCTGCTGAACAGCCCGCTGCCGATGCAGCATGCGCTGATGCGCCTGGGCGGCACCCACGCCGGCGGCCTGCCGCAGTCGATGGCGGCCTCCGGTATTGCCGGCGGCGGCAGTGGCTGGGGCGCCCTGTTCGCCACCCACCCGCCGATGGAAGAACGGATCGCGGCCCTGCAAACCCTGCAACAGCCGGGGTTTGCACGATGAGCCAATTCTTCGAGATCCATCCGGAAAACCCGCAGCCGCGCCTGATCCGCCAGGCCGCCCAGATCATCCAGTCGGGCGGCATCGTCGCCGTCCCGACCGACTCGGCCTATGCCCTGGTCTGCCGCCTCGACGACAAGGGCGCGGTCGAGAAGCTGCGCCGCATCCGCGGCGTCGACGAGAAGCACCACCTGACCCTGCTGGTGCGCGACCTGTCCGAAATCTCGACCTATGCGCGCGTCGACAACCGCCAGTACCGCCTGCTGAAGGCGGTCACGCCCGGCCCCTACACGCTGATCCTGGACGCCACCCATGAAGTGCCGCGCCGCCTGTCGCATCCTTCGCGCAAGACGATCGGCATCCGCGTGCCCGAGAGCCCGATCCTGCTGGCCCTGCTGGAAGAGCAGGGCGAGCCGCTGATCGGCACCACCCTGCAGCTGCCTGGGGACGACCACATGCTGTCCGATCCGGAAGAGGTGAGGGAGCGCCTCGGCAAGCAGCTCGACCTCATCATCGACGGCGGCGCCGGCACTCTCGAGCCAACCACCATCGTCGACCTGACCGGCGACGAGCCTGTGCTGCTGCGCGCAGGCCGCGGCGATCCGGCCGTCTTCGGCCTCTAGCCGGCCCTGACGGCCGGCCCGTCCGCGGCGTCTGTTAGAATCTCCTTTATGGATGAACTCATACGCAACCTCGCAGTCTATGCACTGCCCGTTCTTTTTGCGATCACGATGCACAACGCCGCCCAGGCGTATGCCGCAAAATATTTTGGAGACATGACGCCGTTCGCCGCCGGACGCGTCACCACCAACCCGCTGGCGCATATCGATCCTTTCGGTACCGTGATCCTGCCGATCATGCTGTATCTGGTTTCCGGCTTTGCCTTCGGCTACGCCAAGCCGCTGCCGATCGACTACGGCCGCCTGCGCAACCCGAAGCGCGACATGGCCTTCGTGGCGCTGGCCGGCACCGCCGCCAACTTCGCCATGGCGCTGCTGTGGCTGCTGCTCGGGATTTTCCTCGAATACTTCGGCGTCTCCGAACCATTCCCGAACCGGGTTGCCAAGGCAGGTGTCCTCACCAACCTGGTGCTGCTGGCCTTCAACCTGCTGCCGATCCCGCCGATGGACGGCGGCCGCATCGTCTTCAGCCTGCTGCCGAACAAGCTGGCCTATAAATACGCGAAGATCGAGCCCTACGGCTTCTTCATCCTGCTGGGCCTGATGCTGCTGAAGCTGCTGGCATACTGGGTGGTGCCGATCATGGCGGTGGCGAACCTGCTGCTGCAGCTGATCGTCTATCCGCTTAATCTCGTGCTTGGCTAAGCCCATGTTTCCCGATCGTGTCGTTTCCGGCATGCGCCCGACGGGGCACATGCACCTCGGCCATTACCATGGAGCCCTGAAGAACTGGATCCGCATGCAGTCCGAACTGCCTTGCCTGTTCTTCGTGGCCGACTGGCATGCCCTGACCACGCATTACGACGACCCGAGCATCATCGAAAAGAGCACCTGGGACATGGTGATCGACTGGCTCGCCGCCGGCATCGATCCGTCCCAGGCCACCATCTTCATCCAGTCGCGCGTGCCCGAGCACGCCGAGCTGCACCTGCTGCTGTCGATGGCCACGCCGCTGGGCTGGCTGGAGCGCGTGCCGACTTATAAAGACCAGATCGAGAACCTGGCCAACCGCGACCTCGCCACCTACGGCTTCCTCGGCTATCCGCTGCTGCAGGCGGCCGACGTGCTGATCTACCGCGCGACCCAGGTGCCGGTGGGTGAGGACCAGGTCCCGCACATCGAGATGATGCGAGAGATTGCGCGGCGCTTCAATCACCTGTATGGCAAGGAGCCGGGCTTCGAGCAGAAGGCGCTGGATGCCGTGAAAAAGCTCGGCAGCAAGCGCGCCAGGCTCTACACCGAGCTGCGCACCGCCTACCGCCAGGAAGGCGACGCCGCCGCGCTGGAACAGGCGCAGGCCATGCTGATCGATGCCGGCAGCCTGTCGAACATCGACCGGGAACGCCTGTTCGGCTACCTCGAAGGCAGCCACAAGATCATCCTGGTCGAGCCCCAGGTCAAGCTGACCGAGGCGTCCCGCCTGCCGGGCCTGGACGGCCGCAAGATGAGCAAGAGCTACGGCAATTCGATCTCGCTGCGCGAGGATCCGGCGTCAAGCACCAAGAAAATCCGCACCATGCCGACCGACCCCGCGCGTGTGCGCCGCAGCGACGCCGGCGATCCGCTCAAGTGCCCGGTGTGGCAGCTGCACGAGGTTTATTCGGACAGCGATACCAGGGACTGGGTCATGAAGGGCTGCACCAGCGCCGGCATCGGCTGCCTGGAGTGCAAGCAGCCGGTGGTGGAAGCCGTGCTGGCCGAGCAGGCGCCGATGCACGAGCGCGCCCAGCAATACCTGGACGATCCTTCGCTGGTGCGCGCCATCGTCGCCGACGGCTGCGAAAAGGCGCGCAAGCTGGCCCAGGAAACCATGCGCGACGTGCGCGAAGCGATGGGCTTGTCGTATGTCTGAGCGTATGTCCGAGGTGTCGCCATGGGTGGCGCGCTGGGCGCCGCTGGTGCCGAACGGGCGGGTGCTCGACCTGGCCTGCGGCAGCGGCCGCCATGCACGCCTGTTTGCCGGCCTGGGCCATCCCGTGACCGCACTCGACCGCGATGCCGGGGCGCTGGCCGCCGCGGCAGGGCCGGGCATCGTGACCTTGCAACACGACCTGGAAGCGCCGGGCGCGGTCTGGCCCATCGCGCCGGGCAGCCTGGCGGGACTCGTCGTCACCAACTACCTGCACCGCCCGCTGTTCGGCGATATCGCCGCGGCGCTGGCGCCGGATGGGGTGCTGATCTACGAAACTTTCGCCCACGGGAACGAAATCTTCGGCAAGCCGTCGAACCCGGACTTCCTGCTGAATCCCGGTGAGTTGCTGGAACTGGCCGCGCGCGGCGGCTTGCGCGTGGTGGCTTACGAGGATGGCGTCATCGATGCGCCGAAACCTGCGCGCGTACAGCGCCTGTGCGCGGTGGGGCCGGCCTTCGATCCCGGCATGGCAAATTTGGTTTCTGGTAATTTGTAACTGAGCTGTAAATGTCCGATAAGTGAGGTCATTTATCTAAGGCGTAATGAACCATAACCGCGGGCTATCCAGTACAATCGAATTTTTATTTATTAACGGCACGGTCCACTGATTATGATTAAGGGCAGCATAGTAGCAATCGTCACTCCGATGTTTGAAGACGGCAGTCTGGACAAAGACAGCCTCCGCAAACTGATCGACTGGCATGTTGCGGAGGGTACGGACGGCATCGTCATCGTCGGCACGACCGGCGAATCCGCCACCGTCAGCCCGGAAGAGCACTGCGAACTGATCAGGCTGACGGTCGAGCACGTCGCTGGCCGTATTCCGGTGATCGCCGGTTCGGGCGGTAACTCGACCGCCGAAGCGATCGCACTGACCCGCCATGCCAGGGACGTCGGCGCCGACGCCTCGCTGCAGGTGGTTCCGTACTACAACCGTCCGACCCAGGAAGGCATGTACCGGCACTTCAAGGCGATCGCGGAAGCGGTCGACCTGCCGGTGATCCTGTACAACGTGCCGGGCCGAACCGTGGCGGACATGAGCAACGAGACCGTGCTGCGGCTGGCGCCGATCGACAACATCGTCGGCATCAAGGATGCGACCGGCAACATCGGCCGCGGGGCCGAGCTGCTGCGCGACCTCGATCGCTCATTCGCCGGCGGCAAGCCTTTCGGCGTGTATTCGGGCGACGATCCGACCGCGATGGCGCTGATGCTGATGGGCGGCGCCGGCAATATCTCGGTGACGGCCAACGTCGCACCGCGCGCCATGCACGAGCTGTGCGAGGCGGCGATGGCGGGGCAGGTTGCCCGTGCTGTGGAAATCAATAACCGCGTGCTGTCGCTGCACAGCAAGCTGTTCGTAGAACCGAATCCGGTCCCGGTCAAATGGGCGCTGGCTGAAATGGGCAAGATGCCGGCGGGCCTGCGTTTGCCGCTGGCGCCGCTGTCCGCGCAATACCACGACACCGTACGCGCCGCGTTGCGCGACTCCGGCGTCCTTTGATAGCTTCAGACTCAGAACGACATGATGAATCGCAAGTTCAAGACTCACCACGCAGCCCGCACCGTCGCCCTGGCCACCGTGGCGCTCAGCCTGGCCGCCTGCACGACCGTGTTCGAATCGGATAAAGTGGACTACCGCTCGGCCAAGAAAGCCGCGCCGCTGGACATCCCGCCCGATCTGACCCAACTCCAGAAGGACAACCGCTACGCCGTGCCTGACGGCCGCGGCATCGCCACCGCTTCCGGCTTCCAGCAGGCACGCGGCACCCCGGCCGCCGGCCCGGCAGCCGTGAACGGCGCCGTGGGTCCGGTCTCGACCGATGCCGTGCGCATCGAGCGCGCCGGCAACCAGCGCTGGCTGGTGGTCAAGGAGACCCCGGAACAGCTGTGGCCGCAGCTCCAGGCCTTCTGGCCGAGCGTCGGTTTCACGGTGGAATCCGAGAACCTCCAGACCGGCATCATGGAGACCAACTGGGCCGAGAACCGCGCCAAGATCCCGCAAGACATCATTCGCCGCACCATCGGCAAGGTCTTCGATTCGGCCTACTCGACCGGCGAGCGCGACAAGTACCGCACCCGCCTGGAGCGCCGTCCGGACGGCTCGACCGAGATCTACATCAGCCACCGCGGTGCAGAGGAAGTGCTGGTTGGTCCGCAGAAGGAAAGCACGACCTGGACCTCGCGTCCGAGCGATCCGGGCCTGGAAGCCGAATTCCTGGGCCGCCTGATGGCCCAGCTGACCGGCCAGATCAAGCCGGCGGAAGTCAAGCAGGCCACCGAGGCCGTCGCCAGCGCCGCGCCGGAAGCCCAGCACGCCAAGCTGGAAAACGGCAAGGTCGTCGTCGACGAAGGCTTCGACCGCGCATGGCGCCGCGTCGGCCTGGCACTCGACCGCGTCGGCTTCACCGTCGAAGACCGCGACCGCGTGCAGGGCATTTACTTCGTGCGCTATGTCGATCCGGACAAGGCCAGCAAGGAAGGCTTCTTCAGCAAGCTGTTCGGCAGCGAAGACAAGAACAAGGAAGCCCAGCGCTACCGCGTGCTGGTCTCGGCGGTCCCGAACGCGACCACCACCGACATCACCGTCCAGAGCAACGACGGCAAGCCGGAGACCTCGGAAACCGGTGCCAAGATCCTGAAGCTGCTGGCGGATGAGCTGAAGTAATCGGGTTCGAGCCCAAAGAAAGACCGGCCTTTGGCCGGTTTTTTTATTGTTGACTCCAAAGCGTCATTCCCGCATTCGCGGAAATGACGTGTTCGGCTAGTACAGGCGTAAAAAAACCGGCCCGCAGGCCGGTTTTTTTCTGAAGCAATTCAGAATTACTTCGAAGCAGCCGGAGCAGCAGCAGCGGCAGCAGCGTCAGCAGCAGCCGAAGCGGCCGAAGCAGCAGCCGAAGCGGCCGAAGCAGCAGCCTCAGCAGCGGCCGGAGCGGCCGGGGTTGCAGCGGCGTCAGCCGGAGCGGCCGGAGCAGCAGCCGGAGCGGTGGCTTCAGCAGCCGGTGCCGGAGCAGCAGCAGGAGCTTCTTCTTTCTTGCTGCAAGCAGCCAGAGCAACAGCCAGCAGGGACACGATCAGCAGAGATTTTTTCATGATTTTTCCTTAGTAAATTCAAAAGGTAAGGTACATCTAATGCGATGAATAATTACCGGTAATTATCGCTCGTTAGGAATTTCGATACGGAATCTTCCTAACCCGATATTATAGCCAAATTTACTGAATCGCAATAGAAAACTCATGCCAGGATGGCACGTTTAGAGGTAACAACAACATTCATATTGTATCAACTTGTAACACGAATGTGCAGCTAGCGTGTCATAGGGAAACCGGCTCACAGCCCGGTCGTGGACGGGCTCAAACCCGGCTGCGATTCTTCCCAGATTGCCGCAAAACGCTCACGCGGGATTTCACTTTCTTGTGGCGCATCAAACGCCGCTTCGCCCCGTAAATGGTCGCTGTGGAAGCGCCGCACGAGGTGCACGCCGTCCGCGATGCAGAAGGAATCCGTGAGCTGGCGGATGCCGCGCCCGGTGAGCCGGCATTCGATCCGGTGGCCGTGGTCGCGCAGCAGGCGCAGGAAGCGCGGAAAGTGGCGCTCGGTGTGCGCGCTGTCATGCATCGCCAGGCGCAACCGGCCGCCGCCCAGAAAGAAGCGGCGCAGGGTAGTGTCGACATCCGGATCGCCCAGCGGGAATAGCGAGAAATCCGGATCGAACATGTCGAGCGAGGCCTGCGCCCGCTCCAGCACCGCGCGCAGCTGGCGCTGGAACTCGGCACGGGTGTCGAAGCGCAGGATGTCCATCGTGCTCAGTCTACGCCTTCAACCCAGTTCCAGCCAGCCGTCCGAATACCAGGTGTGGAGCGCTTCCAGCACGTCATCGGAGGCCTGGTCCAGCATCGCGCCGTCAAGGCCGCGCTGGTTTGCCAGCACGTCGAGCACGGCTTTGTCCGCACGGCCAACGGCAAACGATTCGCCGTTGATGAACACGTGCTTGCCGCGGTAGAGCATCAGGGTCTTGGCCGACAGCTTCAGCCCGCGCTTGGCGGCCTGTTCCATGAAGCGGCCCACGGTCAGCGGTTTGGCGACCGGCGTGAAGAACACATTGTGTTTGGGTTCGGACAGGTATTCACCCAGGAAGATGGTGACGTCTTCCTCGTCCCAGCGCACCTTGTTCAGTTCTTCGGTGATGCTGCTCAGCATGTCCTTCGGGATCTCGGCCGGATTCCTGGCCGGCTGCAGTTCCGGGTCGGCGTAGCGGCCCGGCAGGTCGATCGAATCGGCCATGAACTGCAGGAAGGCTTCGCCCAGTTCCTGGAAGGACGGGGAGCGGAAGCCGATCGAATAGGTCATGCATTCGCCCTCGGCCACGCCGTCATGGGCGTAGTGGGGCGGCAGGTAGAGCATGTCGCCCGGCTCGAGCACGAATTCCTCTTCCGGTTCGAAGTTGGCGAGGATCTTCAGTGGCAGGCCCTCGACCAGGCTCAGGTCCTGCTGGGCGCCGATGCGCCAGCGGCGCCGGCCCTGGGCCTGCAGCAGGAACACGTCGTAGGAATCGAAGTGGGGACCGACACCGCCGCCGTCGGTGGCGAAGCTGACCATCAGGTCGTCCAGGCGCGCGTCCGGTACGAAGCGGAATTCGCGCAGGAGTTCGTCGGCTTTCGGATCGTGCAGGTTGACGCCCTGGACCAGCATGGTCCACTCGCGCTCGCTGCGCGGCGGCAGTTCCTGGAGCGGGCCGTGCTGCATGTCCCATTGCTTGCCGGTCTGGGTGACGAGGCGCGATTCGACGTGGTTGAGCTTGGCCAGTTCGGCCAGCTTGTCGAATTTGAGCAGGGGTTTGAAACCGGGGATGGCCTGACGGATCAGCAGCGGCTTCTTGTGCCAGTAATCACGAAGAAACTGGGCGGGAGTAATGTTCCCGAGGAGCTGTAATTTTTTCATGCGACATTATAACCAGTGCTCGGAAGGCTTCGGCGAGCATCGCAGGCCGACAGTGCAACGCGCGGCAGGTTTGCGAGGCTTCCGCGTTAGCGGGGTTATAATCCGAGCCTTATCCACGAAAGGAAGCGCAATGAAGATTGCCCAGAACACGGTAGTATCGGTCAACTACAAGCTGTCCGACGCCCAGAACAACCTGATCGAAGATGGCGCCCAGCCGATGGTGTACCTGCACGGCGGCTACGAGAACACGCTGCCGAAGATCGAAGAGGAACTGGACGGCAAGGAAGTGGGCTACTCGTCGACCATCCAGATCGAGCCGGAAGACGCCTTCGGCGACTACGACCCGACCCTGCTGAAAGTCGAAGAGCGTTCGCGCCTGCCGGAGCCGCTCGAAGTCGGCATGCAGTTCGAAGGCGTTGCCGAGGGCGGCGAAGACGAACCGACCATCTTCACCGTCACCGAAATCGCGGACGACAAGGTCGTGCTCGACGGTAATCACCCGCTGGCCGGCATGGCCCTGCGCTTCGACCTGTCGGTCATCGACGTGCGCGCCGCCACGGCGGAAGAAATCGCCCACGGTCACGTGCACGGCGCTCACGGCCACCACCACGGCCATGACGACGACATGGACGACGGCGAGGAAGGCGACCACTTCCGCAGCCAGCCACTGAACTGATCGGCCTGGCCCGGCAACGGACCGCAACGCGCGGTCCGTGCTCATTTGCGCACTTTTTTCTGCTCGATTGAGCACTTATTTGGCGCTGTCCTTGCCTGCTTCCTTGACCGCCTTGGGATGACGCCCGTCGTCCTGTTTGTCCTGCTTTTCCGGCCTGGCCTTCGCGCCGGTATCTTCCAGCTCGCTCACCTTGAACAGGGTCCTGGCCCCCGGATCCACCGCGACGTCGATTTCGTCATGCCCGACCGATAGATGGCCCAGGTTGCCGCGCCATTCGATCGCCGGCTTCGCCCCTTTGGCCAGCGGCGCGCCGTCGACCAGCAGCACCTTGCCCGGGAATTTCTGCGCCAGCGCCAGCACCTGGCGGCGCGTCTCGGCAAAGCCGTCGTTGTCCGGCACCGCGCGGCGCAGCAGGGCGCGCAGGCCGGTCGGCTGCGACAGCGCCTTCAGGTCGCCTTCGCTGAACAGCACGATGGCTTCCGCCTTGTCGCGCCGGGCGATGGTGAACAGGCGGTTCAGCCAGAAGCGGTTGGCCACCAGCCGGTCTTCGTATTCGCTGTTGCGGCCCGCTTCCGTCAGGTAGTGATTGTTGTTGGCCGGGAGGTTGAGGGTGGCGTACAGCACCTTGCCGACCGACCAGTGGGCATTCTCCGCATAGCTGCGAAAACGCGGGCTCATCGACTGGCGCGTGAGCGGCAGCTTGCGCGCGCCCAGCGATTTCGGCTCGCCGTAGAACAGTTCGCGCATGCGGTTCAGGCGCTCGATCGCATTCGAGCGGCCGGCGCTGTTGCGGCACTCGGTCCAGTCGCTGGCGGCCGGCACCACGATGGCGGGCCGGCGCGCATCGCCGATCAGCTCGCGCCGCTGCTGGTAGACCTTGTCGCTGCAGGCTTCCTTGACGCCCTTGATGCCGGTGACCACCATGAAGGCGCTCGACTGGTCGTCGCTCTGGTCCAGGGCCTGCTTCAGGCGTCCTTCGAAGCCGTCGGCGAAGCTGTGGCCGATCACCGCGAAGGTGTGCGCCTCGTCGGCTTCCTTCGTGGCTTTCGCGCCTTTCGTATCCTTGGCCGCCAGCGCGCCGGCCGAGACCAGCAAGGCGGTCAGCAGGATGCCGATGCGCCGGCGCGCGCGTGGACCGGTCAAGCGCATTATGCGCTGGCCAGGCGCTTGAGCTCGTACAGGCGCTCGAGCGCTTCGCGCGGGGTCAGGGCATCCGGATCGATGGTGTCGAGCAGCAGCAGGGCGGGCGACTCCTCGGCTGCCGGCGCCGCCGCTGCCATGGCTTGCGCCGCGGTGGTGGGCGCCGGTTCGGCATCGGCATCGTCGCAGGGCGGTGCGGCGAACAGGTCGAGCTGGGGCGTGGCGTCCAGCGCCTGCGATTCCAGCCGCGCCAGGTGCTTGCGCGCGGCGCGGATCACCGCGGGCGGCACGCCGGCCAGTTGCGCCACCTGCAGGCCGTAGCTCTGCGAAGCCGGGCCGTCCTGGACCGCGTGCAGGAACACGATGCTGTCCTTGTGCTCGACCGCCGACAGGTGCACGTTGGCCGCGCTCGGATGGGCTTCCGGCAGCTGGGTCAGCTCGAAATAGTGGGTCGCGAACAGCGTGAAGCTGCGGCTGCTGTCGATCAGGTGGCGCGCGATCGCCCAGGCCAGGGCCAGGCCGTCGAAGGTCGAGGTGCCGCGGCCCACTTCGTCCATCAGCACCAGCGAATGCTCGGTGGCGCCGTTCAGGATCGCCGCCGATTCCGTCATCTCGACCATGAAGGTGGAGCGACCGTTGGCCAGGTCGTCGGAGGCGCCGATGCGGGTGAAGATGCGGTCGATCGGGCCGATGGTAGCAAGGGTCGCGGGAACATAGCTGCCCACGTAGGCCAGCAGCGTGATCAGGGCGACCTGGCGCATGAAGGTCGATTTACCGCCCATGTTCGGACCGGTAATCAGGAGCAGGCGCTTGTCGTTCGACAGGGCGCAATCGTTGGCGATGAAGCGCTCGATCTGGTTCTCGACCACCGGATGGCGGCCCTCGACGATGGTCAGGCAAGGGGCATCCACCAACTGCGGACGGCACCAGTTGTTGCGCGTCGCATGCGAAGCCAGCGCCACAAGCGCGTCGACCTGGGCGATGCCGCCGGCGACCTTCTGCAGGCAGACGATGTGCGGGGCCAGGTCGCCGAGCAGCTGGTCGTACAGCAGCTTCTCGCGCGAGAGGGCGCGGTCCTGGGCAGACAAGGCCTTGTCTTCGAAGGCCTTCAGTTCCGGCGTGATGTAGCGCTCGCAGTTCTTGAGGGTCTGGCGGCGGCGATAGTCCTCGGGCACCTTGTCGGCCTGGCCGTTGGTGACTTCGATGTAGAAGCCATGCACCTTGTTGTACTCGACGCGCAGGTTGGCGATGCCGGTGCGGGCGCGTTCGCGGGTCTCGAGATCGACCAGGAACTGACCGGCGTTCTCGGACAGCGCGCGCAGCTCGTCCAGTTCGGCGTCGAAGCCGCGTGCGAACACGCCGCCGTCGCGCACCATGGCGGCCGGTTCCTCGGCGATGGCGCGGGCCAGCAGGTCCAGGCAATCCTCGGGGATCGCGATGGCTTCATGAATGTCGCGCAGCAGCTTGGCGTCGCCCGGGATGAAGCAGCGCGCCACCTGCTCGCGCAGCACCGGCAGCTGTTTCAGGCCGTCGCGCAGGGCGGCCAGGTCGCGCGGGCGCACGGTCAGCAGGGCGATGCGGGTGGTGATGCGCTCGACGTCCGGCACATGGGCCAGCGTGCCCGAGAGGGTGGCCATGGCATCGTGTTCGGCCAGCGCGGCGATCGCCTCGTGGCGGCCGCGCGCCACCGACTGGTCGCGCTTCGCATGGTGCAGCCAGTGGCGCAGCAGGCGCGAACCCATCGCGGTGCGGCAGCCGTCCAGCAGCGAAAACAGGGTAGGTGCTTCGGTACCGCGGATGGTCTCGGTCAGTTCCAGGTTGCGGCGGGTGGCGGCATCGAGGCCGATGAATTCGCTCTCGGATTCGACGGCCAGGCTCTTCACGTGCTGCAGGCCGCGTCCCTGCGTCGACTGGGCGTAGCGCAGCAGCGCGCCGGCCGCACCGAAGGCGGCGCCGAGGCCGTCCGCGCCGAAGCCGCTCAGGGTCGACACGCCGAGCTGGTCGAGCAGGGCCTTGTGGCCGTGCACCACTTCGAAATGCCACTCGGGCACGCGCTGGTTGTGGCCGATGCTGGTCTCTTCGAACATGTCGCCGCCGTTGGCGTCCGCGCGCAGCACTTCGGCCGGTGCGATCCGTTCCAGTTCCTGCACCAGGCGCAGGGCGGCGGTCTTCGAATCCGCCGTGAACTCCATCAGCTTCAATGCGCCGCTGGCCAGCGACAGCCAGGCCAGGCCGGTGGTCACCTGCTTGCGGTTCGGGACCGTGCACACGGCCAGCAGCGGACGCTCGGCCTTCTCCGGCAGCAGGTCCGAATCGGTCAGGGTGCCCGGCGTGACCACGCGCACCACCTTGCGCTCGACCGGCCCTTTGGACAGGGCCGGATCGCCGATCTGTTCGCAGATCGCGCAGGACTCGCCCAGCTTGACCAGCTTGGCCAGGTAGGGGTCGAGCGAGTGGAAGGGCACGCCCGCCATCTTGATCGGATTGCCGTTCGAGTTGCCGCGTGCCGTCAGCGTGATGCCCAGGATGCGCGCGGCCTTCTCGGCGTCCTCGAAGAACAGCTCGTAGAAGTCGCCCATGCGGTAGAAGACCAGCATGGTCGGGTACTCTCCCTTGATCCGGAGGTACTGTTGCATCATCGGCGTGTGTTTTTCGGCGGTGGCAAGAGCCTTGGCCGCGGCGGCATTGATTTCGTGTGGGACGTTCATGGCTTGGCAATTTGAAGCCCGGCAGGTGGCCGGGCGCGCCATTTTACCGCGTTAGGGCTGGGCGGGGAGAGCCAAGGAGATTGTTTGGCAACAGTCGGGGCGGATTCACTGCCCGCATTGCCGCCGCCACTCGGGCTTGGCCAGCACCCGCAGCGCCGTCGCCAGATCGATATGCTGATGCTCCAGCGCCTGCGCCGCCGCGTGGACGCTGCGCGCTCGCAGCGCGTCGCGGATCTTTTCCGCCGTGACGAGGTCGGTGCGGCGTTCGCCCAGGGTGTCGCTGCGCGGAATACGCGAGCGGCCGTGATCGTCGATCCATTGGTAGCTCATATCTGCCTCCGTTGTTGAAGTTTCATCATCGCGCCTTGTTGAGTTGGCAACTTAGCGGACGTCAACGAAAGACGGGGCTTCAAGCAACGAAGTCCTGCCCGGCAAATGCCGGCGCAGGACTTCGAAAAATAAAGAGGGGAAGCTTGACGATTCAGGTGCCGGGGCCGTTCTCGCGCCGCTTGCCGCCGCGGTCGTCGTTGGTGCCGGCCAGCACCCGCAGCGCCACCTGTACGTCGACTTGCAGATGTTCCATTGCCATCGCCGCTGCCTGGACGCTGTCCGCGCGCAGGGCGTCGCCGATGTCCTTGGCGGTGCGCTCGTCGATGCGGCGCTCGAAGCTGCGTTTGCCCGGATACATTCTGGGGATCATGTTTGCCTCCATGGTAGTTGTCGCTAGAGGCATCTTCGCGCATTTGCGCATAGGAAAAATTAGTTATCGTCAAGAAATCTACGACAGGCGGACGTTGGTCAGGATGAGCCAGGCCACCGTGATCACCACCATGCCGGCCAGGGTCACGCAGCTCCAGGTGAAGAACCAGGCGGACAGCAGCCCTGCCTGCAGCACTTTCTCGAACAGCAGGCCGAGGGCGAAGTCGAAGGCCGTCAGGAAGGACCAGCGGCGCAGGTAGACCGGCAGGTAGCGGCTCATCCGGCGGTTGTGCTGGAAGGCGGCGTGGCGTTCGATGCGGGTGCGCGCGGCGCTGACGTCGCGGAACAGCCAGTCGAAGAAGAGGAAGCGGTAGAGCAGGGAGCGGAAGGGGAGTTCCGGGGCTTCTTCGCTTGCTTGCTTGTCAATGGTCATGATCTCACTGCCTTGCCGGTATCGTGATCGGTCAATGGTAAGGCATGACGCGTTTGCGGCTGGTGCGATTGCCAACTGAATCGTGTGGGACGGGTGGTGTGCGAGCAAACTTGGGTCCCCGTCTTCGCGGGGACGACGAGGTGAGGCGCGGGGACGACGTGCTTACGCAAACGAAAATGGGCGCCGAAGCGCCCATCGTTCAACCAACATCGGTCGGGTTCAGACTTTCGCTTCCGCCACCCGCTTGCCGATATGCGCCAGCGCCTCGTCCACCTGGTCGATCAGGATCAGCGACAGGTCGCCCGGCTGCAGCAGCTCGAGTGCGCGGTCGATGGCGACGAATTCGCCCCTGATCTCTTCGATGCGGCTGGTGCGGGGCGCTTCCCGCAGGCCTTCGCGCAGCAGGGCCACGACTTCGCCTTCGGAACGGCCGCGCTGGCACTGGTCTTCGTAGAGCAGCACGTCGTCGAAGGCGCGGCCCAGAATGCGGGTCTGGTCGCGGATGTCTTCGTCGCGGCGGTCGCCGGCGCCGCTGATCACCACCGAGCGGCGCTTGGCCGGCATGGCTTCGACGGCGTTGCTCAGGGCCTGGATCGCGTCCGGGTTGTGGCCGTAGTCGGCGATCACGGTCGCGCCCTTGTAGTCGAACACATTGAAGCGGCCCGGCGCGTTGTCGCTCTCGCCGACGAAGGTCTTCAGGCCGGTGCGGGTGACGTTCCAATCGATGCCGACGGCCCAGGCCGCGGCCACCGAGGCCATCACGTTCTCGACCTGGAAGCCGATCACGCCGCCGCGGGTGATGGGCACCTCGGACAGCGGGATCCGTTCTTCGGCCTTGCCCTGCGCCGCCACCAGATGGCCCTCGTCGACGTAGACGATGCGGCGGCCCTGGGCGCGGTGCTTCTGCATCAACGGCAGCGAGCAGTCCATCGCGAAGTAGGTGACGTCGCCGCGGGTGTTCTCGGCCATCGCGGCGACGATCGGGTCGGCCGCGTTCAGAACGGCCATGCCGCCCGGCGCCACGTTCTGCACGATCACGCGCTTGAGTACGGCGAGGTCTTCCAGGGTGGTGATGTAGTTCAGGCCGAGGTGGTCGCCGGCGCCGATGTTCGTCACCACCGCCACCTGGCAGCGGTCGAAGGCCAGGCCTTCGCGCAGCATGCCGCCGCGCGCGGTCTCGAACACGGCGGCGTCGACGTCCGGGTGCAGCAGCACGTTGCGGGCGCTGCGCGGACCGCTGCAGTCGCCGCTGTCGATGCGGCGGCCCTGGATGTACACGCCGTCGGTGTTGGTCATGCCGGTGCGCAGGCCGGAGGCGCCGAGCAGGTGGGCGATCAGGCGCACGGTGGTGGTCTTGCCGTTGGTGCCGGTCACGGCCACCACCGGGATGCGGCCGTCGTCGCCGGGCGCGTACAGCGTGTCCATGATGGCTTCGCCGACCGCGCGGCCCTTGCCGAAGGACGGCGAGATGTGCATGCGCAGGCCGGGCGCGGCGTTGACTTCGACGATGCCGCCGCCCTGGTCTTCGATGGGTTTCAGCACGCTGTCGCACACCAGGTCGACGCCGCAGATGTCGAGGCCGACCATGTGGGCGGCGGCGATGGCGCGCGCGGCCACTTCCGGATGCACGTCGTCGGTGACGTCGGTGGCCGAGCCGCCGGTCGACAGGTTGGCGTTGTTGCGCAGGGTGACGCGCTGGCCTTTCGGCGGCACGGATTCGGCGTCATAGCCCTGCTTGGCCAGGCTGGCCAGGGCGATGTCGTCGAAGCGGATCTTGGTCAGGGAGGTAGCATGGCCGCTGCCGCGGCGCGGATCGAGGTTGACGGTGTCGACCAGCTGGCGCACCGTGTGCACGCCGTCGCCGACCACGTGCGGCGGGTCGCGGCGGGCCGCTGCGATCAGCTTGTTGCCGATCACGAGCAGGCGGTAGTCGTGGCCCGGCAGGTATTTTTCGACCAGGATGTCGTCGCGGAATTCGGACGCCGCATGGAAGCCGGCGGTGAGCTGTTCGCGTGTGTTGACGTTGACGGTCACGCCCTTGCCCTGGTTGCCGTCCTTCGGCTTGATCACGACCGGCAGGCCGATCTCCTGGGCGGCGGCCCAGGCGTCATCGGGATCCACCACGACGCGGCCCAGCGGCACCGGCACGCCGGCGGCGTCGAGCAGCTTCTTGGTCAGTTCCTTGTCCTGGGCGATGGTCTCGGCGATGGCGCCGGTGGCGTCGATCTCGGCGGCCTGGATGCGGCGCTGGCGGCTGCCCCAGCCGAACTGCACCAGGCTGCCTTCGGTCAGGCGGCGGAAGGGGATGCCGCGGGCGACGGCGGCGTTCACGATCGAGCCGGTCGAGGGGCCGAGGCGCACGTCTTCGTCGAGTTCGCGCAGCTGGTGGAGGGCGCCGTCGAGGTCGAAGGAGCGGTCGTCGCGCGCAGCCTGGATCAGCTGCCCGGCGAGCGTGAGCGCCAGGCGGCCGACGTCTTCTTCGCTGTACTCGACCACGACCTGGTAGATGCCGCGCTCGACGGTGGCGGTGGTGCGGCTGAAGGTGACCGGGCAGCCGGCCTGGGCCTGCAGGGCCAGGGCCGCCACTTCCAGCACCTGGGCCAGCGGGATGGTGTCGTCATGCCCGGTCGGCTGCAGCGGCCAGATCTGTGGGAACAGGGCGCGCAGGCGCGCTTCGAAGCCGGGCAGGGCGCTGATCGATTCTTCGTCCGCCGTGCAGGAGACGATCGCCTCGACCGACGTGTGATGGCTCCAGAGGTTGGGGCCGCGCAGGGCCCGGACGCGTGATACTTCCATAAAACTCGAATCCTTTATTTGTTCTCGAAGCTGCGCAGACCGGCGCAGATCAGGTCGGTCGGCACATCCAGCGCCCAGCTTGCGGCGGCGGCGGCCAGCACGGCTTCCGGCTGGCTCGCCGTGGCCGGCTTCAGCTTGGACAGGCCGAGCAGCGGTGCGTCCTCGCTGCCCTGGGCCAGCACGATGTGCTGGTCGCGCAGGAAGGCGACGCGTCCGCCGCCGGCGCGGTGCCGCTTGATGACGTCGTTGTTTTCGTCCACTGCATAGAAGATCACGGCGCCGTCGGACAGTCCGGCCAGTTGCACGACCTGCGGATCGGCGGCGTTCAGCACGGCCGCGCCCTCGGACAGCACGACGTCGACCTGGCTGCGCACCACGTTGAACAGGGCGTCGTCGTCGCGCACATACAGGTCTTCCACCTCCGCCACCCGGCCCAGGTCGGTCACCACGCCCACCAGGCAGCGGTCGTAGGGCAGGCCCTCGGACAGGATCGCGCGCGCGTTCGATTCGAACACGGCGGCCTGCACGTTGCGGTTGATGAGGAGGCGCTGGGCGGCGTCGAAGCGGGTGGAGTCGGCCGCGCTGACGCGGCGCTGGTCGAGGAACAGGCCATTGCGATTGGCCACGCCCACGTGCTTCCCGGACTGGAACAGCACCATGCCGACCAGGTTGGCGACCAGGCTGGCGTCGGCGCTGCCGGTCACGCCCACCACGGGGATGCGGCCGCACTCGCCGTCCACGCAGCCGGCGTCCGCGAACAGGTGCTCGACGATGGCCTTGCCGACTTCG
The DNA here is from genome assembly GCF_052115005.1 of Massilia sp. 2TAF26. Lineage (NCBI taxonomy): Bacteria > Pseudomonadati > Pseudomonadota > Betaproteobacteria > Burkholderiales > Oxalobacteraceae > Massilia > Massilia sp. 2TAF26. The sequence goes on from NZ_JBFRFV010000020.1 coordinate 74,531, forward strand.
CGCGGCTGGCCGGTGGCCGGCTTGATGTGGGCCAGCAGGCCGGGGCTGGAATTGACTTCGATGATGGCGCCGCGCTGCTCTTCGAGCGGGCGCGAAATGTCTTCGCATACCAGGTCGATGCCGGCGATGTCGAGACCGACCACGCGCGCGGCCAGCGCCGCCACATAGGCCACGTCCGGGTGCACCTCGTCGGTGACGTCGTCGGCGACGTTGCCGTTCGGCTGGATCAGCACTTTCTGGCCGGCTGGCGGGACGGATTCCGGGCTCAGGCCCTGGCGCTGCAGGTCGAGCTTGATTTCGTCGTCATTCGGATTGACCAGGCCGAGCGGGTGTTCCTCGCTCTCGCCGCGGCGCGGATCGATATTGATCTGGCTGTTGCACAGCGCGATGACGTTCGACTTGCCGTCGCCCGTCACGAACAGCGATTCGCCCTTGGCGGCGGCCACGACCTTCGAGCCGACCACCAGCAGGCGGTGCTCGTTGCCCGGCACGTAGCGCTCGACCAGCACGGCGCTGGAGTCGCCCGCTTCGGCGGCGATCGCATAGGCGGCTTTCACGTCCGCTTCGTTCATCAGGTTGAGGGTCACGCCGCGGCCGTGGTTGCCGTCGACCGGCTTGACCACCACCGGCAGGCCGATGTCCTCGGCTTCTCCCCAGGCGTGCTCGGCGCTGCGCACGACGCTGCCTTCCGGCACCGGCACGCCACAGGAGGCGAGCAGGGTCTTGGTGAGGTCCTTGTCGCTGGCGATGCTTTCGCCGATGGCGCTGGTGCGGTCGGTTTCGGCGGTCCAGATGCGGCGCTGGGCGGCGCCGTGGCCGAGCTGTACCAGGTTGCCTTCGGTCAGGCGGATCGAGGGGATGCGGCGCTCGGTGGCGGCATCGACGATGTTGGCGGTCGAGGGGCCGAGGCAGTAGCGGTCGACCAGTTCGGTCAGTTCAGCCACCGTGGTCTTCATGTCGAAGGGGGTGTCGTTGATGGCGGCCATCAGCAGCTTGTGGCCGGCCTGGAGGGCGGCGCGGCCGACCACTTCGTCGCGCGTGCGGAAGGCCATCTTGTAGATGCCGTAGTCGACGGTGGAACGGGTCTTGCCGAAGCCGGTCTTCATGCCGGCCAGGTTCTGCAGTTCGAGGACCACGTGTTCGAGGATGTGACCGGCCCAGGTGCCGTCGCGCAGCCGTTCCAGGAAGCCGCCGCGTTCGCCGACGCCGCAGCGATGTTCGATCAGCCCCGGCAGCCAGGCGGTCAGCCGCTCGTTGAAGCCGGGGAGGGTGTTCGAAGGACATTCTTCGAGCTCGCCGATGTCGAGCCAGGCCTCGATGACCGGGCGGTAGGTCCAGATGTTCGGGCCACGCAAGTGGGTTACACGAAGAATCTTAATGTCTTTCTTGTTTGTCATGAAAAATATCTTGCCCCGCAGTGACCGCTCACTCACCGCTCGGCGTTGCCTTATGTTTGTGCCATTACACCATGGTCTGCCCCACCGGGGAGGCCCATTTGCTGCAGTGCACATGTTGTATACTTGCGGGAACGAAGCTTACCGCGCTGAACCGAATTCTGCCAGTCACGCCCCGCCGATAGAATACCGTACGCCTGTCAACCGGCGTGCCATGCTCAGCGTTCCATCCCAATGACCTTGACGACCTTGCGGTCGCCGCGCAGTTCAGCGCAAACCCTGTTTCCAAAAGCACATGACGAATCAACAACTTGTTCCTTCCGCACCGCTGGCGGTCACCGCCAGTTTCCTGCCTGAGCACTGGCAGGCGGACGTCCAGAAAAAGCTTGCGCCAGGGGAAAACGTTTTAAGCGCCCTTGAGGTTGACCTCGACGCGAAATTACGTTTCACCAAAGGGATACTGGTCGTTACCAGCCTCCGTCTACTGACTCTCAGCCCCGGCGACAAGCACTGGCGCGACTGGCCTTACCGGGCCGGCCTGGCCCTGCGTCATTACGACCACGCCGGCGTCGGCCACATCGAGCTGGTCGACGCCAACGGCCTGCTGGCGTCCTGGCGCTTTACCCTCGGCCAGAACCTGCAGGCCATCCGCCTGGTGGACCAGTTCCACGACCAGGTCGAAGGCTATCTGAGCGGCGTCGCCGTCCAGCCGCCCGAGCAGCACACCTGCCCGAGCTGCAAGGCGCCGCTCGAGCCGGACCAGGAAGACTGCCCGATCTGCACCAAGGTGCTGCACACCCCGCCGTCGACCTGGACCCTGTTCCGCCTGTGGCGCTTCGCCATGCCGTACAAAGGCCAGCTCCTGGTCGGATTCTTGCTGATGCTGGCGAGTACCGGCGCACACTTGATCCCGCCATATCTGACGATGCCCCTGATGGACAACGTCCTGATCCCTTACCAGAACGGCAAGCAGATCGATACGTCGCTGGTCTATATGTACATGGGTGGCCTGTTCGGCTCCGCCATCCTGGCCTGGGCGCTGGGTTGGGGCCGTACTTATATCCTGGCGCTGGTGTCGGAACGGATGGGCGCGGACATGCGCTCGGAAACCTATGAGCACCTGCTGCGCCTGTCGCTGGAATTTTTTGGCGGCAAGCGAACTGGCGACCTGATGAGCCGCATCGGCAGCGGCTCCGACCGCATCTGCGTGTTCCTGTCGCTACACCTGCTGGACTTCCTGTCCGACGTCCTGATGATCATCATGACGGGCGTGATCCTGTTCTCGATCAACGCCAAGCTGGCCCTGATCACCCTGGTGCCGCTGCCCTTCATCGCCTGGATGATCCACGTCGTGCGCGACCGCCTGCGCACCGGCTTCGAAAAGATCGACCGCGTCTGGGGCGAGGTCACCAACGTGCTGGCCGACACCATTCCCGGCATCCGCGTGGTGAAGGCCTTTGCCCAGGAAAAGCGCGAGGCTTCCCGCTTCCGTGAAGCGAACAAGCACAACCTGGCCGTCAACGACAAATTGAACAAGGTCTGGTCGCTGTTCTCGCCGACCGTGTCGCTGCTGACCGAACTGGGCCTGCTCGTGATCTGGTGCTTTGGCATCTGGCAGATCAGCCGCGGCGAGATCACCGTCGGTACGCTGGCCTCCTTCATCGCCTACAGCGGCCGCTTCTACGTGCGCCTGGATTCGATGAGCCGCATCGTGTCGGTGACCCAGAAATCGGCCTCCGCCGCCAAACGCATCTTCGACATCCTCGATCACGTGTCGAGCGTGCCGGACCCGGTCAATCCGGTGAAGCTGGACAAGGTCGACGGCAATATCGAGCTGCGCGAAGTCGGCTTCCGCTATGGCAACCGCGCGGTCAACCGCGGCATCTCGCTGAAGATCAAGGCCGGCGAGATGGTCGGCCTGGTCGGCCATTCCGGTTCCGGCAAGTCGACCCTGGTGAACCTGATCTGCCGCTTCTACGACGTGGCCGAGGGCGCCATTCTGCTGGACGGCAAGGACGTGCGCTCCTTCGCCGTGTCCGACTACCGCCGCCACATCGGCCTGGTGCTGCAGGAACCTTTCCTGTTCTTCGGCACCATCGCCGAGAACATCGCCTACGGCAAGCCGGATGCGACCCGCGAACAGATCATCGCCGCCGCCCGCGCCGCCCACGCCCACGAGTTCATCCTGCGCCTGCCGCAGGGCTACGATTCGATGGTCGGCGAACGCGGCCAGGGCCTGTCCGGCGGCGAGCGCCAGCGTATCTCGATCGCGCGCGCCCTGCTGATCGACCCGCCGATCCTGATCCTCGACGAAGCGACTTCGTCGGTGGACTCGGAAACCGAAAAAGAGATCCAGAAGGCGCTCGACAACCTGGTGCAAGGCCGCACCACGATCGCGATCGCGCACCGGCTGTCCACGCTGCACCGCGCCGACCGCCTGGTGGTGCTGGACCGCGGCGTGGTGGTCGAAGAGGGCAACCACGACGAACTGATGGCGAAAGAAGGCGCCTACTACCGCCTGTACGAGGCGCAGGCGCGCAACGTCGACCAGGATCCGGACGACTCCAGCCAGGAAGATTGATGATGATGACTGCTTTTGAATTACGCCGCGACGCCTTCGGCAAGCTGGTGCTGAAGAATAAGGAGGGCGAGGAATTCGTCGGCGTGGCGCCGGTGCGTTCCTTCCCGGTGCAGGCCCCGACCCGCGGCATCTCCCTGGTGCGCGAAGGCGGCAAGGAAGTCGGCTGGATCGACGACCTCGAGACCATGCCGGCCGAGATCCGCAAGCTGGTGACCGAAGAGCTGGAAGGCCGCGAATTCATGCCCGAGATCCAGTCGATCAAGGGCGTGTCCAGCTTCGCCACGCCCTCCACCTGGACCGTCAGGACCGACCGTGGCGACACCGAATTCGTGCTCAAGGGCGAAGAAGACATCCGCCGCCTGGGCGCCTACTCGCTGCTGATCGCGGACAGCCACGGCATCCACTTCCTGATTCGCGACATGTTCGCGATCGACAGGGGCAGCCGGAAGATCCTCGACCGCTTCCTGTAGTCTCAGCGCCAGCCCTCCGGCGTCCAGTCGATCCGGTGGCTCGGATCGAGCCGCGCCAGGAAGCGCTCGTCGTGCGACACCACCACCAGCGCTCCCGGCCACGACCGCAGCATCGCTTCCAGCGCCTCGATGCCCTGCAGGTCGAGGTGGTTGGTCGGCTCGTCCAGCAGGAGCAGGCGCGGCGCCGGTTCGCGCAGCACCGCGCACAGCAGCGCCCCGCGCATCCTTTCCCCGCCGCTCAGGCTGTCCGCCGGGCGCAGTACGCGGTCCTGCTTGAGGCCGGCCAGGGCCAGGTACTGGCGCAGCCGGCCGTCGTCGTGGCGGGGGGCGGCGCTGCGCAGCTGGTCCAGCAGGCTGCGCGCCGGATCGAGCAGGGCCAGGTGCTGGTCGAGCAGCACCGAAGATAAGGTGCGGCAGCGGCCCGACAGCGGCGCGATCTCGCCCGCGATGGTGCGCAGCAGGGTCGACTTGCCGCAGCCGTTCGGTCCGCGGATGGCGATCCTGGCCGCGCCGTGCGCGCTCCAGTCCAGCGGCTGGCGCGGGCCCCAGGACGCCACCAGTTCTTCCAGCACCAGCGCGGCCTGGCCCTCCGGAATCTGCAGGTCCAGCATCGGAAAGCTGGGCTGCTCCAGGGCGCCGTCCAGCGCTTCGAAAGCCTCGTGCAGGTCCTGCTGCAGCTCCTGGCGGCGCTGCGCATGGCGTTCGGCGCGCGCGCCGTCCGTTTTCTCGGCGCGCTGCGGCAGGGCGTTGAGGACGATCTTCGGCTGGCCGCCGGCCGCCTTTGCGCGCGCGCCGCGGGCGTTCCTGCGCGCGGCGCGTTCGGCATCGAGCCGCATCGCCGCTTCCGCGGTCTTGCGTTCGACCCGTGCGCGCTCCAGCCGCGCGCCGGCCGCCGCCAGTTCGGCGCCGCGCTGCTGCTCGACCAGCGACCAGCCGCCGCCATAGCGCCGCAGTCCGCAGGCATGCACTTCCAGGGTGCGCTCGGCGTGCTCCAGCAGTTCGCGGTCGTGGCTGACCAGCAGCAGCCCGCGGCCCGCCGCGCGCCAGGCCCGCATCTGGTCGATGAGGAAGCGCCGCCGTTCGCGGTCCAGGTGGTTGCTGGGTTCGTCCAGCACCAGCAGGCCGGCCTCGCTGCAGAAGGCGCCGATCAGGGACAGCAGGGTGCGCTGGCCGCCGGACAGCGATTGCGGCGTCATGGCCTCGTCCAGCCCGGCCTGGTCCAGCATCGCCTGCCAGCGCGCTTCGAGGTCCCAGCGTTCGCCGATCAGGTCGAAGTCCTCATCGCGCGCGTCGCCGGCCGCCAGCCGCCGCAGCGCCTCCAGCGGCGCATCGAGTCCGGCCAGCTGCGCCAGGCTGGCGGCGAAGGTGGGGCCGGTCTGCTGTTCGACGTAACGGCTGGGGACGACGCGCTCGATACGGCCGCGTGCCGGCTGCGCAAGTCCGGCGACGACGCGGCCGAACGAGGACTTGCCGCTGCCGTTGGGGCCGATCAGGGCGACGGTCTCGGCTTTGAAGCTGTCGTGGATGTCCTGGAACAGGATGCGCCCGTCGGGGAGGGCGATGTCGACCCCGTGCAGGGCCAGGTGGTAGGGATGGGCCATGAGTACTCCTTGTAATGCGTCGAAGCCGCACCAGGTCCTTGCGAACGTGGCGATGAGGTTTCTGTGCTGTCGCGGCGGGCGCGAGAGCGGGCATTACAGGCGCATCGGTGGAATCCCCCTTGTATATGGATCAGTCATTTTAGCAGGATCCGCCGCACCTCATTGCCGAAATCCTGCGCCAACCGTGCTCTGGCCGCTTTTCGCGTAGAGTATGCCCAGCGCAACGCAAGGGATAGGAGGAGCGGGTATCGATACGCCAGCAGCAGGCAGGACGCATTTCGTGGTGGTCACCATCGGCTCGGCCGGCGACCTGTTCCCCTTCATGGCGATGGCCCTGGTCCTGCGGGATGCGGGCCATCGGATCAGCTTCCTTGCGCCGCAACAGCATGAACCCTATGTGCGCGGCACCGGGCTGCACTTCGTCGGCCTGCCCGCCGACCCGGCCGTGCTGCTCGACCCCGACCTCTGGCATCCGACGCGCGGCTTCGGGGTGGTCTGGCGCGCCACGCGGCCGGCTATGGCCGGGATCCTGCCTTTCGTCGACGCCTTGCCGCATGACGAAGCGGTGGTGCTGCTGGCGCATCCGCTGGCGCTGCCGGAGGCCGACCTGTGCCGGGGCGCGCGTCCCGGTTTGAAAGTGGCGGCGGCTTATCTGGCGCCGCAGAACCTGCCGACCGTCCACGACCCGCTGATGTTCGGACCATGGCCAGTGCCGCCCTGGGTACCGCCCGGGCTGCGGCGCTGGCTGTTGCGGCGGCTGGCGGCGCGTTTCATCGATCCGGTGGCGCTGGGCGAGGTGAACGCGGCGCGCCGGGCGCGCGGCATGCCGGAGGTGGCCGGCATGCTCGAGCACCTGTTCGCGGTGCCGGACCTGTCGGTGACCCTGTTTCCGGAATGGTTCGCGCCGACCCAGCCGGACTGGCCCAAGCCCTTGTACCGCGCCGACTTTCCCCTGTTCGACCCGCATCCGGACGCGGCCCTGTCGCCCGCACTCGAATGTTTCCTGGACGACGGGCAGGGCAGCGCGCCGGTCGTCTTCACCCACGGCACCGGCAACACCCAGTCGCGCGCCTACTTCGAGCATGCGCGCGCGGCGGTGGAACTGCTCGGCCTGCGCGCCATCTTCCTGACCCCGCACCGCGAGCAGCTGCCCGCCGAGCTGCCGCCTTCCATCCTGTGGCAGGACTACGTGCCCCTGCGCCGCCTGCTGCCGCGGACGATGGTGCTGGTCCACCACGGCGGCATCGGCACCACGGCCGAAGCCCTGCGCGCCGGTACGCCCCAGCTGGTGGTGCCGCTGGCGCACGACCAGTTCGACAACGCGGCGCGCGTGGCGGCGCTGGGCGTGGCCTTTCGTGCGAGGGCGCCGCGGCTCAACGGCGTGCGGCTGGCGCGGGCGCTGCAGCAGCTGCTGGGGGATCGGGAGCTGGTCCCGCACTGCCGCAAGATCAGCCGCCGCTTCGCACTCGGACATGGGCTGCAGGGCTTGCGCCTGCGCCTGGAAGCATTGGCCGGCCAGGCCAGCCGATGAGCCAGGGCAACGGCGCGCCAGCGAGCCGGGAAGCACGCAAGAATGAGGCATCGGCAAACATGGAAGGGATCACTATGCAACGAAGCGCACTGGTCGTCGGCGCCAGCGGCATCGGCGGCCGCTACACGGCACGCGAACTGCTGGCACATGGCTGGACCGTGTACGGACTGGCGCGCCGTCCGCCGCGCGACCTGCCGGGCCTGATTCCGGTGGTCGCCGACCTGCTCGACGAGGTCGGCCTGCAGGCGGCCCTGGCGGACGTCGCCCCGACCCACGTCTTCATCACGACCTGGATGCGCCAGGACAGCGAGGCCGAGAACATCCGCGTCAATGCCCTCATGGTGCGCAACCTTCTCGACGCGCTGTCGCCGAAGAAGTCGCTGCGCCACGTGGCCCTGGTGACCGGGCTGAAACACTATCTCGGCCCCTTCGAAGCCTATGCGAGCTCCGGCACCCTGCCGGATACCCCGCTGCGCGAGTCGCAGCCGCGGCTGCCCATCGAGAATTTCTACTACGCCCAGGAAGACGAGGTCTACGCCGCGGCGGCGCGCGACCGTTTCACCTGGACCGTTCACCGCCCGCATACCGTCATCGGCATGGCGGTCGGCAACGCCATGAACATGGGCACGACCCTGGCCGTGTACGCCTCGATCTGCAAGGAGACCGGCCGCCCCTTCCAGTTTCCCGGTTCGGCGGCGCAGTGGAACGGCCTGTCCGACGTCACCGATGCCCGCATGCTGGCGAAGCAGCTGCGCTGGGCCGCCGACTGCGATTGCGCGCGCGACGAAGCCTTCAACATCGCCAACGGCGACTACTTCCGCTGGAGCTGGCTGTGGCGCCGCCTGGCGGCCTGGTTCGGCGTGCCGGCGGCCGGCTTCAGCGGCACGGTGCAGCCGCTGGAAGGCATCATGGCGAACGATGCCGAACTGTGGGCCGACATGGCGCGCCGCCACGGCCTGCAGGAAGCCGATCTGAAGCGCCTGGCCTCGCCCTGGCACACCGACCTCGACCTCGGCCGCCCGCTCGAGGTGATGACCGACATGGCCAACAGCCGCCGGCTGGGTTTTTCGAACTGGCAGTCGACCGAGGATTCCTTCTTCGACCTGTTCACGGCCTTGCGGGCGGAGCGCCTGATTCCCTGATTCCTGAACGGGGACGGCAGGGAGTACTGCGTGCGGCAGCGCACCGCCAGCGAGGCCGGAGTAGGCTTCAATAGGCGCATGAAGGCATCCGACAACCCATTGGCCCGATCCAACCACGGTTTCGTGCGCGTGCGCGGCGCGCGAGAGCACAATCTCAAGAACGTCAACGTGGACCTGCCGCGCGATGCGCTGGTCGTGTTCACCGGCGTCTCCGGTTCCGGCAAGTCCTCGCTGGCCTTCGGCACGCTGTACGCGGAGGCGCAGCGGCGCTACCTGGAATCGGTGTCGCCCTATGCGCGCCGGCTGTTCCACCAGATGCCGGTGCCGGAAGTCGACGAGATCGACGGCTTGCCGCCGGCCGTGGCCCTGCAGCAGCAGCGCGGCACGCCCACCGCGCGCTCCTCGGTCGGCAGCGTCAGCACCTTGTCGAATTCCCTGCGCATGCTGTACTCGCGCGCCGGCGACTATCCGCCCGGCCAGCCGCTGCTGTACGCCGAATCCTTCTCGCCCAATACCGCCGAAGGCGCCTGCCCGCAGTGCTCGGGCCTGGGCCGCGTCTACGAAGCCACCGAGCAGTCGATGGTGCCCGACGATAGCCTCACCATCCGCGAGCGGGCGGTGGCCGCGTGGCCACCGGCCTGGCATGGCCAGAACCTGCGCGACATCCTCGTCACCATGGGCTACGACGTCGACACGCCCTGGCGCGAACTGCCGAAGAAGGACCGCGACTGGATCCTGTTCACCGACGAGACCCCGACCGTCCCGGTGTATGCCGGCCTGACGCCGGACGAGACGAAGCGGGCCCTGAAGCGCAAGGAAACGCCCAGCTACCAGGGCACCTTCAGCGGCGCGCGCCGCTACGTGCTGCAGACCTTCGCCAACACCGAAAGCGCGGCGATGAAGAAGCGCGTCGCGCGCTACATGGTCAGTACCGAGTGTCCGCTGTGCCGGGGCCGCCGCCTGCGCCGGGAAGCCCTGTCCGTCACCTTCGCCGGCCTCGACATCACGGAAATGTCGCGCCTGCCCCTGGAGCGGCTGGCGCAGCTGATGAAGCCCTTCGCCAGGGGCGAGGTGCCGCCCGATACCGCCGCCGCCAGACACCCGGAACAGCTGATCGTCACCAGGCGCATCGCCGCCGACCTGTGCGCGCGGCTCGGCGTGCTGCTCGACCTGGGGCTCGGCTACCTGGCGCTGGAGCGCAGCACGCCGACCCTGTCTCCCGGCGAGCTGCAGCGCCTGCGGCTGGCGACCCAGGTTCGTTCCAGCCTGTTCGGTGTGGTGTATGTGCTGGACGAGCCCTCGGCCGGCCTGCATCCGGCCGATACCGAGGCCTTGCTGGCGGCGCTGGCCCAGCTGAAGGCGGCCGGGAATTCGCTGTTCGTGGTCGAGCACGCGCTGGACGTGATCCGACGCGCCGACTGGATCGTCGACGTCGGTCCGCAGGCGGGCGAGGGCGGCGGCCAGATTCTGTATAGCGGGCCGCCCGATGGACTCAAGAAAGTCGATGGCTCGCATACGCGGCGCTACCTGTTCGACGACGTGCGGCCCGAGCCGCGCACTTTGCGCGAGCCCAGCGGCTGGCTGAAGCTGGAAGGCGTCACCCGCAACAACCTCCATGAGCTGAAGGTCGAGTTCCCGCTGGGCGTGATGAGCTGCGTGACCGGCGTCTCCGGCTCCGGCAAGTCGAGCCTGGTGAGCCAGGTGCTGGTCGACCTGGTGACCGCGGCGCTGGGCCAGGGCGCGCCGGACGAGGAGGCGGAGCAGGAGCCCGGCCTGGAACAGGAGCCGCGGATCGCAACGGAAGGCCGCATCGCCGCCGGCATGGAGGGGATAAAACGCCTGGTGCGGGTCGACCAGAAGCCGATCGGCCGCACGCCGCGCTCGAACCTGGCCACCTATACCGGCCTGTTCGACCAGGTGCGCAAGCTGTTCGCGGCGACGCCGGCGGCAAAAAAGCGCCGCTACGATGCCGGCCGCTTTTCCTTCAACGTCGCCAAGGGCCGCTGCGAACATTGCGCGGGCGAGGGCTTCGTGATGGTCGAGCTGCTGTTCCTGCCCAGCGTGTACGCGCCATGCCCGACCTGCAAGGGCGCGCGCTACAACGCCGACACCCTGAAGATCACTTACAAGGAAAAGAACATCGCCGACGTGCTGCACATGACGGTGGACGAGGCCCACGCCTTCTTCAAAGACCAGGAAGCGGTGGCGCGGCCGCTGCAGGTGCTGCGCGAAGTCGGGCTCGGCTACCTGCGCCTGGGGCAGAGCGCCACCGAGCTGTCCGGCGGCGAAGCCCAGCGGATCAAGCTGGCGACGGAACTGCAGCGCGCCACCCGCGGCGGCGCCCTGTACGTGCTGGACGAGCCGACCACCGGCCTGCACCCGCTCGACACCGACCGCCTGGTGGCGCAGCTGAACCGCCTGGTCGACGCCGGCAATACCGTCATCATGGTCGAGCACACCATGCGGGTGGCAGCCGCCTGCGACTGGGTGATCGACATCGGTCCGGGCGCGGGCGAGGCCGGCGGCACGGTGGTGGCATCCGGTCCGCCGGCGCGGATCGCGGCCAGCAGGCGCAGCAGAACTGCACCGTATCTGGCTGAATATTTACGATAAAAGCCCGGGATCTTCTGCTAATTTCTGCTCGGCAATGCAAGAAGAGCCAGTCAACAGAACACGCGGGATTTTGCAATTGCGTTACACTTAGGATATTTTTTTCCTAAGAGTACACATATAAGCATGACCGGATCGAGTATCGATAGCAGCCAGTTCCGCCGCATCCTGTCGCGCAATGTCGCCATGCCGCTGGGCATGGGGGTGTTGAGCGCACTGGTCTTCGTCGGCATCATCGCTTACCTCATCAATGTGCTCACCTGGGTCGAGCATTCCGAGCGCGTGATCGGCAAGGCCAACGAGGTCAGCCGCATGTCGGCCGACATGGAATCCGGCATGCGCGGCTACCTGTTGTCCGGCGACGACGACTTCATGGCGCCCTATCTGCAGGCCAAGCCGAGGATCGACGCCGAACTCACTTCGCTGGCCGGCATGGTGGAGGACAATCCCAATCAGCTCGATCGGGTCCGGCGCATCCGCGCCGCACAGCAGGAGTGGCAGCGGTATGCCGAAGAAGTGATTGCCCGCCGCACCAAGAACGACGACGTGATCGCGCTGGTCAAGAGCGGCCGCGGCAAGCTGCTGACCGACGAGGTGCGCACCCAGTTCGGCGCATTCATCGCCAACGAGGAGCGTCTGCTGCAGGAGAGAAATACCTCTTCGCGCAGCGTGATCGGCTGGTCGGTCGGCGCCTTCCTGCTGTTCAGCCTGTCGGTGGCCGGCCTGCTGGCCCTGTTCGGCCGCCGTGAGTTGATGAGCCTGTCAAACTCCTATGGCGAGATCCTGTCGCACGAGGCCGAGCACAATGCCCAGCTGCGCCACCAGGACTGGCTGCGTGGCGGCCAGACCGAACTCGCCGGCAAGACCGCAAACATGCATGAGCTGGAGCCGCTGGCCACCGCCGTGCTGAATTTCGTGACGCCCTACCTCGGCGGCGTAGTGGCCGCGATGTACGCGCGCAGCGACGAAGGCACCCTGACCCGCATCGGGACCTACGGTTTCGCCCACCAGGACGGCCATGCCAAGGTAATCGGGTCCAGGGAATCGTTGGCCGCCCAGGCCGCCAACGAGAACCGCATCCTGACCCTGCGCGAACTGCCGCCCGACTATATCAAGGTGGGTTCGGGACTGGGCGAAACCGCGCCGCGCGAACTGCTGATCGCGCCGATCTCGAACCACGGCAAGATCAAGGGCGTGATCGAGATCGGCTTCCTGCACGCGGTACGCGAGCGCGATACCGAGTTCATGGAGCTGATCGGCCCGGCCGTCGGCGCCTCGGTCGCCTCCGTCGTCTACCGCCATCGCCTGCAGGTGGCGCTGGAAGAGCAGCAGGCCATGAACGAGGAACTGCAGGTGCAGCAGGAAGAGCTGCGCACCGCCAACGAGGAGCTGGAAGAGCAGTCGCGCGCCCTCGAGGAATCGCAGACGGCGCTGGAAAACCAGCAGGCCGAGCTGGAGCAGACCAACGAGCAGCTGGCCGAGCAGGCCGCCAACCTTGACCTCAAGAACGCAGCCCTGACCACGGTCCAGGAACAGTTGCGCGATCGCGCCCTGGAGCTGGAGCGCGCCAGCCGCTATAAATCCGAGTTCCTGGCGAATATGTCGCACGAACTGAGGACGCCGCTCAACAGTTCGCTGATCCTGGCAAAGCTGCTGGCGGACAATGCCGGCGGCAACCTGAACGAGGAGCAGGTGCGCTTTGCCCAGACCATCTATTCGGCCGGCAACGACCTGCTGAACCTGATCAACGACATCCTCGACATCTCCAAAGTCGAGGCCGGCAAGCTGGAGCTGGTGCCGGAAGAGCTGCCGCTGCGCCGCGTGATCGAGGGCCTGGCGCGCACCTTCGAGCCGCTGGCTCACCAGAAGAACCTGGAGTTCTCGCTCACCGTCGAGCCGGGCGTGCCGGTGGCCATCCACACCGACCGCCAGCGCCTGGAGCAGATCCTGAAGAACCTGCTGTCGAACGCGGTCAAGTTCACCGATGCCGGCCGCGTCAGCCTGACGGTCAGCGCGAATGCCGAGGGCTGGGTGCAGTTCGAAGTGCAGGATTCCGGTATCGGCATCGCGCCCGAGCAGCAGGACAAGATCTTCGACGCCTTCCACCAGGCCGACGGCTCGACCGCGCGCAAGTACGGCGGCACCGGCCTGGGCCTGTCGATCTCGCGCGACCTCACCAGCCTGCTGGGCGRCACGCTCACGGTCGCCAGCACGACGGGCGAGGGCAGCACCTTCACCCTGAGCCTGCCGCGCAACGGCGCCGTCGCCGCGACCCCGCCGGCGCCCCAGCTGGTCCATGCGGCCAAGCCGGTGCGCGCACAGGCGCCGGTGCCGGCCGTGGCCGAAGCCGAACCCGCCGTCCCGGCCGGTCCGCGCTTCGACGACGACCGCGCCGAAGCGCCGTCGGGCCGCCGCACCGCGCTGGTGATCGAGGATGAGCCGGAATTCGCGCGCATCCTCTACGGCCTGGCCCACGACATGGACTTCCGCTGCCTGGTCGCGCTGACCGCGCAGGAGGGCCTGGAACTGGCGGCCGGCGAGAACCCGGACGCCATCCTGCTCGACATGCGCCTGCCGGACCGTTCCGGCCTGTCGGTGCTGCAGCAACTGAAGGACAATCCGGCCACCCGCCACATCCCGGTGCACGTGGTGTCGAGCATGGAGAACGGCGGCGAAGCCCTGCACCTGGGCGCGATCGGCTACGCCCTGAAGCCGACCACCCGCGAGCAGCTGGAGGAGGTGTTCCGCAAGCTGAAGGACAAGTCCTCGCAAAAGGTCAAGCGGGTGCTGCTGGTCGAGGACGACGAGCGCCAGCGCGACAGCGTGGTCCGGCTGATCTCCGATAACGACGTCGAGATCGCGGCTGTCGGCTCGGGCGAGGAAGCGCTGACCCTGTTGCGCACGCAGATTTTCGACTGCATGATCATCGACCTGAAGCTGCCCGACATGCAGGGCAACGAGTTGCTGCAACGCATGTCGCTGGAAGAGCTGTGTTCCTTCCCGCCGGTCATCGTGTACACCGGACGCAACCTGACCCGCGAGGAGGAAGCGGAGCTGTTGAAATACTCGCGCTCGATTATCATCAAGGGTGCACGTTCGCCGGAACGCCTGCTCGACGAGGTGACGCTGTTCCTGCACAAGGTGGAGTCGCAGCTGTCGTCCGAACGCCAGACCATGCTCAAGAACGTACGCGGGCGCGACCGGGTGTTCGAAGGCCGGACCATCCTGCTGGTGGATGACGACGTTCGCAACGTATTCGCATTGACCAGCGCGCTGGAGCAGCGCGGCGCGCATGTGGAGGTGGGCCGCAATGGCTTCGAAGCCATTGCTAAGCTGAATGAAGTGGACGCGATCGACCTGGTGCTGATGGATGTCATGATGCCCGGCATGGACGGTCTGGAAGCGACGCGCAGGATCCGCCAGGACGCGCGTTTCACGCGCCTGCCGATCATCGCGATCACGGCCAAGGCGATGAAGGATGACCAGGAACAATGCCTGGCCGCGGGCGCCAACGACTACCTCGCCAAGCCGATCGACCTGACCCGGCTGTACTCGCTACTGCGGGTATGGATGCCTACCCTGGAGCGGATTTGAGTATCGACATCGAACTGCGGATGCTGGTCGAAGCTGTCTATCTCAAGTACAACTACGACTTCCGCGACTATACCGGCGCTTCGCAGAAGCGCCGCGTGCAGGCCGCCATGCGCGCCATGGACTGCGACACCGTGTCCGCGCTGCAGGCCAGGGTGATGCACGAGCCGGCCGCCTTTGCCCAGCTGCTGCAATTCCTGACCATTCCGGTCACGGAAATGTTCCGCGATCCCGAGTACTTCCTGGCGCTGCGCCAGCAGGTCGTGCCGCACCTGGAGACCTATCCCTCGCTGAAGATCTGGGTGGCCGGCTGCAGTACCGGCGAAGAGGTGTATTCGCTGGCCATCCTGCTGAAGGAAGAGGGACTGCTGGAGCGCAGCCTGATCTACGCGACCGACATCAATCCGGAATCGCTGGAAGCGGCGCGGCGCGGCGTGATGCCGCTTGAGCGCATGCGCCTGTACACCGAGAATTACCAGAAGGCGGGCGGCACCCGTGCCTTCTCGGACTATTACACGGCGGCCTATGGCGGCGCGCTGTTCGAGCGTTCGCTGGTGGAGAACGTCACCTTTGCCGACCACAGCCTCGCCACCGACAGCGTGTTCGCCGAGACCCATTTCATCAGCTGCCGCAACGTGATGATCTACTTTAACCGCCGCCTGCAGAACCGGGTGCTGGGCCTGTTCCACGAATCGCTGGTGCACCGCGGTTTCCTCGGCCTGGGCAGCAAGGAGAGCATCGACTTCTCCAGCTACGCCCAGCGCTTCGAACCGCTGGCCAGGCGCGAGCGGGTATTCCGCAAGGTGGGGCCGTGATGGACACCGCCGACCTGCACGCCGCGCTCGCCGGCCGCCGCATCGAAGCGGTGGTGATCGGCGCCTCGGCCGGCGGGGTCGAGGCGCTCGGCACGCTGCTGCCCACGCTGCCGGCCGGCTACCGCCTGCCGGTGGTGTGCATCCTGCACCTGCCGGCCGACCGGGAGAGCCGGCTGCCCGAGCTGTTCGGCGAACGCTTGCCGCTGCCGGTCAGGGAAGCCGCCGACAAGCAGGCGATCGAGCCCGGCACCGTCTACTTTGCCGGTGCGGGCTACCATCTGTCGGTGGAGCGGGATTTCACTTTCTCGCTGAGCTGCGAGCCGCCCGTGCATTTTGCTCGCCCGGCCATCGATGTGCTGATGGAATCGAGCGCCGACGCCTACGGCCCCGGCCTGGTGGGCATCCTGCTCACCGGCGCCAACCAGGACGGCGCCGCCGGCATGGCCGCCATCCATGCCAGCGGCGGCCTGACCGTCGTGCAAGATCCCGATGACGCCCAGGTGGCCACGATGCCGCAAAGCGCCATCGACCGTTTTTCCCCGCACCTGATCCTGCCCCTGGCGCGCATCGGGGCGTTGCTGCCCATGTTGGAGACTGAATTGCCATGAGCGCACAAGACCCAAGCAAATTGCTGATCGTCGACGATCTGCCGGAAAACCTGCGTGCCCTGGACGCCCTGATCCGCGACGACAAGCGCCAGGTGTTCCAGGCAAGCTCCGGCGAGGAAGCGCTGACCTTGATGCTCGAGCACGAATTCGCGCTCGCCATCCTCGACGTGCAGATGCCGGGCATGGACGGCTTCGAGCTGGCCGAGCTGATGCGCGGCACCGAACGCACCCGCAACATCCCGATCGTGTTCGTCTCGGCCGCCGGACGCGAGCTGAACTATGCCTTCAAGGGCTACGAGCAGGGCGCCGTCGACTTCCTCTACAAGCCGCTCGACCCGGACGCGGTGCGCAGCAAGGTCAACGTCTTCGTCACGCTCGACCAGCAGCGCCGCGAGATGCGCCGCCAGATGGAGGCGCTGGAACGCAGCCGGGGCGAACAGGAAACCCTGCTGCGCGAGCTGAACAAGACCCAGGAAGAGCTGCAGCGCTCGCTGCGCATGCGCGACGACTTCATGTCGCTGGTGGCCCACGAGCTGCGGACCCCGCTCAACACCCTGTTCCTGGAAACCCAGATGCGCAGCCTGCAGCTCAAGCGCGGCAATATGCCGGCTTTCGACCCCGAGCAGATGGCGAACATGATCAAGCGCGACGAACGCCAGATCAAGGCCATGATCCGCCTGATCGACGACATGCTGGACGTCTCGCGCATGAAGAGCGGCACGCTGTCGATCAGGCCGGGCAAGGTCGAACTGATGGGCTTGCTGGAGCGGGTCGTCAACGACCTGTCCCTGCAGGCGACCGCGGCGAACACGACCCTGCAACTGTCCGTGCACGCACCCGTGGAAGGCTGGTGGGACGAGTTCCGCATCGAACAGGTGATCGTCAACCTGCTGACCAATGCCCTGCGTTACGGCGGCGGCGGCACGGTCGAGGTCGACGTTCAGGAAGTCGGCTGCAATGTGCGCATCGACGTGCGCGACCACGGCAAGGGCATCGCCCCCGACTACCTCGACCGTATCTTCGAACCCTACGAGCGCGGCGCCAGGAGCGGCGAGCCGAAGGGTCTCGGCCTGGGCCTCTACATCTCGCGCCAGCTGGCTGCGTCGCATGGCGGCGAACTGACCGTGCAGAGTACGCCGGGGCAGGGCGCGACCTTCAGTCTGCTGTTGCCTTGTACCGAGGCGGCGATGCCGGTGGTGGCTTCCGCCTGAATCGCTCGACGCGGCACCCCGTGCCCATGCACCGTGATAGCTAAAATCAATTGATGAAATCCGTTCAATTAATTTCACATTCACCGGCGTGCGCGGTATAGTGCGTACCTAACGTTTTTTTTAACCCCGAAAGAGGAGTTTTCATGTCCATCATCAACACCGAAATCAAACCGTTCAAGGCAACCGCTTTCCACGACGGCAAGTTCGTCGACCTGACCGAAGCCGATTTCAAGGGCACCTGGTCGGTCCTGATGTTCTACCCGGCTGACTTCACCTTCGTCTGCCCGACCGAACTGGAAGACCTGGCTGCTTTCCAGCCGGAATTCGCGAAGATGGGCGTCAAAGTCTACGGCGTGTCGACCGACAGCCACTTTGCCCACAAGGCATGGCACGACACCTCGGAAGCCATCAAGAAAGTGAACTACCCGCTGATCGGCGACCCGACCGGCACCCTGTCGCGTAACTTCGAAGTCATGATCGAAGAAGAAGGCATGGCCCTGCGCGGCACCTTCGTCATCAATCCGGAAGGCCAGATCAAGGTCATGGAAGTGCACGACAACGGCATCGGCCGCGACGCATCGGAACTGATGCGCAAGGTCAAGGCTGCCCAGTACGTCGCAGCGCACCCGGGCGAAGTCTGCCCGGCCAAGTGGACCGAAGGCGCCGAAACCCTGAAGCCGTCGCTGGACTTGGTCGGCAAGATCTAAGCCGAATGTGCGTGGGCACGGCGTGCCTACGCCGGCCGCGCCCACCCTGCGGGACAAGAAGTACAAGCAGTACCAGGCGCCGTCCGCGAGGGGCGGCCGGCGCCGACCCCTCCTCAGAGGCAGTCCATGACGATGGACCTGCCACGCAGTACTGACAGGCGATCCAACTAGTCGATCTGCCGGTCCAGATTCACTATTTAGATTACCGGATGCGCCCGCATGTGAATTCATATGTGTCCGCCATCGGCCTGAACACGACTGAAGAAAAGGAAATGACCATGAGCGTTCTCGACAATGACCTGAAAACCCAGCTCGGCGCCTACCTGCAACGCGTGCAGCAACCCTTCGAACTGGTCGCTTCGCTCGACGACAGCGAGACCTCGAAGCAGATGCTCGACCTGCTGCAGACCATCCAGGGCCTGCGCGCCGACAAGATCATCCTGCGCCTCGATGGCAACGACGCCCGCAAGCCGTCCTTCAGCCTGCAGCGCACCGGCAGTGACACGAGCCTGCGCTTCGCCGGCCTGCCGCTGGGCCACGAGTTCACCTCGCTGGTGCTGGCCCTGCTGTGGACCGGCGGCCATCCGCCGAAGGTCGAGCAGGACGTCATCGACACCATCAAGGCGCTCGACGGCGACTACGAATTCGACGTCTACATGTCGCTGAGCTGCCATAACTGCCCGGACGTGGTGCAGGCCCTGTCCCTGATGGCGATCCTGAACCCGCGCATCAAGACCACCGTCATCGAGGGCGGCGCCTTCCAGAAGGAAATCGAGGCGCGCCAGGTGATGGCGGTGCCGATGGTGTTCCTGAACGGCGAGATGTTCGGTTCCGGCCGCATGATGATCGAAGAGATCGTGGCCAAGCTGGACAAGGGCGCCGGCGAACGCGACGCCGCCAAGCTGAACGCCAAGGAACCGTACGACGTGCTGATCGTCGGCGGCGGCCCGGCCGGCTCGGCAGCAGCCGTGTACGCGGCCCGCAAAGGCATCCGCACCGGCATCGCCACCGGCCGCATGGGCGGCCAGGTGAACGACACGATGTCGATCGAGAACTACATCTCGGTGCTGGAAACCGACGGTCCGAAGTTTTCAAGCGCGCTGGAAGCCCAGGTCCGCCATTACGGCGTCGACATCATGACCCAGCAGGAAGCCGCGCAGCTGATCCCGCCGTCGGCCCCTGGTGAATTGGTCGAAGTCCGCTTCGCCAACGGCGGTTCGCTGAAGTCGAGCACCGTGATCCTGTCGACCGGTGCGCGCTGGAGGAACGTCAACGTGCCGGGCGAGCAGGAGTACAAGAACGCCGGCGTGAACTATTGCCCGCACTGCGACGGCCCGCTGTACAAAGGCAAGCGCGTGGCCGTGATCGGCGGCGGCAACTCGGGTGTGGAAGCGGCGATCGACCTGGCCGGCATCGTCCAGCACGTTACCCTGATCGAGTTCGCGAACCAGTTGAAAGCGGACGCGGTGCTGGTCAACAAGCTGAACAGCCTGCCGAACGTGACCGTCCACGTGAATGCCCAGACCACGGAGATCCTAGGGGACGGCAAGAAGGTGGGCGGCATCAGCTTCAAGGACCGCGTGTCGGGCGAAGACAAGCACGTGGAGCTGGAAGGCGTGTTCGTGCAGATCGGCCTGGTGCCGAATACCGAATGGCTGAAGGGCAGCGTGGAGCTGTCGCGCTTCGGCGAGATCGTGGTCGACGCCCACGGCCGCACCAATATCCCGGGTGTGTTTGCCGGCGGCGACGCCACCACCACACCGTTCAAGCAGATCGTGATCGCGGCCGGCGACGGCGCCAAGTGCGCACTGTCGGCTTTCGACTACCTGATCCGCATGCCGGTGGCAGTCGAAGCCGCGTAAGCAGCGCCGCGCAAGGCAGTATCGGCAGCGGTATCAGGCACGCACGCGGTCCGGGGTCGCGTGCGTGGCTTCCGGCAGGGCCCGCAGGCGGCGCGCCAGTTCGGTGCCGTCCATGTCGATCAGAGCGATGCACGCGCTGGGGTGCGCGATGCTCGCGATCCATTCAACGCGCACACAGCCTTTGACATTGGACGTGTCGTGAGAGTTCGCGAGATTTCTGGGCGGAAATTCCATGTAGGATAGACAGCGCCGGCGGCCATGGTGGCTGCCCTAGCCGCCAACCGGAGATGCCATGACCTTTCTCGAATCGATCCAGACCTGCTTCAGCAAATACGCCACCTTCGAAGGAACGGCGGCACGCTCCGAATACTGGTGGTTCGCGCTGTTCCTGTTCCTGGGTTCCTGCGTATGCGGGGTGTTCAGCGAGAAGCTGCAAATGGCATTCAATCTCCTGACCTTGCTGCCTTCACTCGCGGTCGGCGCCAGGCGCCTGCATGACACCGACCGCAGTGGCTGGTGGCAGCTGCTGGCCATCGTGCCGCTGATTGGCTGGATCGTGCTGATCGTGTTCTGGGTGCAGGAGTCGCGTCCGAATCGTTACGATTCGGCGAAGGCGTATGCCTGAACAGGCTGAAGGAGCAGGGACGTGGGAAAGCGCGCCGACCCGTGAGGACTCAGGGTAGCGTCGCCTGGGAACTGCAGATGCGGTAAGACTGCGGGGTCTGCAGCATCGCTCAGTGGAAGAACATGGGGGCCATGCCGTTCAGGGCATCGGTTTCCACCACCAGCCAGGTGGCGATGCTGATCAGTCCGACGTGGAGCGCGGTCCAGGTGGCGGGGAAGATGCGGATCATGATGAACCTCCAGGGTATGCCGGTTTGGGGAGAATATGCCTCCATCATAGGTCGGCTGCTGTCTAGCAACTATCGGCGGGCAATCCGCCGAGTTGTAGGAAAACACCTTGTCGCTCTGTCTGAGCTCGTGTCGAAAGCTCTGGTGCGCCTCCTACGGTAACTGTAGGTTGCGTCCTATACCGGCCCAGTTCGGCCCATTTTAAAGTTGGGTCATCATGACCCGACACGAACCCAAACTCCTGCACAAAGGCCTGCTTGCGGTGCGCCGCAACACCATCCGCCGGCTCCTGAATACCGTCTTCGGTATCGAACAGCTGCGCGACGGCCAGCAACGCGTGATCGACAGCGTCCTCGACGGCAAGGACACGCTGGCGATCATGCCTACCGGCAGCGGAAAATCGCTGTGCTACCAGATCCCCGCCCGCATCCTCGAAGGGATGACCATCGTCGTCTCCCCGCTTATCTCCCTGATGAAGGACCAGCTCGAAAAGTTGGACGAGATGGGCATCCGCGCGGTGCAGGTCAACAGCAGCCTGTCCGCGGAAGAGGAGCGCGTGGCGCTGGCCGCGATCCGCGAGAACCGCTGCGAGATCGTGTTCTGCACGCCCGAACGCCTGGTGATGACGGAGTTCGTCGAGGTGCTGAAGCACGTGAAGATCGCCCTGGTGGTGATCGACGAAGCCCACTGCATCTCGCAATGGGGTCACGACTTCCGTCCGGCTTACCTCGAGATGGCCGGCGCGATCGACGCCCTGGACCAGCCGCCGGTGCTGGCCCTGACCGCCACCGCCACCGAGGACGTGGTCGAGGATATCGGCCGCCAGCTCGGCCGCCCGCGCATGAAGGTCATCAATACCGGCATCTACCGCCCGAACCTGCACTACCGCGTGCTGCAGGTGACGAATCCGGACGAGAAGCTCTCGGCCGCCTTGCGCCTGGTCCGCGAGACCGAAGGCAAGGGCATCGTCTATGCCGCCACCGTGAAGATGGCCGAAGAGATGTACCACTTGCTGCAGGAGCAGGGCGAGTCCGCCACCATCTACCACGGCAAATTACCGTCCGCCGAGCGCAAGTCCAACCAGGACCTGTTCATGGACGACGAACGGCGCGTGATGGTGGCTACCAACGCCTTCGGCATGGGCATCGACAAGCCGGACACGCGCTTCGTCATCCACCTGCAGATTCCCGCCAACCTGGAAGCCTATTACCAGGAATCCGGACGCGCCGGGCGGGACGGCAAGGATGCCAAATGCACGCTGCTGTTCCTGCAGGACGACAAGCGGGTGCAGCAGTTCTTCCTGGTGAAGCACTACCCGACGGCCGACGAGATCCGCGCCGTCTACGAAGCCGTGCGCGAACTGGCGGACAACGAGACCGCGACCCCGGAGCGCGTCGACGACGTCGCCGGCGAGCTGGCCGGGCCGCACCTGAAGGTCTGCCTCAAGCTGCTGAAGGATGCGAAACTGCTGCGCCAGTCGCGCAAGCTGGCCTACAACGTGACCGCCCAGGCGCCGAAGGACAGCCTGTTCGCCGCCATGGCCGAGGTCTACCGCCAGAAGCAGGAGCGCGACAAGGAGGCGCTGGAGCAGATGGTCGGCTATGCCGTCAGCGGCTTCTGCCGCTGGAAGCTGCTGCTGGATTACTTCGGCGACGAGGTAGAAGGCTTCGAGAAGTGCTGCCGCTGCGACAACTGCCTGAACCCGCCGGCGGCCGTGCTCACGGAAGAGATCGAAATCCGCGACGACGAATTCGACCGCGAGCCGGAACCGGAGCCCGATCCCTCGTCCATCTTCGAAGCAGGCCTCCGCGTGAAGGTGCCGAAGTACGGGGAGGGTGTGGTGCTGGCCGCGGTTGGAGAGCAGGTGACGATCGAATTCCCGGACGGCGAACAGCGGTCTTTCGTGAAGGATTTCGTCGAACACATACACTAGCCCGAGAAAGGATCACATGACGGACATGGTCGTCGTAAGGAAGGAGGGCCTGTACTGCGTACCAGGCGATTTCTACATCGACCCCTGGCGGCCGGTGGACCGCGCCGTCATCACCCATGCACACGGCGACCATGCGCGCTGGGGGCACAAGCACTACCTGGCATCCGGCCAGAGCGTGAACATCCTGAAGTCGCGCCTGGACGCCGACATCGATATCGACGGCCTGGCCTACGGCGAACGCATCGTGCACAAGGGTGTGACGGTCTCGCTGCACCCAGCCGGCCACGTGCTGGGGTCCGCCCAGGTGCGCATGGAACACGAAGGCGAGGTCTGGGTCGCGTCCGGCGACTACAAGGTCGAACCAGATAAAACCTGCGTGTCGTTCGAAGCCGTGCGCTGCCATACCTTCATCACCGAATCCACCTTCGGCCTGCCGATCTACCGCTGGGACCCGCAGCAGGAAGTCTTCGACGAGATCAACCGCTGGTGGCGCCGCAACGCGGAGGAAGGCCGCACCAGCGTGCTGTACGCCTATGCCTTCGGCAAGGCCCAGCGCGTGCTGTCCGGCCTGGATACCTCGATCGGGCCCATCGTCTGCCATGGCGCGGTCGAGCCGCTGAACCGCGTCTACCGCGAGGGCGGCATTGCCTTGCCGGATACCCAGCTGGTCAGCGAGACCGGCAAGGAGGAGATGAAGCGCGCCCTGGTGCTGGCGCCGCCATCGGCCGCCGGCTCGACCTGGACCCGCCGCTTCGGCGACTATTCCGATGCCTTCGCCAGCGGCTGGATGCTGCTGCGCGGGGCGCGCCGGCGGCGCGGCGTCGACCGCGGCTTCGTGCTGTCCGACCATGCCGACTGGCCTGGTCTGTTGAGCGCCATCGAAGCCACCGGCGCGCAGCAGGTGGTGGTCACCCATGGCTCGATTCCGGTGATGGTGCGCTGGCTGTGCCAGATCGGGCTGGATGCGAAGGCCTTCGATACGGAGTTCGGTGACGATGAGGCGACCGACGTCGCGTCATCGAACGACGAAGCCAGCGGCTCGGCAGCGCCGGAGGAGGGCGAGAAGGAGACCAAGGATGCGTGAATTCGCCCGCCTCTACGCCGACCTCGACGAGACCACCGCCACCAACCGCAAGCTCGAGGCCCTGCAGGACTACTTCGAGCACGCCGCGCCCGAGAACGCCGCCTGGGCCGTCTACTTCCTGGCCGGCGGCAAGCCGCGCCAGGCGGTGCCGACCAAGGTGCTGCGCGAGGCGGCCATCGCCTACGCCGGCCTGGACGAGTGGCTGTTCGAGGAATGCCATGCGGCGGTCGGCGACACGGCCGAGACCATTGCCCACATCCTGCCGGCGCCGAAGCGCCATAGCGACGTCGGCCTGGCCGTGTGGATGGAAGAGCGCATCGGCCCGCTGCGCGGCGCCGACCCCGGCTTCATCCGCGAGAAGCTGTTCGAATACTGGGACGAGCTGACCTGGCGGGAGCGCTTCCTGTTCGTCAAATTGATCGGTGGCGGTTTCCGGGTCGGCGTATCGAAGCTGCTGGTGACGCGCGCCCTGGCCGCCATCGCCGCCGTCGACGCCAAGCTGATCGCCCAGCGCCTGATGGGCTGGACCGACGGCCGCGTGCGCCCGACCGCGACCGGTTTCCTGCAGCTGATCGCGGCCCAGTCCGAGGACGAGCACAAGCTGCGCGGCGGCCAGCCCTATCCCTTCTTCCTGGCGCACCAGTTGCAGGGCGAGCCGAGCGAACTGGGCGACATGGCCGATTGGCAGGTCGAGTGGAAGTACGACGGCATCCGCGCCCAGCTGGTGCGGCGCGGCGGCCAGAACTACCTGTGGTCGCGCGGCGAGGACCTGATTACCGAACGCTTCCCGGAGCTGGCCGCATTGGGCCTGCCGGATGGGACAGTGGTCGACGGCGAGGTGCTGATCTGGACCGGTGGCGACGCGCCGGCGCCGTTTGCCGACCTGCAGAAGCGCATCGGGCGCAAGACCTTGAGCAGCAAGTTGCTGGCGGAGCTGCCGGCGGTGCTGCTGGCCTACGATCTGCTGGAACTGGACGGTGTCGACCTGCGCAGCCTGCCCCAGCACGAGCGGCGCGCATTGCTGGAGACCCTGGTGACCGGCGTCGCCAAACCGCAGCTGCGCATCTCGCCGCTGGTGACGGCCGATACCTGGGACGACCTGGCCGGCCTGCGCGAAGAGTCGCGCGCCCGCGGCGTCGAAGGCATGATGCTGAAGGCGAGGAATGCCCGGTACGGCGTGGGCCGCACCAAGGACGTCGGTACGTGGTGGAAGTGGAAGATCGATCCCTATGCCGTCGACGCCGTGCTGATCTACGCCCAGCCGGGCAGCGGCCGCCGTGCATCCCTCTATACCGACTACACCTTCGCCGTGTGGGACGGGGAGGGCGAGCAGCGCCGGCTGGTGCCCTTCGCGAAAGCCTATTCCGGGCTGACCGATGCCGAGATCCGCCAGGTCGACGCCACCATCCGCCGCACCACGGTCGAGAAGTTCGGGCCGGTGCGTTCCGTCAAGCCGACCATGGTGTTCGAGCTGGGCTTCGAAGGCATCGCGCTGTCGCCGCGCCACAAGGCGGGCATCGCGGTGCGCTTCCCGCGCATCCTGCGCCGGCGGGACGACAAAGCGGTCGAAGAGGCGGATACCCTCGATACGCTCAAGGGGCTGCTGCAAGCAGCGTCGCCATGAGCAAGTCGCAGGCAGAGCAGGCCGTCGATGCCTGGTTCGCGGCGCGCGGCTGGAAGGTTTTCCCCTTCCAGCGCGCCGTATGGAAGGCCGCGCTGGCCGGCCAGTCCGGCCTGCTGCACGCGAACACGGGCGCCGGCAAGACCTATGCCGTGTGGTTCGCCGCCATGTTGCGCGGGGCGAAGCGCTCGCGCCGCGACCGCACTGGCCTGCGCGTATTGTGGATCACGCCGATGCGCGCGCTGGCGGCCGATACCCAGCGCTCGCTGGAAATCTCCGCCGCCGAGCTGGGCGCGGCCAGCCCGGAAGCGATCGGCGCCTGGACCCTGGGCGCGCGCACCGGCGACACCGGCTCCGCCGAGCGCGCGCGTCAATCGAAGAGCCTGCCCGGCGCCCTGATCACGACGCCGGAATCGCTGTCGCTGCTGCTCTCGCACGCGGCCGCGCGCGAGCAGTTCAAGCACCTCGACATGATCATCATCGACGAGTGGCACGAACTGATGGGCAGCAAGCGCGGGGTGCAGGTGCAGCTGGCGCTGGCGCGGCTGCGGCGATGGAATCCGGAACTGGTCGTGTGGGGCCTGTCGGCGACCATGGGCAACCTGCAGGAGGCGCGCCATGT
The DNA here is from genome assembly GCF_052115005.1 of Massilia sp. 2TAF26. NCBI lineage: Bacteria > Pseudomonadati > Pseudomonadota > Betaproteobacteria > Burkholderiales > Oxalobacteraceae > Massilia > Massilia sp. 2TAF26. Next base: position 100,766 of record NZ_JBFRFV010000020.1, read on the forward strand.
GCTGCTGGGGACCGATGCGGACGAGGCGGCGGGGGTGCTCGTGGAGGGCGACCTGAAAAAACAGATCGTGGTCGACTGCCTGATCCCGGAAAACGTCTCGCGCTTTCCCTGGGGCGGCCACCTGGGCCTGCAAATGCTGCAGCCAGTGATTGACGAGATCGAGAAGCACGAGGCCACGCTGGTCTTCACCAACACCCGCTCGCAGTCCGAGGTGTGGTACCAGAACCTGATCGAGGCCCGTCCCGACTGGGCCGGCCTGGTGGCGCTGCACCACGGTTCGCTCGACCGCGAGGTCAGGGAATGGGTCGAGGGCGGCCTTAAACGCGGCGAGCTGAAGGCCGTGGTCTGCACCGCCAGCCTGGACCTGGGTGTGGACTTCCTGCCGGTCGAACGCGTGCTGCAGATCGGCAGCGCCAAGGGCATCGCACGGCTGCTGCAGCGGGCCGGGCGCAGCGGCCACGCGCCGGGGCGGATCTCGCGCGTCACCCTGGTGCCGACCAACAGCCTGGAGCTGCTGGAAGCGGCCGGTGCAAAGCGCGCCGTCGCCACCCGCCGCATCGAGGCCAGGCTGGTGCCCAACAAGCCCTTCGACGTGCTGGTGCAGCACCTGGTGACGGTGGCGCTGGGCGGCGGTTTCCGCTCCGACGAGCTGTACGAGGAAGTGACGAGCGCGTGGTCCTACCGCAAGCTCACGAAGGAAGAGTGGCAGTGGGCGCTGGACTTCGTCGCGCATGGCGGTGCGAGCCTGTCGGTGTATCCCGAGTATCGGCGCGTGCTGCCGGACGAGGAGGGCGTCTACCGGGTGCCCGACGCCACCATCGGCCGCCGCCACCGGATGAGCATCGGCACCATCGTCTCGGATGCGCAGATGCAGGTGAAGTACATGAGCGGCGGACGGATCGGCAGCGTCGAGGAATCCTTCATCGGACGCCTGAAGCCGGGTGACCACTTCCTGTTCAGCGGCCGCATCCTGGAACTGGTGCGGGTGCACGAGATGACGGCCTACGTGAAGCGCAGCACGAGCACGAAAGGTGCCATCAGCCGCTGGAACGGCACCAAGATGCCGCTCAGTTCCGAGCTGGCACACGCCGCGCTGGAAGAGCTGCGCCTGGCCGCCGGGGGCACTTACGAAGGCCCGGAGATGCGGGCGCTGCGGCCGCTGCTGGAAATCCAGCAACGCTGGTCGGCCCTGCCCAGCAGCGACGTGCTGGTGGTCGAGAGCATGAAAAGCAGGGAAGGATTCCACTTGTTCGTGTACGCCTTTGCCGGGCGCTCCGTGCACACGGGGCTGGCCTCGCTGCTGGCCTTCCGCGTCGGGCGCATGAGGCCGTCGACCTTCTCGGTGGCCGTCAACGACTACGGTTTCGAATTGCTGTCGCCGGAGCCGGTCGACTGGGCCGGCATGTTTGCGGCGGAGACCGGCGCGGGTGTCGGCCTGTTCGATACCGGCCGCCTGCTGGAAGACGTGCTGGAATCCCTGAACGCGACCCAGCTGTCGCAGCAGCGCTTCCGCGAAGTGGCGCGCATCGCCGGCCTGGTGTTCCAGGGTTATCCGGGTCAGCATAAATCGATGCGCCAGGTGCAGGCCTCGTCCTCGCTGTTCTTCGAAGTCTTCCGCAAGCACGACAGCGCCAACCTGCTGCTGACCCAGGCCGAGCGCGAGGTGCTCGAGCAGGAACTCGAGCTGACCCGCCTGCGCGACACACTGCTCGAACTGCACGCGCGCCGCATCGCTTTCCATGAAGTCAAACGCGCCACGCCATTCGGCTTCCCGCTGATGGTGGAGCGCTTTCGCGAAAAGGTCTCGACCGAGAAGCTGTCCGATCGCGTGGCGCGCATGGTGCGCGAACTGGAAAAGGCGGCCGCGGCATGAATGCGACGCCGATAGCGGGCGCGCTGGCGCTCGAGTTGAAAGGCGAGCAGCTGGTCCTGCTGGCCCAGAAGGCCGCGTTCTGGCCGCGCGAGCGCATGCTGATCATCGCCGACATCCACTTCGGCAAGGCTGCGGCATTCCGCTCCCTGGGCATCCCGGTGCCGCGCGGGACCACCAGCGAGAACCTGCATGCCCTCGACGAGCTGGTCGAACTGACCGGCGCCCGGCACGTGCTCTTCCTCGGCGACTTCCTGCATGCGCGCGCGGCCCACGCGGCCAGTACGCAGGCGGCGATGCTGGCCTGGCGCCGCCGCCGTTGCGAACTGGTGCTGACCCTGGTGCGGGGCAACCACGACAGGCATGCCGGCGATCCAGCCACCCAGCTCGGCATCGACCTCGTCGACGAACCTTATACCGTCGGGCCGTTCTCCTTCTGCCACCATCCCGACATCGATGCGCCCGGCTATGTGCTGGCCGGCCACGTGCATCCGGTGTATGTGCTGACGACGCGTTTCGATGCCCTGCGCCTGCCCTGTTTTATCGCCGGGCCGCGCCGCATGATTCTTCCTTCCTTTGGGGCATTTACCGGCGGGCATGCGATGCGTCCGGCGCCGGATGAGCGTGTCTGGGTCAGCTCAGGCGAGGCCGTGCACAGCGTTCGTTAGCGCACCGAGCCACTGTCGCGTGCGGCGTAAGCTGGCCATATTGATAATTTGCGCGCTGGAGGACATCATGGCAACAACCCGACAGACACTGGCCGCGGCAGTGGTTGCCGCGCTCCCTCTTTTCACGGCCGCGGTACCGGTTCCCGTGCAGGCCCAGGACCATCCGCGGGCCCGCGCGATGGAGCCGCGCATCGAAGGCTTCAACGTCAACGAGCTGCGCCGCATCGAGCCTGGCGCCGAGCTGAACTTCGAGGTCTACGGCACGCCGGGCGGCAGCGCCACCGTGCGCATCGACGGCGCCACCCGCAACCTGAACCTGACCGAAACCCGCCCCGGCACCTACCAGGGCACCTACACGATCGGCGTGCACGACCGCATCCGTCCGGACAGCTCGATCACCGCCAACCTGCGCGTGAACGGCATGGTCAGGACCCAGGCGCTGGCCGCGACCATCGTGCGCGTGCCGGACCGTGTGTCTCCCGGCGACCGCGAGATGGCGGCGGCCCCTGTGGTCCGCACCTTCGACGTGCGCGGCAGCGACGACCTCGGGCCCGGCAACGAGCTGAAGTTCACCGTGGTCGGCACCCCGGGCGCCAAGGTCGAGGTCCAGATCGCCGGCACCAAGGGCATCTTCACCCTGCCAGAAGTGCGTCCGGGCGAGTACGCCGGCCTGTACACGATCCGCCGCGGCGACAATATCGCGCCAGACGCATCCGTGACCGCGACCATCCGCGCCAACGGCCGCTACTCGACCGCGACCCTGGGCCAGCCGCTGCTGGCCGGCGGCCGCATCCGCGACGACCGCATGGACGACCGCCGCGAGGATCGCCGCTCCGGCGACAGCCAGCGCGTGGCGCGCTACTGCACCAATTGCGCGACGGTGGAATCGGTGAACGTGATCCAGGGCGAAGCCGGCGCGGCCGGCACCCTGGGCGGCGCCGCGGTCGGTGGCCTGCTGGGCAACCAGGTCGGCAGCGGCAGCGGACGCACGGCGGCGACGGTGGCCGGCGCGGTCGGCGGTGCGATCGCCGGACGGGCGGTCGAGCGCAATGCCCGCGCCCCGCGCTACGAGGTGGTGGTGCGCTACGAAAACGGCGCGACCCAGTCTATCCGCTACGATAACGACCCGGGCTTCCGCGCCGGCGAGCAGGTGCGTGTGACGGATGGCGTGCTGACGCGGGATTGATCGCACTCACGCCGGAAACGACAAAGCCGGCTCCGCGTGAGCCGGCTTTTTTTCGGCGGGATTGCCAGGGCTTCAGACCGCGGCCAGCACCTGGCCGTCGCCCGAGGATTCGGCGTCCGCCTTGTGCTTGGCATTCTGCTTGGCGCGCGAGCGCGAGGGCGGCAGGCGGCGCAGGGTCTTGAGCGCTTCCGGATCCTTGATGCCGATGGTGCGCTGGTCCACGGTGATCAGGCCGATCTCGTTGAAGGCCGACAGCGTACGGCTGACGGTTTCGAGGGTGAGGCCGAGATAGCTGCCGATCTCGTGGCGCGTCATGCGCAGGTTGAACAGTTTGCTCGAATAGCCCATCGCGGCAAAGCGTTCGGCCAGCGAGATCAGGAAGCGGGCCACCCGCGCTTCCGCCGACAGCGCGCCGAGCATGCCGATCATGGCCTGTTCGCGCACCAGTTCGCGGCTCATCACCCCGTACATCAGGTTCTCGAGCTCGGCATGTACTCTCCCCAGGGCCGTGAGTTTCTTGAACGGGACGAGGATCAGGTCGCAGTCCGACAGGGCGACCGCTTCCGACGCGTAATGGCGCGTGTGGATGCCGTCGACGCCGAGCATGTCGCCCTTCATGGGGAAGCTCAGCACTTGTTCGTTGCCGAATTCGTCGATCAGCACTGTTTTCAGGAAGCCGGAATTGACGATGTAGAGGGTGTCGAAGGCCTGGCCGATCGTGTGGACACGCTGGCCAGTCTTGAACTGTACGTGCTGGAACAGGAGTTCTTCTGAATTCATCGATACGGCGGCCGGGATATGGAGCAGGTCGCAGACCTCTTTCAGGTTGGACCACAGGCGACCCTGGCGTTGGCGCCCGGCCTCCATCTGTGATGAGTGCAGGGTCGATGGGGAGGGGTTGCGTTGTTCTGACATTGGCTGGGACTGCATACTCATCTCCAGGTTTATGAAACACTGTTTCAGGCGGCTCAATGCGGAGAATGGACCGCAAGCAAGTCGAAACGCTGGAAGTCAGTATGCCAACACGAGTTCGGCATTCATATCAGCAACGGCTGAATGTGTAGGTAGGAAGGGGAGTCAGTCTGTAGGAAATTTCTTACTGCCTGACTGCGGTTCCGAGTGGAGGAGGGGTAAAAAGGGCATGAGGAAGAGCACGTCTCATGCGCGCCACGCGGACGGTGACGGGCACCAATGGCGTGGCCAGTGGGTCAAAAAGTGGTTCAGTCGGCGCTCAGGCCCTCATGGGCGCCAGCAGGCGGTGCGCGACCGCGTACTGCACCATCTCGGACAGCGAGGTCATGCCCATCTTCTGCATGATCCGGGTCTTGTGGGTGCTGACCGTCTTCACGGACAGGTGCAGGTTGTTGGCGATCTCGGTGATCGACTTGCCGCCGACGAGCAGGGAAAACACCTCGAATTCGCGGTCCGAGAGCTGCTTGTGCAGCAGCTGCTCGTTCGGCGCCATGATGTTCAGCGCCAGCTGCTCGGCCACTTCGGTACTGATATAAGGGCGGCCCGAAGCGACCTTGCGGATCGCGCCGACCAGCTGGGTGCCGGCGCTTTCCTTGGTCAGGTAGCCCTGGGCGCCGGCGCGGATCGCGCGCACCGCATACTGTTCTTCCTCGTGCATGGTGAGGATCAGGATGGCCAGCTTGGGCGCCTCGCTGCGCACCTGGCGGATCAGGTCGACGCCGCTGCGTCCCGGCATCGACAGGTCCAGCAGCAACAGGTCGAAGCCGCCCTGGCGCACCAGCGACAGGACTTCGAAACCGTTGATGGCCTCGCCGACGATCTCGATATCGAGCGCGCCGTCGAGGATGCGCTTGAGGCCTTCGCGCATGATGGTATGGTCGTCAGCGATGACTATGCGGATCATGGGGCTTTCCTGTGAGTGCAATACGGATGCGGTTGCCACGCTACCACATTGCAAGATAACAAACAGTATTATTTTTGGAATAAGTCCATTCCTTGGGGAGATGGCTCAGGTGCCCGGCTCGCGGATCAGGCGGTGTACCAGTACCGGCTTGCTGGTCTGGGACAGAACCTTGTTTGTTACGCTGCCCAGCAGCAACTGGCCCCAGCCGCTGCGGCCGTGCGAACCCATGAAGATCAGGTCGCAGTGTTGTTGTTCTGCCACGTCGACGATCTTCAACGCGGCCGAGTCCGAGAACGCGGTCATGCAGGAGTGCTTCAGCCCGCAGGTATCGCACGAGCGCATGATCTTGCCCATGTATTCCTCGCCCATGCGCCGCATCTGCGCGATGTATTCCTCTTCGCTGGGGTAGGACGGCGGGATGATTTCGACATACACGGGGTACTGGTACTCGGGCGCGACGAACAGCGCCAGCACTTCGGCGCCCATCTGTTGCGCGAACTGTACGCCGGCGCAGGCGGTGTGCTGGGACACCGCGGAACCGTCGGTGGTGATCAGAATTTTCTGGTACATGGTGAGTCCTCCCTCACGTCACGTTACCTCTATATTGTAGTCCTCGTTTTCATCCTTAGCAGATGGTAAATGCTTGATCTTGCTCAGCGATATGTTCGCTTGCCTGCGCGAAAACAACGAATGTCACAAAAGGCCGTGCGATAAAAAAATACAACACTTGCTTTGTGAAAATATTCAGAAACTGGTGGAAATAATTGTCGCGGAACTAAGTTTACGATCCCAATCGACAACGGTCCCTGTTCCGAGATTTACCTACGGCAACCACACTGCTACACTCGTGCAATACCCCAGACCGTCAGTATCGACGGCAGCAAGCACAGTACAGATCATCGCGACATTTACACATTATGGAGAAGCAGGGACTATGACCGACGCCGCTGACGATTTCGACGCATTATTCGAGGAAGTGGCAGCGCAACGAGCCAGCGCGCCCGCTCCCGCACCGGCTCCGGCGCCCGAACCGGCCGCCGGCGGCGACAGTGGGGACGACGACGACCTCGAGGCCCTGTTCGACCAGGTCGCCTCGAGCTCCGCGCCGGCCGCCGCGCCCCCCGCGGCCGCCCCCGCAGCCCCCGCCGCAGCCGCCGCAAGCGCGGCGACCGGCCATGAAGGCGCCGACGACCCGGACGGCCAGGTGATGTACGCCCGTCTCGGCAGCATCGTGCGCATCATGCACGACTCGCTGCGCGAGCTCGGCTACGACAAGGCGCTCACCGAGGCTTCGTCCCAGATCGTCGACGCCCAGGACCGCCTGGAATATGTCGCGAGCCTGACCGAGCAGGCCGCCAACAAGGTGCTGAACACCCTGGACGACGGCATGCCGGCCCAGGACCAGCTGTCCAAGCAGGCCAAGGACATGGAAGGCCGCTGGGCCGACCTGTTCGCGGGCAAGCTGTCGATCGAGCAGTTCAAGGCGCTGGCCGGCGATTCGCGCGGCTTCGCCCAGGCGGTGTCGGAAGCCACCGAGGCCGAGAAGGCGCGCCTGCTCGAGATCATGATGGCGCAGGACTTCCAGGACATCACCGGCCAGCTGATCAAGAAGGTGGTCAAGATCACGCAGACCGTCGAGAACGAGCTGGCGCAGCTGCTGCGCGACAGCGCGCCGGCCGACGTCAAGGAAAAGCTGGCGCAGAAGCAGGCCGCCCAGGAACAGGAAAAGCCCGCGGAACTGATGCAGGGTCCGTCGGTGCCGTCCGCCGCGCTGGACCAGGATAGTGTCGATGATCTTCTTGCCGATCTGGGATTCTAATGGATGAGATGCTCAAGGATTTCGTCGTCGAGGCGCTGGATCTGTCGACCAACGTCGAAGAGCACCTGCTCCTCCTCGAACGCGATCCGGATAACAAGGAAACGCTGAACGCGGTGTTCCGTTCGTTCCACACCATCAAGGGTGGCGCGGGCTTCATGGGACTGCCCGCGCTGGTGACCGCCTGCCACCTGACCGAGAACCTGTTCGACGCGCTGCGCACCGGCGCCGCGCCGGTCACGCCGTCGGCCATCGAGGCGTCGCTGCAGGCATCGGGCTTCGTCGCCGACCAGCTCAACGACCTGAACAACGGCACGCCGCCGGAAAAGCTGGCCTCGATGCCGGCCGACCTCGAGCGCATGCTGAAGGATGCGATCGCCGGCATGGATGCGCCGAAGGCCGCGCCGGCGCCCGCCGCTGCGCCGGCGCCGGCCGCAGCCCCGGTGGTGGCC
>NZ_JBFRFV010000021.1:0-102672 GCF_052115005.1 Massilia sp. 2TAF26
GCCCGGCCGCGCGCGACGCCGCGCCGCCCACCACGGCGCCCGCCAGGCCGCCGGCGGGCAATGCCCCGCCCGGTTTTCAATTCTGACGCATCGAACGCCCATGACCCGGATCGACTTCCATACGAATATCCCCGACAAGCTCGGCTACGCCTGCCGGCTGGCGCGCAAGGCCTATGCCGCGCGCGGCAAGGTCGTGCTGCTGGCCGAGACCAGCGACCAGGCCGACCAGCTCAACGAGGCGCTGTGGACCCTGTCCGGCACCGACTTCGTCCCGCACGTGATGGCGGGCGATCCGCTGGCGCCGGAGACGCCGGTCATCGTCACCGTCGACGAACGTGCCGCCCTGCCCCACCACGACATGCTGATCAACCTGACGCGCCGCACGCCGGAAGGCATCGACCAGTTCGCGCGCGTGTTCGAGATCATCTCGACCGATGAGGAAGACGCCGCCGCCGGGCGCGCCCGCTACGTCGCCTACCGCAAGCAGCAGTATCCGCTGACCCACTTCGTGGCAGGCCAGTCATGACCGATACCCCCTCCTTCGACGAGATCCCGGTCCTGACCGAGGTGGTGGCCGAGCCGGCGCCTGCTTCAGCGCCTGCTCCGGATGTGGTGGCGGAAACGGCGGCGCTTGCCGAACCGGCTGCCGACGCTGCCGTCGCGCCGATCGAGGATGCCGCCCCGCCCGAACCTTCAGCGGCCGCACCGGCCCCGACCCCGGCCCCGGCCGACGCCGGCGTCCTCGACGACGAGGCCTGGCGCACCCTCGAGGAACGCCTGGTCACGCGCGTGCTGGACCGCCTGCAGCCGCGCATCGACGTGGTGCTGGAAGACCAGCTGCGCGACCAGATGGCGATCGTGCTGGACCACGTGGCCGAACGTCTCGGCCTGGAACTGCGCAGCGCGCTGCAGCAGTCGATCGAACACGTGGTCGCCCGCGCCGTACAGCAGGAACTGGCCCACCTGAGCGCGCGCCAATCCTGAGCATTTCGCGGCTTTTCCGACCCGTCGCGGGGCAAGTGCGCACCGGCTTCGTGCAGTCTTCAGCTTTTGCTTTTCCAGTCCGGAAAATTGATGTACCTTTTCCTGGCGTATGGCGCAAATTACTGGAGAACTCGGAGACACGCATGCAGGCAAAACTGAAACTCACCCTCATCCCGGCCGCCGTCGCGCTGGCCTTCGCCGGCTCCGCCGCGGCCCAGCAGATCGTCAAGATCGGCCACGTGGCGCCGATCTCCGGGCCCAGCGCCCACCTCGGCAAGGACAACGAAAACGCCGCGCGCATGGCGGTCGACGAACTCAATGCCAAGCCCTTCACGATCAACGGCCAGAAGGTCACGCTGCAGCTGGTCTCCGAGGACGACGGCGCCGATCCCAAGCAGGGCACGGCGGTCGCGCAGAAGCTGGTCGACGCCCACGTCAACGGCGTGATCGGCCACCTGAACTCGGGCACCACGGTGCCGGCCTCGAAGATCTACAACGATGCCGGCATCGTGCAGATCTCGCCTGCCACCACCGCCCCGGCCTACACCCGCCAGCGCTTCCCCGGCGCCTTCCGCGTGGTGGCGAGCGACGCCAAGCTGGGCGGCACGCTGGCGAAGTATGCGTCGAATACGCTGAAGGTGAAGAACATCGCCGTCATCGACGACCGCACCACCTACGGCCAGGGCGTGGCCGACGAATTCGTGAAGGGCGCGAAGGCCGCCGGCATCCGCGTCTCGGGACGCGAATTCACCAACGACAAGGCGACCGACTACACCGCCATCCTCACTTCGATCAAGGCGAAGAAGCCGGACCTGGTCTTCTTCGGCGGCATGGACTCGGTGGCCGGCCCGATGCTCAAGCAGATGAAGGCGCTGGGCATCCAGGCGGTCTTCATGGGCGGCGACGGCATGTGCACCGAAGCGCTGGGCCGCCTGGCCGGCGACGGCCTGGTGGACGGCAAGGTGATCTGCGCCGAGGCCGGCGGCGTGAAGGGGCCGCAGGAAAAGGCGATGGACGACTTCCGCGCGCGCTACAAGCAGAAGTTCAACCAGGACGTGCAGCTGTACGCGCCGTATGTGTACGACTCGGTGATGGTGATGGCCACCGCGATGCAGAACGCGAAATCGGCCGATCCGGCCAAGTATCTGCCGGTACTGAAGAACATCAAGTACGAGGGCGTGACCGGCACCATCCAGTTCGATCCGAACGGCGATATCAAGGACGGGGCGCTGACGCTGTATACCTACAAGGGTGGCAAGCGCAGCAAGATCGACGTGGTGCGCTGATCTTTTGTGGCCTTGAAATGAAAAAGCGCCCCGGTTCGAGGGCGCTTCTTCGTTGCAGCGGCGTGCGGCTTATTTCTGCGCCAGCACCCACTTGACCAGGCTGCGGGCTTCGGCCTCGCTCACCTGCGGATTGGCCGGCATCGGCACCGGTCCCCAGACGCCCGAGCCACCCTTCATGACCTTTTGCACCAGCTTGTCCTCGGCGCCTTTCTGGCCCGCGTACTTCGCGGCGACATCCTTGTAGGCCGGGCCCACCAGCTTGGTGCCGATCGCGTGGCACGCCATGCAGTTCTTGGCTTTGGCCAGGTCGGCCTGCGCGAAGGCGCTGGTCGACACCAGGGCGGAGACCGCCATCAACAACATCAGGGACCGTTTCATTCCGTACTCTCCAAAGTGAAATCCTATGCAAGATTCTATCTTGTTTCCTCTGCGTAGGTGCAGTGGATACAGTCAGTAACGGCTGATACACATTTCGGTTGACGGAATGGCAGGATTTCGTTGCTTGAAGGAACTATTATTGTAAGATGGCCGCAGAAAGTAAAGGAACTCTCATGCCGCTCATCCTCCTGCTCGCCGCCCTGGTCGCCCTGCGCTTCTTCGAAGTCTGGCGCTTCGCCCAACTCTCCTGGTGGTGGATCGTCGCCCTGGCCGTGGTCGCCTTCATCTGGTTCGAATTCATCGAAAAGATGCTCGGCCTCGACAAGAAAAAAGCCCACAAGACCGACGAAGCCCGCCGCAAGGAAAGAGTCAAACAAGCCTTCGACAAACGCAAATAAAAATTCGGGGTCAGAGCACATTTTGCGGAAATTGCTTCCGGTATCGGAATGCTGGCTTGCAGCCTCCCGCTCCGCTGTCCACGCCAGCCAGCGCCAGCTCGTATTTCTTCCTGACGGAAATTGATCAAAAAAGTGCTCTGACCCCGAACTGGGGTGAAAAAGTGCTCTGACCCCGAATTTGGTTTGCTCGGCTGTGATACATTTCGCGAATAGATGAGTTGGAAATCGCGGGAAATGCATATCACATGAATCTGGAACTGCGTCAGCTGCGCTACTTCGTCACCGTCGCCGAGGAGTTGCATTTCGGGCGGGCGGCGGCGCGCCTGCATATGACACAGCCGCCGCTGTCGCAGGCGATCGCGGCGCTGGAAGAGTTGCTGGGGGCGCCGCTGTTCGTGCGTAACCGCCGCACGGTGGAGCTGGCGCCGGCCGGCAGCGCCCTGCTTCCCGAAGCGCGGCGCCTGCTGCTCGAGGCGAATGGCTTGCCGGCGCTGGCGCGGCGCGCGGCCGCCGGCGAGGCTGGTCGCCTCGCCCTGGCCTTCGTCACCTCCTGCGACTACAACGTGCTGCCGGCCTTCCTGCGCCGCTACAGCGAGCGCTATCCCGCCGTCCACCTGAACCTGATCGAAGCGACATCGGACGTGCAGGCCGAGGAACTGCTGCGCGGACGCGTCGACGCCGGCCTCCTGATCCCGCCGCTGCCGGATAAAGCCCTCGGCCAGCTCGATTACATGAAGGTGCTCGACGAGCCCCTGATCCTGTGCGCCCCCGCCGGCCTGGACGCGCTGCGCCGCGAAGGTCCGGTCAAGCTGCAGGACCTGCCGCGCTTGCCCCTGATCGTCTTCCCGCGCGAGATCTCGCCGGCCCTGCACGACGCCATCCTGTCCTGCTTCCGCGCGGCCGGCATCACCCCCGTGATCGGCCAGCTGGCGATCCAGATGCAGACCATCGTCAGCCTGGTGTCCGGCGGCATGGGGCTGGCACTTGTGCCACAATCCGTGTCTAACCTGATGCGGCCCGGCGTAGAATACCGTGCCCTCGCGGATCCGACCCCGCTCGTCGAGACCGGCATCGCCTGGCGCCGCGACAACCCGTCGCCGGTGCTGAAGGGCTTTCTGGAACTACTGAGGAATCACTGATTATGCTCGTCCATCCGAACCCGGACCCCGTCGCCTTCCACATCGGCCCCGTGCCGATCCACTGGTACGGGATCATGTACGTGGTCGCCTTCGCCCTCTTCATCATCCTCGGCCGCGTGCGCATCAGGACCCAGCTGCACATCCAGGCCCAGGGCTGGACCAAGGAAGACCTGGACGACATGCTGTTCTACGGGATGCTGGGCGTGGTGATCGGCGGGCGCCTGGGCGAGGTGCTGTTCTACCAGCCGGCCCACTTCCTGGCGAACCCGATCGACATCTTCAAGACCTGGCAGGGCGGCATGTCCTACCACGGCGGCTTCATCGGCGTGCTGCTGGCGATGGCGCTGTGGGCCAGGAAGCGCAAGCGCAACCTGCTCGACGTGTACGACTTCATCGCGCCGATGGTCCCGATCGGCTATGCCTGCGGACGCCTGGGCAACTTCATCAACCACGAACTGCCGGGCCGCATGGCCGATCCTTCCCTGCCCTGGGCCATGAAGTGGCCGGGCATCGAGGACCACCTGGTGCATCCGTCGCCGCTGTACCAGATGCTGGTCGACGGCATCCTGGTCTTCGTCATCATGTGGATCTTCGCGCGCAAGCCGCGCCCGCGCCTGGCGGTCGGCGCCCTGTACACCCTGCTGTACGGCTGCGCGCGTTTCTTCACCGAGTACTTCCGCGTGCCGGACTGGGAAACCCACATCCTCGGCATGCCGATCACCTCGGGCCAGGTGCTGTCGGTGCCGATGATCGTGGCCGGCCTGCTGATGCTGGGCTGGGCCTACTCGGACGGTAACAAGCGCGCCGTGCACGCCTAAGAGGTGCGCTTACAAGGCGCATAGGCCTTCTCCTGCACGCGGCTAGGGCGCCGTCCGCTGGACGCGTAGGAGAGAAGCCCGGCCTGCGTTTATCGGTTAAATGGAGCACCGTTCGTCGCCACATGGGAAACTATCGTGGCCTCATGAAGCACGCCATCTCACCCAGAAAGCTGTATGCGATGCAGCGCATGTCGACCGCATTGAGGCGCGCCGCCGCCGCGCGGCCCTTCGGCGCCGCCACGGACCAGGCCTTGCGCTGGGCCGCGGTCTGGGGCATGTGCGCCGGCATCCGCACGCCGCATACCCGGGTGCGCCTGCGCCGCGAAACGCTGATCGGTACGTCGGTCTGAGCGACGTCAGCTGACGCCGGCCATGTCGAGGATCTTCTTCCACTGCCCCGGCGTCACCGGAGAAATCGACAGCCGGCTGCCCTTCTGCAGCAGCACCATGTCCCCCAGTTCCGGCACGCCGCGCAGCGCCGTCAGCGGCAGGTAGCGGCCCTGGCCGGCCGCCTGCACGTCCACCGAGATCCAGCGCGGATTCTCGCGCGTGGCCTTCGGATCGAAGTAAGGGCTGCTTGCGTCGAACTGCGAGGCATCCGGATACGGGGTACTGGCAACCCGCGCGATGCCCGCCACGCCCGGCACCGCGCAGCTGGAGTGATAGAACAGGACGCCGTCGCCGACTTCCATCTGGTCGCGCATGAAATTGCGGGCCTGGTAGTTGCGAACCCCGAACCAGGCGACTGTCTTGTCCGGCGCATTCAGGACGTCGTCGAAACTGACTTCATCGGGTTCGGATTTCATCAACCAGTAGCGCATGCGGTTCACTCCAAAAGAACGTGGACAATAAAAAAGCGGCTGCGCACATAAAGTGTCGCAACCGCTCCGATTGTAGCCCCGCCTGTGCCGTTTTTGCCGGCATCCCGAACCTGACGGCTCAAGGTGGTCACAGTCAGCTCAATTTCGGGTTCGTCAAACTAGTGACGATCACGCCCACCGAGAATGTTCCGCAACCTATGCGATTGAATGGTTCAAGGAATATATGGCAAATCTCGAACACCGCAGGGTAGCCGCCAGTTTACTACGATGAACCGGCATGTCAAACGAATTTGATCTCAGAACAGGTTTTCCTGCGGCGCCAGAGCCTGATCCAGCACCGAGTTCATCGCTTCCAGTTTCTGCTTGACCTCCAGCATGGACTGATCGCCGAGCGGGCCTTGCGGCGATTTCACGGACAGGAATTCGGCAGCCACCGACAGCGCGGCCATGACGGCGATGCGGTCGGTTCCCTTGACCTTGCCCGAGTCGCGCAGGGCGCACATCTTGCTGTCGAGGTAGTGGACCGCTTCGCGCAGGGTCTGCTGTTCGCCTTCCCGGCAAGCCAGGCGGTAGGATTGGCCCATGATGAGCACATCGAGCTGGATCATTGCGCGGCCTCCTCGTCGTCAGAGTTGGCGGAGGCGTCCTCGTCGACGGACACCTCGGCGGGTTCGAGTTGGGCGAGCATCGCTTCGACGCGTTGCTGGGCCTGCAGCAGCCGGTTCTTGAAATCGACGTTCTCCGCGCTCAGCAGGGCGTTGGCCTGGCGCAGCAAATAGTTCTCGCTGCGCAGCGATTGGGCCAGCTGGGCGAGGCGGTCGATTTTATCGGACAGTTCTTGGAATTCGGAAATCATCCATAACTATAGGATCGGGATCGATTTTTCGTCAACAGATGCCGTGCCGTGCGCGGGTTTCAAGAAATGAATGGTAGGCTTCTGCGCTTTCCTACCCCGCGCGGGTCGATCCGCTTGCGGAACATCAAAAAAGACTGGCAAATCCCCAACATCACCGCTTGAAATGGGAAATTATCGTCCCTATAATTAGCACTCGTTAGTGAAGAGTGCTAACAACTCTTTGCACCGCAGCCGATACCGGGGCGGTTATCAAACGAACAGTCAATCAACAATCAAAGGAGTTTTGCATGAACCTTCGCCCATTGCACGATCGCGTGATCGTGAAGCGTCTCGACCAGGAAACCAAAACTGCGTCCGGCCTGATCATCCCCGATGCAGCGGCCGAAAAACCGGACCAGGGTGAGATTCTCGCCGTGGGCAACGGCAAAGTGCAAGAAAACGGCAACGTCCGTCCGCTGGAAGTGAAAGTCGGCGACCGCGTGCTGTTCGGCAAGTACTCGGGCCAGACCGTCAAGGTCAACGGCGAGGAACTGCTGGTCATGCGCGAAGAAGACATCATGGCCGTCGTGGCCCAGTAATCAGTCCAAACACTTTCCTGAATACGGAGAATTAATAAAATGGCAGCTAAAGACGTAATTTTCGGCGATGTGGCACGCGCCAAGATGGTCGAGGGTGTGAACATCCTGGCCAACGCAGTCAAAGTCACCCTGGGCCCGAAAGGCCGCAACGTGGTGCTGGACCGTTCGTTCGGCGCCCCGACCGTCACCAAGGACGGCGTCTCGGTCGCGAAAGAGATCGAGCTGAAAGACAAGCTCATGAACATGGGCGCGCAGATGGTCAAGGAAGTCGCTTCGAAGACCAGCGACAACGCCGGTGACGGCACCACCACCGCGACCGTGCTGGCGCAAGCCATCGTGCGCGAAGGCATGAAGTTCGTTGCTGCCGGCATGAACCCGATGGACCTGAAGCGCGGCATCGACAAGGCCGTCGCAGCGACCGTCGAAGAACTGAAGAAGATCGCCAAGCCGACCACCACCTCGAAAGAGATCGCCCAGGTCGGCACCATCTCGGCCAACTCGGATTCGTCGGTTGGCGAGCGCATCGCTGAAGCGATGGAAAAAGTCGGCAAGGAAGGCGTCATCACCGTCGAAGACGGCAAGTCGCTGAACGACGAGCTGGACATCGTCGAAGGTATGCAATTCGACCGCGGCTACCTGTCGCCGTACTTCATCAACAACCCGGACAAGCAGGTTGCCGTTCACGAGAACCCGTTCGTCCTGCTGTGCGACAAGAAGATCTCGAACATCCGTGACCTGCTGCCGGTGCTGGAGCAAGTTGCCAAAGCTGGCCGTCCGCTGGTCATCGTCGCCGAAGACATCGAAGGCGAAGCCCTGGCGACCCTGGTGGTCAACAACATCCGTGGCATCCTGAAGACCGTCGCCGTCAAGGCCCCGGGCTTTGGCGACCGCCGCAAGGCCATGCTGGAAGACATCGCCATCCTGACCGGTGGCCAGGTCATCGCCGAAGAAGTCGGCCTGACCCTGGAAAAGGTCACCCTGGCTGAACTGGGCCAGGCAAAGCGCATCGAAGTAGGCAAGGAAAACACCATCATCATCGATGGCGCTGGCGCCGCTGAAGCGATCGAAGCACGCGTCAAGATGGTCCGCGTCCAGATCGAAGAAGCGACCTCGGACTACGACCGCGAAAAACTGCAGGAACGCGTTGCCAAGCTGGCCGGCGGCGTTGCCGTGATCCGCGTCGGTGCCGCTACCGAAGTCGAGATGAAAGAGAAGAAAGCACGCGTGGAAGACGCGCTGCACGCTACCCGCGCTGCCGTCGAAGAAGGCATCGTCCCGGGCGGCGGCGTGGCCCTGCTGCGCGCCCGCGCTGCAATCAAGGTGCAAGGTGACAATCCGGACCAGGAAGCCGGCATCAAGATCGTCCTGCGCGCCATGGAAGAGCCGCTGCGCATGATCGTCCAGAACGCCGGTGAAGAGCCGTCGGTGGTCGTGTCGGCCGTGCTGGCCGGTACCGGCAACTACGGCTACAACGCCGCCAACGGCACCTACGGCGACATGGTCGAAATGGGCGTGCTGGACCCGGCCAAGGTCACCCGCTCGGCACTGCAGAACGCAGCGTCGATCGCTGGCCTGATGCTGACCACCGACTGCATGGTCTCCGACATCGCCGAAGACAAGCCGGCCGGTGGCATGGGCGGTATGGGCGGTATGGGTGGCATGGGCGGCATGGACGGCATGATGTAATCAAGCCGGACGGCTCCACAGCCAACCGAGTAGTAAAGTAAGGCCCGCGGGGTTTGCGCCCCGCGGGCTTTTTTCATTCCGGGAGACGAGCGATGCCATCGGTAAAACTGGACGAACTGGAAAACGCGACCATCCTGGTCGACGACGGCGAAGGCAGTGCGAAGGCGCTGGTGGCGCGCGACACCGGCATGATCCACCTGCTGAACGACGACTACATGGACGAGGAAGCGCCAGTGCCGGGCGACTTCGACGCCGGCGACGCCTACGTGTCCGTCCCCGCCGCCAGCACGCTGGGCCTGGGCCGCGAACTGATGTTCCGCTTCGCCGCCACCCACCTGGCCGGCGAGCGCGACCGGGTGCGCGAGCTGTTCGAACGCGGCGACGGCTACGACAGGTTCGCCCGCCTGGTCGAGGAACGCGGCCTGCTCGATTCCTGGTATCGCTTCCGCGAAGAAGAAACCCGGGTGGCGCTGGAAGGGTGGTGCCGGCAGCATGGGCTGCAACTGGAGGGATGAGCCGGCGTGATCTGGTCCCTGCATTACCTGCGAGACTGCGGAGCGGCAGAGCTGTCGCGCGACTATGCTGCCGATTGCGACCTCCTGCTTGTGGAATTGCATCCGCGCCGAGGCCGCCTTTCCGACACTGGATGTGTTCCTGCGATAAGTTGCCCATAAGACTATGCTGGGTGTAGACTGGTCCTTGGTCCACAATGTTTTCACCCATGTCCACACGTCCTGTCCGCCTGATCGGCGCCGCCCTCCTCGCCCTGTGCGCCCTTGCCGCCTGCAAGCGCGAAGAAACGCCGCCGCCCAAGCCGGCCGTCGCCGAGACGCCCGCCACCCCCACCCGCACGCGCGACCAGGCCGTCGCCGAACTGATGGCGCTGCCTGAGATCAAGACGTGGTCGGAGCAGATCGAGAAGAGCTCGAAAGGCAAGGTGCACGGCGCCGTGATCGAGGACGATCCGGCGCCGCGCGTCATCGAGGGCAAGGCCTATTACCAGCTCAGCTTCGTGGAAAACCGCAAGCAGGACATTCACCGCCGCGCCAGCTTCCTGGTCGCGAAGAATGGCGACGAGATCCTGGTCGAGGATGGGGAAACGGATACCTTGCAGTCGCTGTCGGAATGGCGGCGGAATATCCGGCACGTTGAACTTAAATAAGCTTGGCCCCGCCTGCGCGGTGATTAAGCCACGCGGGCGACGTAATTTGATTGAGATTGATTCAGCACAAACCGCCTGCAGGTTGATGCGCTTATCGTAATCAGCGCCGCTGGCCGCGCGGTGCCGTCGCATGCGAATGTGGCAGTGCCCACTCCTCCCCCGGCCGGCGGCTCCTGAATCGCTTCCTAACTTCCCTTCCACTCCGCCAGGTAATGCTGGGGCGTCCTGCCCAGCAATCGCCTGAACATGCTCGTGAACGCGCTCGGACTGGCATAGCCCAGCGCCCGCGCGATCGCGCCCACGCTTTCCCCGCGCGCCAGCATCTCGAAGGCATGGGCCAGGTGGACCTGCTGCACCCATTGGCGGTAATGCAGGCCCGTTTCCTTCGGGAACAGGCGGATCAAGGTGCGCGCGCTGGCGCCGGCGTCCAAAGCAAGGTCTTCCAGGCGGCGCGGGCTGCCCGGCTGCGCCATGATCTCCGTGCACAAGGCCTGCAGGCGGCGGTCGCGCGGCCAGGGGACGGCGATCGGCACCGTCTCCATCGCCGCCAGTTCGGACAGGATCAGGCGCGCCAGGTCGCCGCCGCGGCCCTCGGGCGGATAGTCGACCGGCTCCTGCGCCAGCGCCAGGATCAGTTCGCGCAGCAGCGGGCTCACTTCCAGCACCTTGCAATCCTCGACCAGGCTGCCGCCCGCCTCGGCATCGATGTACAGGGTGCGCATATTGACGTTGCTGAGCATGGTCAACTCGTGCAGCACGCCCGGCGCGATCAGGAGGGCGCGGCGCGGCGGGATGATCCAGACGCCCAGTTCCGTGCGCACCCGCATCAGGCCGTCGCTGGCGTACAGCAGCTGCACCCAGGGGTGGCTGTGGGCTTCGATCATGTCGCCGTGGCGGGCCTCGGACGGCACCGCGGTAACCTTGCGCGGCAGCGCGATGAAACGCGGGCGATAGCGGGGAGAGGGTGTGAGTGTCACTTGGGCGACGAAAAGTGGAATATGCGTTCGGACTGTCCATATTACACTCCTAGGCTTTCCAGATCATTCATCGCCATGAGCTCCACGACTTCCACTCCTGCACCCACCAAAGCCGCGGCCTCGGGCACCGTGCTGCAGATCCTGTTCTCGGTCGCCTTCGTCCACCTGCTGAACGACTGCGTGCAGGCCGCGCTGCCGGCCATCTATCCGCTGCTGAAGCAGGAATTCGCGCTCAGCTTCGCCCAGGTGGGCCTGATCACCCTGACCTTCCAGTGCACCGCCTCGCTGCTGCAGCCCTGGATCGGCCTGTACACCGACAAGCGCCCGATACCCTTCCTGCTGCCGGTGGGGATGTGCATGACCCTGATCGGCGTGGGCCTGCTGTCGGTGGCGGGCAGCTTCGGCATGCTGCTGGTGGGCGCCGGCCTGATCGGCGTCGGTTCCTCGACCTTCCATCCGGAAGCCTCGCGGGTAGCGCGCCTGGCCTCGGGCGGACGCTTCGGCTTCGCCCAGTCGCTGTTCCAGGTCGGCGGCAACCTCGGCTCGGCCCTCGGCCCGCTGCTGGCAGCCGCGATCCTGATGGGCAGCGGCCACGGCAAGTTCGCCTGGTGCGCGGTCCTGATCGTGCTGGCGGTGGCGGTGCTGGTGGGCGTGAGCCGCTGGTACGGCAGCCACCTCAAGAGCGCGCCGAAGAAGGCGGCCGCCCACGCGGGTCCGGCGCTGCCGCGCAAGCGCGTGATCCAGGCCCTGGCCGTGCTGGCGATGCTGGTGTTCTCGAAGTACATCTACATGGCCAGCCTGTCGAGCTACTACACGTTCTTCCTGATCGAGAAGTTCCACGTGCCGGTCGACACCGCGCAGATGTACCTGTTCCTGTTCCTGGCCTCGGTGGCGATCGGCACCTTCGCCGGCGGCCCGATCGGCGACCGCATCGGCCGCAAGCGCGTGATCTGGGTCTCGATCCTGGGTGCGGCGCCATTTACGCTGGCCCTGCCCTACGCCAGCCTCGGCTGGACCGCCGTGCTGTCGGTGGTGATCGGCCTGGTGATGTCCTCGGCCTTCTCGGCCATCGTGGTGTTCGCCCAGGAGCTGGTGCCGGGCAAGGTCGGCATGATCGCCGGGATCTTCTTCGGCCTGATGTTCGGCATCAGCGGCATCGGCGCCGCCGCGATGGGGCAGATCGCCGACGTCGCCGGCATCGAGCAGGTGTACCGGATCGCGGCCTTCCTGCCGCTGCTGGGGATCCTGGCGGCCCTGCTGCCGAATATGGAGAAGGCCCGCCCTACTCGATAACGTTGAGCTCGCTCTCGTCCTCGGTATAGCGCACCGGCGCCAGGCGATTCTTCTCGATGATCTCGCTCAAGGTCGGCTCCGTGCCGGCCGGGGCGATTTTTTCTTGAGCCAGAATGTGCTCGAGGATTTCCATGTCGCTGCAGCGGTTCGGCGCAGCGAATTGCAAGGGTTCAGGGTTATCCCGGTACCAGACGCGGTAGATTGGCATGGCAAGCTCCATGGTAAGAAGCTTGATTGTATGACAGCTCGCTTGCCGCACGATTCAGCCGTACGGCGAACTTGTCAGACATCTTACATCAACAGGGTTTCCCTACCTTGGGCCGCCTCCAGCGACTCCTGGGCCTTGCGCAGGCGCTCCCTGCTGTTGCCGATGTGCAGGCGCATCGCCGCCCGGGCGGACTCCGCATCGCCGCGCGCAATGGCGTCGACGATTTGCTCGTGCTCGCGCCCCACCTGTTCCATATAAGCCACAGGATCGGCATGGGTCAGGCGCGCCGAATTGATGCGCGCCCGCGGGATGATGTTGGCGCCCAGGTGCTGCAGGATGGCGCGGAAGTATTCGTTGCCGGACGCCTGGGCGATCGCCAGGTGGAAGCGCTGGTCCAGCTCGACGGTGTCCTCGCCGCGGCGCGCGGCCTGCTGCAGGGCCGCCAGCGCCGTCCTCACCTCCGCCAGCTGGGACTCGGTGCGGCGCGCCGCCGCCAGGCCGGCCGCCTCGGTCTCCAGGCCGATCCGCAATTCCAGCAGCGCGATCACGTCGCGCACCGTCACCACGGTGGCCGGATCGATACCCATGATGGGCGGCGCCGGCGGCAGCACGAAGGTGCCGATGCCGTGGCGCGTCTCGACCAGGCCGGCCGCCTGCATGCGAGAGATTGCCTCGCGTACCACGCTGCGGCTCACGCCCTGTTCTGCCATGATTTCCGTTTCGGTGGGCAGCTTGTCGCCGGGGTTCAGCTCGCCGCTGCGGATGTGCTCGGTCAGCTGGGCCACCACGAGCTGGGCCAGATTGCGGTGTTTACGAGGTGCTGGGGAGAGCATCATGTCGATTGCTATTTTAGGAATGCCTGATTATACTGGCCCTCAGCTTGTAAGACGTCAGACAACTGACGCATCACTAATCAGGCAGCACGGAGGCACTCAGATGGACGCACACACGACCGGAACGCCACGCAGCATCCGGATGCACGACAACGATAACGTCGCCATCGTCGCGAACGATGGCGGCCTGCCCGCCGGCACCGTCTTCCCCGACGGACTGGTGTTGAAGGACAAGATCCCGCAAGGACACAAGGTGGCGCTGCGCCCGATCCCGCAAGGCGACGCCATCCTTCGCTACAACGTTGCCATCGGCTACGCGCTGCGCGACATCGAGCCGGGCCAGTGGATCGAGGAATCCCTGGTCGGCATGCCGCCGGCGCGCGAGCTGGACAACCTGCCCATCGCCACCATCCGCCCCGAAGCCCTGCCCCCGCTCGAAGGCTATACCTTCGAAGGCTACCGCAACCCGGACGGCTCGGTCGGCACCCGCAACATCCTCGCCATCAGCACCACGGTGCAGTGCGTGTCCGGCGTCGTCGAGTTCGCGGTCAGGCGCATCAAGGACGAGCTGCTGCCGAAGTACCCGAACGTCGACGACGTCGTCAGCCTCGACCACACCTATGGATGCGGCGTCGCCATCGAAGCGCCGGGCGCCGAGATCCCGATCCGCACCCTGCGCAATATCGCGAAGAACCCGAACTTCGGCGGCCGCGCCATGCTGGTCAGCCTGGGCTGCGAAAAGCTGCAGCCGGGGCGCCTGTTCCCGGCCGCTGGACTTTCCTCTTCCATGCCGATCAAGGACGTGAACGGCCCCGACCACGTCTGCCTGCAGGACAACGCCCACGTCGGCTTCGGCTCCATGATCGAAAACATCATGGACACCGCCGAGCGCCACCTGATGGAGCTGAATGCGCGCCGCCGCGAGACCTGTCCGGCTTCCGATCTGGTGGTCGGCGTGCAGTGCGGCGGCAGCGACGCCTTCTCGGGGGTGACCGCGAATCCGGCGGTGGGCTTCGCCAGCGACCTGCTGGTGCGCGCCGGCGCCGCCGTGATGTTCTCGGAAGTGACGGAAGTCCGCGACGGCATCGACCAGCTGACCGCGCGCGCCATCGACGAAGCCACGGCCCAGGCCATGATCCGCGAGATGGCCTGGTACGACGAATACCTGAAGCGCGGCGGCGTCGACCGCAGCGCCAACACCACGCCGGGGAATAAAAAGGGCGGCCTCGCCAACATCGTCGAGAAGGCGATGGGCTCGATCATCAAGTCCGGCACGGCGCCCATCACCGGCGTGCTGTCGCCGGGCCAGAAGCTGGAGCAGAAGGGCCTGATCTATGCCGCCACCCCGGCCAGCGATTTCATCTGCGGCACGCTGCAGCTGGCCGCCGGCATGAACGTCCACGTGTTCACCACCGGCCGCGGCACGCCCTACGGCCTGGCGGCGGTTCCGGTGGTGAAGGTCGCCACCCGCGACGACCTGGCGCGGCGCTGGCACGACCTCATGGACATCAACGCCGGCCGCATCGCCACCGGCGAAGCGACGATCCCGGATGTCGGCTGGGAGCTGTTCCACTTCATCCTCGACGTCGCCAGCGGACGCAAGAAAACCTGGGCCGAGCACTGGCGCCTGCATAACGCGCTGGCGCTGTTCAATCCGGCCCCGGTGACGTAAGCACCAGTAAGCCCCGTTTTCACCCAAGCAGCGACTGCGACCGGCTTGTCAAAAGCCGGCGCGGCCGGCGCACGCCCCTACCATAACAACAGGAGACAGCAGCATGAAGAAAGCAGCAGCACTGATCGTCAGCCTCGCCGCCGGCGCGGCAGCACAGGCCCAGACCCAGGTGCAGATCTACGGCATCGTGGACGCCGCCATCGTCGGCGAGCACGGCGGCGTCGCCAGCCCGTCCACCAAGCTCACCAGCGGCGCCGCCTCGGCCTCGCGCATCGGCTTCCGCGGCACCGAGGATCTCGGCAACGGCCTGTCGGCCTTCTTCACGCTGGAAACCGGCGTCAAGATCGACACCGGCGAGGTCGATGCTGCCGGCACCATCTTCAACCGCCAGGCCTTCGTCGGCCTGAATACGCGTGCCGGCCAGGTGGCCCTGGGCCGCCAGTACACGCCCTGGCACACGGCGCTGGCCGCGGTCGACCCCTTCGGCACCGGCTATGCGGGCACCTCGAAAAACCTGTTCCCGGACAACGGCACCAACGTCCGCACCAGCAACACGATCACCTATAAATCGCCGAAGCTGAACGGCTTCGACGGCGAACTGGCCTATGCCTTCGGCGAGCAGCCGGATGCCTCGACCGGCCGCCAGTTCGGCGGCGCGATCGGCTACGCCAACGGCCCGCTGGTCCTGCGCGCGGCCTACAACAGCAAGAACACCGACGTCACCGCCACCGCGAGCGCGCCCTTCGTCAGCCGCTCGCTGGGCCGCAATACCCTCCTGACCGCCGCCTGGCAATTGCAGATGGTGTCCCTGCGCTTCGCCTACGGCATCGACAAGGGCTTCAATGCCGCCACGCTGGGCAATGCCAACAATCCTTACGGTGGCGTCAAGCCGACCCCGTCGCTAGACGGACGCTCGGCCCTGCTGGGCATCTCCGCGGCGATCGGCCCGGGCACGCTAATGGCTTCGGTCATGCACAAGGACGACCGCACCAGCTTCAACCAGGACGCCAATTCCTGGGGCATCGGCTACCTGTATGGCCTGTCCAAGCGCACCGGCCTGTACGCGGCCTACGCCCATATCGATAACAAGAACGGCGCAGGCTACACTGTGGCAAACAATACCGAGACCGGCACCGGCAACACCGGCTACAACCTGGGTATCCGCCATAGTTTTTAAAAAGGAGACTGGATGTTCGAGATCAGCCAGATCCGATGCTTCGTCGCGGTGGCGGAGGAGCTGCATTTCGGGCGCGCCGCCGAGCGCCTGAACATGACGCAGCCGCCGCTGAGCCGCCAGATCCAGCTGCTCGAACACCACGTCGGCACCCGCCTGCTGGACCGCAGCAGCCGCGGCGTGCGCCTGACGGCGGCCGGCAAGGCCTTCTTTCCCGAAGCCGCGCGCATCCTGCGCATGGCCGACGAGGCCGTGGTGACGGCGCGCCGGGTCGCCAAGGGCGAACAAGGCTCGCTGGCGATCGGCTTCACCGCCGCCTTCGGCTACGGCCCGCTGCCTGACCTGGTGCGGCGCCTGCGCGAGCGCGCGCCCGGCATCTCGCTCACGCTCAAGGAACTGGTCACCACGTCCCAGCTCGAAGGGCTGGACAGCGGCCAGCTCGACATCGGCCTGATGCGCCCCCACGCGCGCCACGGCGAACTCGAGACCGTGCTGATGGCGACGGAACCACTGATGCTGGCGATTCCCGAGCGCGAGGCGGCCGACTGGCCGGAGCGGCCGACCCTGGCCTGCGTGCACGGCAAGCCCTTCCTGATGTACTCGCCCTACGAGGCGCGTTATTTCTACCAGCTGCTGAACAACTGCTTCGACGCCGCCGGCGTGACGCCCGACGTGGTCGAGCACATCGGCCAGATCCACACCATGCTGGCCCTGGTCAGCTCGGGCGTGGGCGTGGCGCTGATACCCACCGCGGCGGCCCGCCTGCAGCTGCGCGGGGTTGTACTGCGCACGATGGCCACCGAGCCGCCGGAGCCGGTACAGACCATCTGCGCCTACCGCCGCGACAATAACAATCCGATCCTGGACATCTTCCGGCGCGATATCCTGCCTGCATTCGTACGCGGCCAACGATCCAATTCTTGAATCGATTCAGACAGTCATTGGTTTGGTTGAGCATGATTGGCGGACTAAGATTGGTGTCATAAAAACATACATCGATCGG
Source organism: Massilia sp. 2TAF26 (assembly GCF_052115005.1). Taxonomy (NCBI): domain Bacteria; kingdom Pseudomonadati; phylum Pseudomonadota; class Betaproteobacteria; order Burkholderiales; family Oxalobacteraceae; genus Massilia; species Massilia sp. 2TAF26. The sequence continues at coordinate 17,267 of NZ_JBFRFV010000021.1, forward strand.
ACTCCTGCCGCCGGCCGGAGCGATACAACGACATCAGGAGACACTTGTGGAACAAGCACAAGCCATCAGGGCTGCCAGCGCCGCCAAAGTCCAGACCCGCACGCGCTGGATGATTCTCGCCATGCTGTTCGTCATCACCACCATCAACTACGCCGACCGCGCCACGATCTCGATCGCCGCACCGGGCATCAAGAAGGAACTCGGCCTGGATGCGGTCCAGATGGGCTTCGTGTTTTCCGCCTTCGCCTGGTCCTATGTGATCGCCCAGCTCCCGGGCGGCTGGCTGCTGGACCGCTTCGGTTCCAAGATCACCTACTTCTTCAGCATCTTCCTGTGGTCGGTCTTCACGATGCTGACCGGCGCCACCGGCTTCGTCGCCGGCGGCGCCGCGGTGGCCATGCTGTTCACCCTCCGCCTGCTGGTCGGCGCCGCCGAAGCGCCTTCCTTCCCGGGTAACAGCCGGATCGCCTCGGCATGGTTCCCGACCAACGAGCGCGGCCTGGCCGCCGCCATCTTCAACTCGGCACAGTACTTCGCCACCGTGCTGTTCGCGCCGATCATGGGCTGGCTGGTGCATTCCTACGGCTGGCACAGCGTGTTCTACGTGATGGGCGGCCTGGGCATCGTGATGGCCTTCGTCTGGCTCAAGGTCATCTACGCACCGAAGGACCATCCCTCGGTCAGCCAGAGCGAACTGAAATACATCCAGGAAGGCGGCGCCCTGGTCGACCTCGACGGCGCCCAGAAAGCCCCGGCCCAGGTCAACACCTTCGCCGCCATCAAGGAACTGCTGGGCAACCGCATGCTGCTGGGCGTGTACATCGGCCAGTACTGCATCACCACCCTCACCTACTTCTTCCTGACCTGGTTCCCGGTCTACCTGGTGCAGGAGCGCCACATGACCATCCTGAAGGCCGGCTTCGTGGCCTCGCTGCCGGCGATCGCGGGCTTCATCGGCGGCGTGAGCGGCGGCTGGCTGTCGGACCGCCTGGCCAAGCGCGGCTATTCGCTGTCGGTGTCGCGCAAGGTGCCGATCGTGCTCGGCATGCTGATGTCGATGAGCATGATCGCCTGTAACTATATCGAGACCGACATGCTGGTGGTCGCCGTGATGTCGCTGGCCTTCTTCGGCAAGGGCGTCGGCGCGCTGGGCTGGGCGGTGGTGTCGGACACCTCGCCGAAGGAAGCCGGCGGCTTGAGCGGCGCACTGTTCAACACCTTCGGCAACACCGCCGGCATCACCACCCCGATCGTCATCGGCTACATCGTGCAGGGCACCGGTTCCTTCTCCGGCGCGCTGGTCTTCGTCGGCGCCAACGCGGCACTGGCGATCGCCTGCTACCTGTTCATCGTCGGCGACATCAAGCGCGTGAGCCTGAGCAAATCGCTGATCGCAAAGTAAATCTACAAGTTTCAAAGGACGCATCCATGACTACTTACGTATCCGGCGCCCCCGTCGTCACCGACCTGCGCGTCGTTCCCGTGGCCGGCCGGGACAGCATGCTGCTGAACCTCTCCGGCGCCCACGGCCCCTGGTTCACCCGCAACATCGTCCTGCTCACCGACAGCGCCGGCAATACCGGCCTGGGCGAAGTGCCGGGCGGCGAGAAGATCCGCCAGACCATCGAGGATGCGAAACCCCTCATCGTCGGCAAGACCCTGGGCGAGTACAACAACATCCTGAATGCGATGCGCAAGGCCTTCGCCGACCGCGATGCCGGTGGACGCGGCAACCAGACCTTCGACCTGCGCACCACCATCCACGCCGTCACCGCGGTGGAGTCGGCCCTGCTCGACCTGCTGGGCCAGTTCATGAACGTGCCGGTGGCAAGCCTGCTGGGCGAAGGCCAGCAGCGCGACGCCGTCGAGATGCTGGGCTACCTGTTCTACGTCGGCGACCGCAAGAAGACCAACCTGGACTACCGCAGCGAGCCGGACGCCGGCAGCGCCTGGTTCCGCCTGCGGAACGAAGAAGCGCTGACGCCGGAAGCCGTGGTGCGCCTGTGCGAAGCGGCGCGCGAACGCTACGGCTTCAACGACTTCAAGCTGAAGGGCGGCGTGCTGTCCGCCGACGAGGAAATGGAAGCCGTCGTCGCCATGCACGAGCGCTTCCCGGACGCCCGCATCACGCTGGACCCGAACGGCGCCTGGTCGCTCAAGGAAGCGATCCGCGTGTGCCGCGACAAGCACGGCGTGCTGGCCTATGCCGAGGATCCCTGCGGCGCCGAGGGCGGCTTCTCGGGCCGCGAAGTGATGGCCGAGTTCCGCCGCGCCACCGGCCTGCCGACCGCGACCAACATGATCGCCACCGACTGGCGCCAGATGGCCCATTCGATCCAGCTGCAGTCGGTCGACATTCCGCTGGCCGACCCGCACTTCTGGACCATGCAGGGTTCGGTGCGCGTGGCCCAGCTGTGCGAGATGTTCGGCCTGACCTGGGGCTCGCACTCGAACAACCACTTCGACATCTCGCTGGCCATGTTCACCCACGTCGGCGCCGCGGCCCCCGGCAAGGTCACCGCCATCGATACCCACTGGATCTGGCAGGACGGCCAGCGCCTGACCAAAGAACCGCTCAAGATCGAGGGTGGCCTGGTCCGCATTCCGTCGAAGCCGGGCCTGGGCATCGAGATCGACGAGGCCGAGCTGGAAAAGGCGCACCAGGCCTACAAGAACATGGGTTTGGGCGCGCGCGACGACGCCGCCGCAATGCAATTCCTGGTCCCCAACTGGACCTTCGACAACAAGCGCCCCTGCCTGGTGCGCTGATCATTTTTCCGCTAACCGGAGACCATCATGAACACCACCACTCCCTACAGCGGCATCCCGAACCGCTTCAAGCAAGACCTGCGCGAGGGCAAACAGCTGATCGGCTGCTGGTCTTCGCTGGCCAACCCTTTCACCACCGAGATCCTCGGCCTGGCCGGCTTCGACTGGCTGCTGCTCGACGGCGAACACTCGCCGAATGACCTGAACAGCTTCATCCTGCAGCTGATGGCGCTGAAGGACAGCCCGAGCGCGCCGGTGGTGCGCCCGCAGTCGAACGACACGGTGCAGATCAAGCGCCTGCTCGACGCCGGCTTCTACAACTTCCTGATCCCCTTCGTCGAGACCGCCGAGGAAGCGGCCCAGGCCATCGCCGCGACCCGCTACGCGCCGGAAGGCGTGCGCGGCGTGTCGGTGTCGATGCGCGGCAACCGCTTCGGCACCATCCCCGACTACCACAATGTCAGCAACCGCAACATCACGGTGGCGCTGCAGATCGAAAGCCGGGTGTCGGTCGCCAACATCGAGTCCATCTGCGCGGTGGACGGCGTCGACTGCGTCTTCATCGGCCCGTCCGACCTGGCGGCCGGCTACGGCTACCTGGGCAATGCCGGCCATCCGGAAGTGCAGGAAGCGATGCAGCGCGTGTTCGCCGCCGCCAAGGCCGCCGGCATTCCGGTCGGGATCCTGGCGCCGGTGGAAAGCGACGCCCGCCGCTACATCGAGATGGGCGCGACCATGGTGGCCGTCGGCAGCGACCAGGGCCTGTTCCGCGCCGCCACCCAGGGCCTGCGCGACAAGTACGCGCTGTAAAAGACACGAACAGATACGGAGATAAGGAAATGAGCAAAATCGGATTCATCGGCCTGGGCATCATGGGCACCCCGATGGCGGGCCACCTGATCAAGGCCGGCCATGAAGTCTTCCTGTACACCCACGGCAGCGTGCCGGGCGAGCTGGTGGAGGCAGGCGGCAAGGCCTGCGCTTCCAGCCGCGAAGTGGCACAGAACGCCGACGTCATCATCACAATGGTGCCGGATACGCCGCACGTGGCATCGGCCCTGTTCGGCGAGAACGGCGTGGCCGAAGGTCTGTCGCCGGGCAAGGTGGTGGTCGACATGAGCTCGATCTCCCCCGTCGAGACCAAGGCATTCGCGGAACGCATCAAGGCCCTCGGCTGCGACTACGTCGACGCCCCGGTCTCCGGCGGCGAAGTCGGCGCCAAGGCGGCCAGCCTGACCATCATGGTGGGCGGTTCGGAAGCGGCCTTCGACCGCGTCAAGCCGCTGTTCGAACTGATGGGCAAGAACATCACCCTGGTGGGCGACAACGGCGCCGGCCAGACCTGCAAGGTGGCCAACCAGATCATCGTCGCCCTGAACATCGAGGCGGTGGGCGAAGCCCTGCTGTTCGCATCGAAGATGGGCGCCGATCCGGCCAAGGTGCGCCAGGCGCTGATGGGCGGCTTCGCGGCGTCGCGCATCCTGGAAGTGCACGGCGAGCGCATGGTCAAGCGCACCTTCGACCCGGGCTTCCGCATCGAACTGCACCAGAAGGACCTGAACCTGGCGCTGTCGAGCGCGCGCGCGATCGGCGTCTCGCTGCCGAACACCGCCACCGCCCAGGAACTGTTCAACAGCTGCGCGGCCCACGGCGGCGCCGGCTGGGACCACTCGGGCATGGTGCGCGCGCTGGAAATGATGGCGAATTTCGAAATCGGCCAGCAGCAAAAATGAACGCGCCGCATTCGAGCCCGCGCCAGCTGTTGCTGAAGATGTTCGACGCTGCGATCGAGTCCGCGCAGCCCGGACATTGCGTGCCGCCGCACCTGCCCGAGCCCGGCGCCGGCAGGACCATCGTGATCGGCGCCGGCAAAGCCTCGGCCGCGATGGCGCGGGCGCTGGAGCAGCACTGGCCCGGGCCGATCTCCGGCCTGGTAGTCACGCGCTACGGCTATGCGGTGCCCTGCCAGCGCATCGAGATCGTCGAAGCCGCGCATCCGGTGCCGGACGACGCCGGCCTGCGCGCGGCCGGGCGCATGATGGAACTGGTCGGCGGCCTGACGCTTGATGACACCGTGATCTGCCTGATCTCGGGCGGCGGCTCCTCGCTGCTGCCCTTGCCGCTCGACGGCATCACGCTGGAAGACAAGCAGGCGGTCAACCGCGCCCTGCTGGCCTCCGGCGCCACCATCGGTGAAATGAACACCGTGCGGCGCCACCTGTCGGCAATCAAGGGCGGACGGCTGGCGGCGGCCTGCCATCCGGCGCGCGTGGTCACCTTGCTGATCTCGGATGTGCCGGGCGACCGTCCCTGCGACATCGCCTCCGGCCCGACCGTCGGCGACCCGACCACCTGCCTTGACGCGCTGGCCATCGTGCGCCGCTACGGCATCGAGTTGCCGGCGGCGGTGCGCGAAGTGCTGGAGAGCGGACGCGGCGAATCGGTCAAGCCGGGCGACCCGCGCCTGGCACGCTGCGAGACGCGGATGATCGCGACGCCGCAGATGGCGCTGGAAGCGGCGGCCGCGGTCGCACGCGAAGCCGGCATCACGCCCTTCATTCTCGGCAATGCGATCGAGGGCGAGGCGCGCGACGTCGGCAAGGCGATGGCGGGCATGGCGCGCCAGGTGGCGGACTACAACCAGCCTTTCGCCAGACCCTGCGTAATGCTGTCCGGCGGCGAGACCACGGTGACGGTGCGCGGCCAGGGACGCGGCGGACGGAATGTCGAATTCCTGCTGTCGCTGGGACTGGCGCTTGAGGGTCAGGCGGGCATCCACGCGCTGGCCGGGGATACCGATGGCGTCGATGGCCAGGAAGAGATCGCCGGCGCGGTGCTGGCGCCGGAGTCGCTGGCGCGGGCGTGGGCGCTGGGAATCAGGCCGGCCGATGCGCTGCAGGACAACGACGGGCACGGCTTCTTCGGGGCGCTTGGGGATTCGGTGGTGACCGGGCCGACGCTCACGAACGTGAACGATTTTCGGGCGGTGCTGGTGGAATAACCGTCATCCCCGCGAAAGCGGAAATGACGGTTTTGGGGCTGACTCAGCCCTCGATCATCACGTTGCCTTCCGGGTCGACGCGGTTGCCATACGAGGCCACCCACGCATTGAACAGGCTGCGCCAGAAGCTTTCGCCCGGCTGGCGGAAAGCCGGGGAAGCCATCGATTCCATCTGGGCGACTGCGCTGGACTGGTTGGACATGATGCACCTTTCGAAGAGGATTCGGGATTGGTGACCATGTTAAAGACATGCCGATATATCGTCCAATGACATGTTCTGATGCCAGTCATCACTCAAGCAAATGGTTGGCGCCGCCGCTGAATCTCAGCTATCAAGATGCGAAATGAGGGCCGGCGGCGTCGCCGATGAACGCGCGTGGTGCACGTCCACCGACACCCCCACCGCCATGATGTCGATGAGGAGCAGCTGCAGCACCCGCGAGATCATCGACAGGAAGCTGGTGTTGTCTTCCGGGTGGTCGACCGCCAGCACCACGCTGGCACCCCTGGCCAGCGGCGAGTCGCTGCTGCTGATCGCGATGACGTCGGCGCCGGCCGCGCGCGCCTTGTCGACGGCGCCCAGCAGCTCGGGCAGGCGGCCGGAGTTCGAGATCGCCACCACCACGTCGCCCGGTCCCAGCAGGTCGGCCGCCAGCGAGAACAGGTGGGAGTCGCCGTACAGCGCGGTCGGGATGCGGAAGCGGAAGAACTTGTGCTGGCCGTCCAGCGCCACCACGCGCGAATTGCCCATCGCGTAGAACTCGATGCGCTTGGCGCGGCTCACCAGCTCGATCGCGCGGTCGATCGCGCGCACGTCCAGCTGGTCGCGGAATTTCAGGATCGCCGAGACGGTGTTGTCGATCACCTTGGCCGACAGGTCGTGGGTGCTGTCGCTGTGACGCACCTGGCTGTGGCGCACCGGGATCGAGCCGGTCAGCGAGCTCGCGAACTTGAGTTTGAAGTCGGCCAGGCCGAGGAAGCCCAACGAGCGGCAGAAGCGGATCACGGTCGGCTGGCTGACGTCGGCCAGTTTCGCGATGCCGGCGATCGGCTCGTTCAGCACCAGGCGCGGCTGCTCCAGCACCAGGCTGGCGACGCGCTGCTCGGCCGGGGTCAGTTCCGGCTGCAGTTGGCGGATGCGGTCCAGCAGCGTGTTGTCGCCGCTGCGTCCGCGCAGGTGCTCGGACAGGATGTTCGCCACGCCGTCGAAGGCGACGTGCGGCGTGCTGATGACATAGGTCGGAATGTCGGCGATATAACCCGAGAAGCGGCCCTTGGCTTCGAAGCGGGCGCGGAAGGGCGAGGTCCTGAACCACTCGCCCAGGCGCGGCACGATGCCGCCGCCGATGAAGATGCCACCGAAGGCGCCCAGGGTCACCGCCAGGTTGGCCGCGGCGGCGCCCAGCATGCCGCAGAAGCACTCCAGCACTTCCAGGCACAGCGGGTCCTTGTCGTCGAGCGCGGCGGCGATGATGGCGGCCGAATCGCGCGCCGGCGCATCCACGCCGTTACGCGCGGCCAGCGCGCGGTGGATGATCTCCATGCCGGGGCCGGAGATCAGGCGCTCGTTCGACACGTGGGTCCACTCGCGCCAGGCGGCCTGCAGGATCGCGAACTCGCGCTCGTCGCTGGGTGCGAAGTTGACGTGGCCGCCCTCGCTGCCGAGGGTGACGAAACCGTCCACGGTCGGGATCCCGCCGGACACGCCCAGGCCGGTGCCCGGCCCCAGCACGCCCAGCACCGCATGCGGCACCGGCTTGCCCGGTCCCACCTGCATCAGGTGCTCCGGCTTCAGGCCCGGAATCGCCATCGCCAGCGCCGTGAAGTCGTTCACGATCAGCAGCGTGGACAGGCCCAGCTCGCGCCGCACCTCGTCGGTCGAAAAGGCCCAGGGCCGGTTGGTCATGCGTACGTAGTCGCCGTCGACCGGATTGGCCAGCGCCAGCGCCGCATGGTTCAGGCGCACGTCCTCATGTTCGGACAGGTAGAAGCGCAGCAGCGGAACGATGCCGTCGAACTCGTCGCACCTCAGCACGCGTACCGAGCGGTAGGTGCCGGGCGCCGTCTGCAGGGCGAAGCGTGCGTGCGTCGCCCCGATGTCGGCCAGCAGGCGCGGGCCGTCGGCGAAGGCGGTGCGGACATGATCCGGCAGCTCCTGCATATCAGGCTTTCGCTGCCAGGCTGCCGAACCAGGCGCCATACGGCGGCAGGTTCACGGTGCTGCCCGCCACCTCGCCCGGCATGCCGTGGCCTTCGAGCCTGCTGGCGCCGGCCGCTTGCGGCCACTCGAAGCTGAGCGGCTGGTCGGTCGTGTTGAACACGGCCAGCACCGACGGGTAGCCGTCCAGGTCGCGGCGCAGGGCCAGCGCCTGTTCCGGCACGTCGTAGAAGGCGATCTCGCCGCGGGTCAGCTGCGGCATGGTGCGGCGCCAATGGATCATGGTGCGCTGGAAGTTCAGCATCGACTGCGGATCCTTGTCCTGCAGGTCTTCCGCCAAAGCCAGGTGCTCGGCCGGCACCGGCAGCCAGGGCTTGCCGGTGGTGAAGCCGCCGTTCGCGTCATGTGCGGTCCAGGGCATCGGGGTGCGGCAGCCGTCGCGGCCCTTGAACTCCGGCCAGAAGGTGATGCCGTAGGGGTCCTGCAGCAGTTCGAAGGGAACGTCCGCTTCCGGCAGCGCCAGCTCGTCGCCCTGGTAGAGGCAGGGGGTGCCCTTCAGCGACAGCTGGATCGCCAGCACCAGCTTCGACAGCGCCGGCGAAGGTTTCGCAACCGAGTCCCCACGCGCCCAGCGCGTCGCCACGCGGATCGCATCGTGGTTGCCGACCGACCAGGAGGCCCAGCCATCCTTCACGCGGGTATTGAATTCCTCGACCTGCTTGCGGATGTGGGCCGCGCTGAATTCCGGCGTCAGCAGGTTGAAGCTGTAGGCCATGTGCAGCTTGTCGCCGCCTTCGGTGTACTCGGCCATCTGGGCCAGCGCATCGTCGGACGAGACTTCGCCGATCGACACCGCGCCGAACTCGTTGAGCTGGGCGCGCACGCGCTGCAGGAAGGCGATGTTTTCCGGCTGGGTCTTGTCGTAGATGTGGGCCTGCATGCCGTAGGGGTTCACGTCCGTCACGGTCGAGGTGTCGCGCACCAGCGCCGGCGGATTGCTGCGCAGCTGGCGGTCGTGGAAGTGGAAGACGCAGGCATCCATGCGCACGCCGTCGACGCCGCGCTCGAGCCAGAAACGCTGGGCATCCAGGTGGGCCTGCTGCACGTCCGGATTGTGGAAGTTGAGCTGCGGCTGGCTGACCAGGAAGTTGTGCATGTAGTACTGCTTGCGGCGGGTATCCCACTGCCAGGCCGAACCGCCGAACACGGACAGCCAGTTGTTCGGCGGGTTGCCGTCCGCGAGCGGGTCGGCCCACACATACCAGTCGGACTTCGGGTTGTCGCGGCTGGAGCGGCTCTCGACGAACCACGGGTGGTTGTCGGCGGTGTGCGACATCACCTGGTCGATCATGATCTTCAGGCCCAGGCTATGCGCCTTGGCGACCAGGGCGTCGAAGTCGGCCAGGCTGCCGAACATCGGATCGACGTCGCAGTAGTCGGCGATGTCGTAGCCGAAGTCCTTCTGCGGCGACTTGAAGAAGGGCGACAGCCAGACGATGTCCACGCCCAGGCCGGCAATGTAATCGAGTTTGGCGGTAATGCCGGGCAGGTCGCCGACGCCGTCGCCATTGGTGTCGAGGTAGCTGCGCGGATAGACCTGGTAAATGATGGCTTCTTTCCACCACGGATTGTTGGCGTCGGGAGTGCTCATGATGATGGTGTCCGATTGGTAAATTTTTACGCAATATACAGCATCAATACTGGACTGACAATCGGGAGGAAAATGATGAGTTTTCGTAAATATCCTTGAAAATCATTGGCTTATCGAAAATCCAACTGAAGAATATACGGCTCTATAGTAGTCAAACTACAGATTCGATGTTAGGGTGGCGAACTTGCCAAAGAAGTTCTTGTTGCCAAGCTGGGCTTGCTTGCATAGCATCGCGGCAATGCCGTCGTTCCCGCGAAGGCGGGAACCCAAGTTCGTTGCGCTGCCGAGATGCATGCAACTTGGAACCCCGCCTGCGCGGGGACGACGTTTCAACGCCAACGGTGACTGAACAAGCCGAGCACAGGAGACGCCTCAATGACCCAGAACCCGCCCCCGGTCCAAACCGGCCGCATGCCCCGCCAGATCCCCTTCATCATCGCCAACGAAGGCTGCGAACGCTTCAGCTTCTACGGCATGCGCAACATCCTGACGCCCTTCCTGATCTCCTCGCTGCTGCTGTTCCTGCCCGAGGCCGAGCGCGCCGGCGAGGCCAAGCACGTGTTCCATACCTTCGTCATCGGCGTCTACTTCTTCCCGTTGCTGGGCGGCTGGCTGGCCGACCGCTTCTTCGGCAAGTACAACACCGTGCTCTGGCTCAGCCTCGTCTACTGCGCGGGTCACGCCTGCCTGGCCGCCTTCGAGAACCACCTGCAGGGCTTCTACCTGGGCCTGTTCCTGATCGCGCTGGGCTCGGGCGGCATCAAGCCGCTGGTGTCGTCCTTCGTGGGCGACCAGTTCGACCATACCAACAAGCACAAGGCCAAGCTGGTCTTCGATGCCTTCTACTGGATCATCAACTTCGGCTCCTTCTTCGCTTCGCTGCTGATGCCGATCTTCCTGCGCGACTACGGCGCCTCGGTCGCCTTCGGCATCCCCGGCATCCTGATGCTGGTCGCGACCCTGGTGTTCTGGAGCGGCCGCAAGAAGTACGTGCACGTGCCGCCGAGCCCCCCGAATCCGCACTCCTTCCTCAACGTGGCCAAGAGCGCCCTGCTGGCCAAACGCTCGGTTGATGGGCGCGAAGGCCGTCCGGGCCTGGCGGTGGCCAGCGTCGGCGCCGTCGGCGCCGTGGTCTCGCTGGCCATGACCCCGAGCTGGGGCTTCGTGATCGCCGCCTGCACGGCGCTGGTGCTGCTGCTGGCCTTCGGCGGCATCGGCGTGGCGCTGCAGCTGGAGCGGGCGCGCGGCCTGCATCCGGATGACGCCGTCGACGGCGTGCGCGGCGTGCTGCGCATCCTGATCGTGTTCGCGCTGGTGACGCCGTTCTGGTCCCTGTTCGACCAGAAGGCCTCGACCTGGATCGTGCAGGCCAATTCGATGATGCGCCCCACCCTCTCGCTGTTCGGCAGCGAATTCCGCTTCGAGCCGGCGCAGATGCAGGCCCTGAATCCGCTGCTGGTGATGCTGCTCATCCCCTTCAACAATATCGCCGTGTTCCCGCTGCTGCGCAAACTCGGCTGGGAGCCGACCGCGCTGCGCCGCATGACCGCCGGCATCGCCCTGTCCGCCCTGTCCTGGGTGGCGATCGGCACCATCCAGGTCGTGATGGATGGCGGCACCCCGGTCTCGATGGCCTGGCAGATCCTGCCCTATGCCCTGCTGACCATGGGCGAGGTGCTGGTCTCGGCCACCGGCCTCGAATTCGCCTACAGCCAGGCGCCAAGCTCGATGAAGGGCGTGATCATGGCCTTCTGGTCGCTGGCCGTCACGGTCGGCAGCCTGTGGGTGCTGATCGTGAACGCCAGCGTCAAGAACGAAGCGGTGCTCGGCCATATCGCCAATACCGGCCTGGGCGTGATGGCCTTCCAGATGTACTTCTTTGCGGCCTTCGCCTTCCTTGCGGCGCTGGTGTTCGGCTGGTACGCGACCCGCTACCGCGTGGTCGATAACTACCGCACCGAGGCAGCCGCGTGATTTTTAGATTAGTTATCCGATGACAAGCAAAACCATTACCGCTGCAGGCCTCCTGTCCCTGCTGGCCAGCAGCGGCGTCCACGCCGCGATCTCTCCCGAAGCCTGCGACAGCAAGTCCTTCCAGACCGTGCTGCACCCGGCGGCGGCATCCTTCGATGCGCGCGCCGTCTGGCTCGACCGGCGCCTGATCGCCTTCCCCGGCGCCCCCGCGGACGGCGTGTTCAAGCTCTACCACTCGCCCACCGGTTCGATCGCCGCGCCGGTCGGCGGCAAGGTTGCCGGCAGCATGGGTGCGCTGACGCTTTCCCTCGACAAGGGCGCCGTGCCGCCGGCGCTGGCGGAGCGCTTCAAATGGGTAGGCGCCGGCCCGGTGCTGCAGCTGATCGATGCCGACGTGTCGAAGATGGGCGAGCTGCACCGCCAGCAGCTGGTGCTGGTACAGGAAGATGCGCAAGGCATCGTGCGCGCGGCCACGCGCGTGCAGGTGGCGGGCGCGCTGGACGACCTGTATGCGGCCGCCGGCAACTTGGACAAGCTCGGCGTCGACATCGCCGGCAACCGTACGAGCTTCAGCCTGTGGGCGCCGACCGCCCGCCAGGCCGCCGTCTGCGTCTACAACACGGGCAGCTCGACCGCGCGCGCCGTCTACCAGCTGGCCTTCGATCCGGCCACCGGCGCCTGGAACGCCGCGGTGCCGGGCGACCTCACCGGCAAGTACTACAAGTATGCGGTCGACGTGCCGGTCGACGGCGGTGGCATCGTGCGCAACCTGGTCACCGATCCGTATTCGATCAGCCTGACCACGGACTCGAAGCGCAGCTACATCGCGCGCCTGGATTCGCCGCGCCTGAAGCCGGCCGGCTGGGATACCACGCCGGCGCCGCAGACGGTCAAGGCCCCGACCGACATGGTGGTCTACGAGCTGCACGTGCGCGACTTCTCGATCAACGACGCCAGCGTGCCGGAACGCCTGCGCGGCAAGTACGGCGCCTTCACCCGCCCCGACTCGAACGGCATGCGCCACCTGGCCGCGCTGGCGAAGAGCGGCCTGACCGACATCCACCTGCTGCCCGTCTACGACATCGGCAGCGTGCCGGAAGCGGGCTGCGCGGTGCCCAAGCCTTCCGGCGCGCCGGACAGCGAGGCCCAGCAGGCGCTGGTCAGGAAGACCGCGGAAACCGACTGCTTCAACTGGGGCTACGATCCCTACCACTACAACGCGCCGGAAGGCAGCTACGCCACCGATCCGGGCGACGGTGCGCGCCGCGTGGTCGAGTTCCGCGAGATGGTCGACGGCCTGCACAAGCTGGGACTGCGGGTCGGCATGGACGTGGTGTTCAACCACACCTTCAGCGCCGGTCAGGTTGAAAAATCGGTGCTCGACCGCATCGTGCCCGGCTACTACCACCGCCTGAACGCGCTAGGGGGCATCGAACGCTCGACCTGCTGCGACAACACGGCCACCGAAAACCTCATGATGGGCAAGCTGATGATCGATTCGGTGGCCCTGTGGGCGACCCAGTACAAGATCGATTCCTTCCGCTTCGACCTGATGGGGCACCAGCCGCGCGCCACCATGGAACAGCTGCAGCGGACCGTGAACGCCGCCGCCGGCCACTCCATCCAGCTGCTCGGCGAAGGCTGGAACTTCGGCGAAGTCGCCAACGGCGCGCGCTTCGTGCAGGCTTCCCAGCTCTCGCTGAACGGTAGCGGCATCGGCACCTTCAACGACCGCACCCGCGACGCCGTGCGCGGCGGCTCGGCCGGCGATTCCGGCGAAGCGCTGTTCGCGCGCCAGGGCTGGATCAACGGCCTGGTCTACGACCCGAACGGCCACGGCCAGCACGATCAGCGCGAACTGCTGCGCGCCGCCGACATGGTGCGCGCCGGCCTGGCGGGCTCGATCCGCAGCTATCCGCTGCAGACCTTCGACGACAAGACCGTGCCGCTCGAAGCGATCGACTACGGCGGCCAGCCGGCCGGCTACGCCAGCGAGCCGTCGGAAGTCGTCAACTACGTCGAGAACCACGACAACCAGACCCTGTTCGACAACAACGTGTTCAAGCTGCCGGCTTCGACCCCGTCGTTCGAGCGCGCCCGCGTGCAGGTGCTGGGCATGGCCGTCGACGCCTTCGCGCAAGGCATCGCCTACTATCACGCCGGCATCGACGTGCTGCGGTCGAAGTCCCTGGACCGCAACAGCTTCAACTCGGGCGACTGGTTCAACCGCCTCGACTGGACCTACCGCGACAACTACTTCGGTACCGGCCTGCCGCCGCTTGACGACAACGGCAAGGACTACGCGCTGCTGCAACCCCTGCTGGCCAACCCGGTCTTCAAGCCCGCGCCATCGGATATCGCCTTCGCGCGCGACGCCTTCCGCGACCTGCTGGCGATCCGCGCCAGCTCGACGCTGTTCCGCCTGCCGAGCGCCGCGGAGATCAAGCGCCGCCTGCGCTTCTTCAACACCGGTTCAAGCCAGAACCCGACCGTGGTCGCCGCCCACCTGGACGGCGCGGGCTACGCGGGCGCCAACTATCCGGGAGCTAACTACAGGGGGCTCAGCTACTTCATCAACGTCGACAAGGTCGGCCACACCGTGACCGATCCCCGGGCGGCCGGCAAGGCGCTGCGCCTGCATCCGGTGTTCCTGGCACCGAACGCGGCCGACAAGCGCGCGAGCCAGGCGAGCTTCGATCCGGCCACCGGCGCGTTCATCATTCCGCCGCGCACGGCGGTGGTGTTCGTGGAGGACTGAGGTGCTTGGCACCGGCGCTGACGCATCCAGGCAGAAACGAAACACGCCTTGAGCAGCGCCGGTGCTAGACTTTCTCCCTCACTTCAGGGAGAACCGGCATGGAAAAGATCCGGGCCTGGGCCGCACAGTCCGCGGGCGGCCAGCTTGTTCCTTTTGACTACGATCCGGGGGCGCTGGACCCGGAAGACGTCGAGATCAAGGTCGAGTATTGCGGCGTCTGCCACTCCGACCTGTCGATGCTCGACAATGAATGGGGCATCACCACCTATCCCTTCGTGCCGGGACACGAAGCGATCGGGCGCGTGGTCGGCCTCGGCGCCATCGCGCAGACCAAGGGCCTGACGCTCGGCCAGCGCGTCGGCGTCGGCTGGAACGTGCGCAGCTGCCAGCATTGCGCGGCCTGCCTGCGCGGCGACTTCCAGCTCTGCGAGACCGTGCAGGCGACCATCGTCGGCCACCACGGCGCCTTTGCCGACCGCGTGCGCGCCCATTGGGTGTGGAGCGTGCCGATCCCGAATGCGCTGGCGTCGGGCAATGCGGGGCCACTGCTGTGCGGCGGCATCACCGTGTTCGCGCCGCTGCTGCAGCTGCACGTGCCGCCGACCGCGCGTGTGGCGGTGTTCGGCATCGGCGGACTGGGGCACATGGCCCTGATGTTCACGAAGGCCTGGGGCTGCGAGGTCACGGCCTTCACCTCCTCGCCCAGCAAGGTGCAGGAGGCGATGTCCTTCGGCGCCCACCATGTGGCGTCGAGCCGCTCCGAAGCCGACATGCAGCGCCTGGCGGGCAGCTTCGACTTCGTCTTCATCACCGCCAACGCGCCGCTCGACTGGGATGCCGTGATCGGCTTGCTGGCGCCCGGCGGCCGCCTGCACTTCCTGGGCGCCGTGCTGGAACCGGTGCCGGTGCAGGTGATGAGCCTGGTGATGGGGCAGCGCGCGATATCGGCCTCGCCGACCGGCAGCCGCGCCCAGATCGACACCATGCTGCGCTTCGCCACCCATCACCACGTCGCGCCCAAGGTCGAGCATTTCCCGATGAGCCGGGTCAACGAGGCGATGGACCACCTGCGTGCCGGCAAGGCCAGTTACCGGATCGTGCTCGACGCCGATTTCGCGTAGGCGAGGCCAGTCCAGCGGCGGCCGCCGAAGCAGGCCAGCAGCAGTGCCGCCGCCGTGCACAGCCAGCCGAACAGGTCGCCGCTGCGGGTGTAGGGCGTCGTTCCCGGCAGCGCCGCCGGCACCCGGCCCAGCAGGGTCGCGCCGGGCAGCGCCGCCGAGGGCGCCGACGCCGTCACGCGGCCGTAGGCATCGCTGATCGTCAGCAGGCCTTCGCGCGCCGCGCGCAGCATCGGCATGCCGGTTTCCACGCCGCGCACGGCGGACAGGCGCGCCGCATAGTCGCCGTCCTCGCCGAAGTCCCATGCCGGCACCAGCAGGGCCTGGGCGCCCAGTTCCGCATAGTCGCGTCCCATCGCTGCAAAATGCACGTCCTTGCAGATCGCCAGGCCATAGCGGTGTCCCGCCATCGCCTGCACCGCGAATGCGGAGCCGGCGGCGAAGTCGCGCTCGGGCGGCGCCAGGTGGTGCTTGACGTAGTCGGCGGCGAGCCTGCCGTCGGGTGCGAACAGCCACAGGCGGTTGGTCCTGTGGCCGTCGTCGATGCCGACACCCAGGGCCAGCCAGACCTTGGCGCGGGCAGCCAGCGCCGCCATCCTCGATCGCAGCGGCTCCGCTTGCGCCGGCCGCAGCACCGCGATCTTCTCGGGCAGCAGCACCAGCCGCGCGCCCTGCCCCGCCAGGGTGTCGACATGGTGCTCGTAGTGCGTCCAGATGCGCTCGACCTGGGCGGCCGGTACGCGCGGGCCGATGAAATCGTCGATCACCGCCATGCCGACCAGCTCTCCCTGCGCCGGCACAGCCGCCGGGATGCGGGCAAAGCCGAAGCCCAGGCAGCCGGCAGCCAGCAGCAGCGAAGCGGCCAGCGGCCAGCGCGCCGCCCGCCAGCCGTGCACGGTCGCCCACGCCAGCGCGGCCGGCAGCAGCGACAGCACGAACACCAGCCCGGACACGCCCAGCAGCGAGGCGAGCTGCAGCGCGGGCGGGAAGCCGGCCTGGGAATAGGCGATGCTGTCGAAGTTGCCGTCCGGGTGAAAGTGGGCCAGCAGGGTGTCCGCCGCACACCACATCAGCGGATAAGCCAGCACCGTCCACGGCGACGGCGACGCCAGCATCACGCGCCGCGCCTGCGACACCACCAGCACCCACAACAGCGCCAGCAGCAGGGTCACGAACAGCGCCGGCGCCAGCGGCATCACCAGGGTGTGGTAGTGCAGGTCGGCGCTGGCGCCGATCAGGCCGGCCAGCAAAGACCAGCCCAGGGCCATGCGCTTGGAGCTGCGCAGCGCGGCCACCAGCAGCGGCGCCGGCGCCACCCAGGCCAGCCACCAGACCGGATGCAGGCCGAAACTCCAGCGCAGCATCAACCCGCCGAGAACCGCCAGCGCGGCGTTGAGCAAGTGCTTACGATCGATGCGCATCGCTCAGGCCTTGCGCGTGAAACCGTCCGCGCTCCATTGCTCGCTGCCCACGCCATGGCGGACCGTGAACAGGCCGTCCGGATCGTAGCGCTCCTTCACCTGCAGCAGCTTCGGATAGTTGGGTCCCCAGTAGGTATCCTGCCAGCGCTGCTGGAAGAAGTCGCTTTCCGAGACATAGGTGCCGGCATTCGGCGCCACCTTGCGCAGCGGGTCCATCGCCCGGCGGATCTTGGCGGCGCGGCGGCGCGCCTCCTGTTCGTCGACGTTCGCGCCCGGCATGCCGGGATAGGCCGGATCGCCGCCGCCGGCAATGATGGCGAGTGCGAAGGCATCGACCACGCCGGGGTGGGTCGCCGTATCGCGGGTCGCCGCAAGCGCCTGCGGCGGCGCGCCGGCGATCCCCTTGTTGAAGTGCAGCTCGACCCACCACTGCTGCGAAGCCGCGCACAGGCTGTCCACCAGCCGCGCCTGGGCGCCCTCTTCCAGCAAGGCAGCCGGCAGCCAGCTCGATTCGTAGCCGTGGATATACCAGCCGACCTGGCCGCGGTCGCCCTGC
Source organism: Massilia sp. 2TAF26 (assembly GCF_052115005.1). NCBI lineage: Bacteria > Pseudomonadati > Pseudomonadota > Betaproteobacteria > Burkholderiales > Oxalobacteraceae > Massilia > Massilia sp. 2TAF26. Next base: position 34,673 of record NZ_JBFRFV010000021.1, read on the forward strand.
CACACGGCGTGATGGGCAGGCGCGCCTTCGCGGTCGTCGCGCGCCATGATGGCGGGCGCGGTCTTTTCCCAGAACGCCGCGTCCCAGAAGCGGCGCGCCGGCACCGCCATGATGGTCGGCTCCTTGAAGCTGTAGTCGCCGCTGGCGCGCACCCAGTCGAGGAAGGGTGCCCAGACCGCCTTCGCCTGGGCGCCGTCCAGGCCCTGGAAGACCATCGCCAGGTGCAGCTTCCTGCCCTCGCGCAGGGACACCTGCTCGCCCCAGTGTTCGTTGAACAGGCGCTCGCGGTAGAAGGCGATGAAGCATGCGACCAGGGCCTTGAATGCCGCGTCAGAATCCGCCGTGATGTCGCCGAACACGCCGCCGAAGGTCGCCGGCAGTTCGTGGGTGCGCAGGGTGAGCCGCGTGACCACGCCGAAGGTGCCGCCGCCGCCGCCCTTGAGGGCCCAGAACAGCTCGGGATTGGTGTGCGCGTTGGCGATCCGGACCTGGCCGTCGGCGGTGACGATTTCCGCTTCGAGCAGGCTGGCCGCGGCGCTGCCGTAGCGCTTCGAGAAGCTGCCGAAGCCGCCGCCCGTCACCAGCCCGGCCACGCCCACCGTGGTACAGCCGCCGCCCTGCACGTAGCGGCCGGCCTTGGTGGTCACGGCCGTGTAGGCGTCGATCCACATCGCGCCGGCGCCGACGCTCACCGCCGGCAGCGCCTCGGCCTGCGTGCCACCTTGCGGCACGAAGGCGTCGATCAGGGTGACGTCGTTCATGGCGCGGGTCCACACCAGCAGCGAATCCGGCGCGTTCGAGCCGCCCTTGTAACTGTGGCCGCCGCCCTTGACCACCAGGCGCAGCTTGTGGGTGCGGGCGAAGTTTACGGCGGCGGCGACGTCAAGCGCATTGCGCGCCGCGACCGCATAGGCGCTCGGCTGCGACAGCCAGGCGTCCTGCCAGCCGCTGGTCTGGGTCAACGCGGGATTGTCGCCGACGGCGTAGGGATTCTTCAGCTGCTCGCGGGTCGCCGCGCAGGCGCTGGCATCGGTGGCGCAGCCGGCGAAGGGCGAGGCCAGCTTCAGCAGCCGTCCGGAGGTGGCGCGGCGCAGGCCTTCCCAGTCGGCGGCGCCTGGCCAGCCGGGCGTACCGGGGCGCACGCGGTACAGCACCGCCTTCCCCTTCGCCTGCGCCCGCGCCAGTCCGGGCAGGCCGCCCGCTACCAGCGCGGCACCCAGGGAAGCTTTCAAAACCTCGCGTCGTTTCATGCTTCATCCCTCGTTGTTGGTTTGTTCGCAACAAGGATGCAGGAAGCCGGACGGCCGGGCAAACACTTTGTGGCGAAACGGGATTGGCCGGGGGCGAAGTGGCTACCTTCCACGTGATAGAAATTTATATTGCTATTACATGGAAGTTAACGCTACATTTGTCACGCAATGCCATACCAACAAGGAGAATCCGCCCATGCCGCCTGCCCGACCTGTCCCCATGCTTCAGCGCCGCCTGTCGCGCCTCGCCCTCCTGCCCGCCGCCCTGGGCGCCGCACTTTCCGCCCATGCCCAGCAAACCGGCGTCGGCGCGGCGGTCCAGCAGGTGCAGGTGCAAGGCAGCACGGCCGCCTACGATGCGCGCCGCGACGATACCGCCATGAAGACCGTCGTCCGCCACGACGAGATCGTACGCTACGGCGACACCAGGCTGTTCGAGGTCCTGAAGCGCATCCCGGGCGTGACCGTGAACGGCGCCGCCGCCCGTGGCGGCGAGGTGCGCATGCAGGGCCTGGGCAGCGGCTACACGCAGCTGCTGGTGAACGGCGAACGCCCGCCCGCCGGCATGCAGGTCGACACCCTGGCGCCCGAGATGGTCGAGCGCATCGAAGTGATGCGCGCCGCCAGCGCCGAGTTTTCGATGGAGGGCATCGCCGGCACCATCAACATCGTGCTGAAGAAAACGGTGCGCAAGCCCGAACGTGAGCTGAAGATCGGCTACGGCATCGGGCGCGACACCCGTAGTCCGAACGCCAGCCTGCGCCTGGCCGACCGCGACGGCGCCTTCGGCTACGAACTGGCGGGCAGCCTGGTGCACGACGGCTTTCGCGGCGAGGCGCCGGGCCGCGAGGAAGCCACCGACGCCGCCGGCCGCCGGACCCTGCTGCGCACCACGGCCGGCCACGAGGACGGCAGGATGACGACCCTGAACCTGACACCCAAACTGCAGTGGAAGCTCGACGGCGGCGATACGCTCGGCCTGGAGACCTTCCTGAACCTGAACCGCTTCCGCACCGGCGTGAATGCGCCCACCGCCACCGTGCTCGGCGAGCTTCCGCCTTATCCGGACAAGCAGTTCGGGATGGCCAACGACAACGACGTCCTGCGCAGCACCCTGGAATGGACGCATGCGCTGGCGTCCGGCGCGCGGCTGGAGGCCAGGCTCGGCGTCTCCGCCAGCCGCACCGACAACACGACCCGGCGCACGGCCGGCGGCAATCCGGCAGTCGGGCCGCTCACGCGCAGCATCGATTCGCGCGGCCGCGACCGCGGCCTGAGCACGACCGGCAAATATACGGTGCCGCTGTTCGACGGCCATGCGCTGGCGCTGGGCTGGGATGGCGCCTGGGACCGCCGCAGCGATGCGCGGCGCGAGCGCGACTACCTCGACCCCGCGGCGCCCATTCCCGCCGGCGACGAACATGACAGCGGCCACGTGGCGCGCCTGGCGGGCTATGCCCAGGACGAGTGGACGCTCACACCGCAACTCTCGCTCTACCTCGGCGCGCGCTGGGATGGCGTGCGCATCGAGGCCGACGGCAACACCTTCGGCACGGCGCGCTCGCGCTCCGGCGTCTTCAGCCCGGTGCTGCAGGTGCTGTACAAGCCGCCCGGCATGAAAGACGACCAGCTGCGGCTGGCCGTGGCGCGCACCTACAAGGCGCCCGGCATGGACCAGCTGCTGCCGCACCGCTACACCTCGGTCAACAACAACCCGGCCGAGCCGGATACCGAGGGCAACCCGAGCTTGAGACCGGAACTGGCGCTCGGCATCGACGCCGCCTGGGAACACCGCTGGGCGGAAGGCGCGATGCTGGCGCTGAGCGCGTCCACGCGCCGCATCGACGACTACACGCGCTCGCTGGTGGTGTTCGACGGCGCGCGCTGGATCGCCCTGCCCGTCAACGTCGGCAAGGCGCGCACCCGTACGCTGCAAGTGGAGACGGTCTTCCCGCTACGGACGCTGATGGATGGCGCGCCGCCGCTCGAACTGCGCGCCAACGTCGCGCGCAACTGGTCCAATGTGGATGGGGTGCCGGGACCCGATAACCGGCTCGACGAGCAGGTGCCGCTGTCGGCCAATCTCGGCGCCGACTACCAGGGCGAACGGATGACGGCAGGTGCGAACTTCGGCTTTCGCAAGGGCGGGCGGGTGGCGGTGGCGGCCAACCAGGCGGCCTGGCTGCACGTACAGCGCGATCTCGAACTGTACGCGCTGTGGCCGGTCGACAGGCGCAGCCGGCTGCGCATCAGCGCCGCCAACCTGCTGGGAATGGACATGGTCAACGAGCGCAGCTACACCGACCTCGCCAGCGGGACGACCCTACGCAACCGGATCGCCAACATCGGCCATCCGAGCCTGAAGCTGACCCTCGAGTCCAGCTTCTGAAGGAGCGGAGGACGGCTGTTCCGCCGCCCTGCCCGGGCCGGGACAGAATGCGCACAGCATGATCAGCGTGGCCATGATCGCCAGCCGCTTGATGTCATCCGGATGCATCATGGCAGTCTCCAATGAGGGAAGATCCCTCATTGTGGAATGCCATACGGAAACGTTCTTGATCCAGCCGGACCCGTCGATCAGATGTCCAGGTGGGAGATCAGCAGGCGCCGGCGCTCGCTGTCGCCTTCGCCGCTGTCGCCGGTCTCCTGTCCCAGCGAGATCCCGACCGCCATGATGTCGATGAGGAGCAGTTGCAGGATGCGCGAGATCATCGAGAGGAAGGTCGTGCTGTCTTCGCTATGGTCGACCGCCAGGCAGATGCTGGCCTTCCGCGCCAGCGCCGATTTGCTGCTGGTGATGGCGATGACGTCGGCGCCCGCCGCGCGCGCGGTGTCGACGGCCGACAGCAGCTCGGGCAGCTGGCCGGTGGTCGAGATCGCGATCACGACGTCGCCCGGACCGAGCAGCTCGGCGGCCAGCCCGAACAGGTGGGAGTCGCCATAGGACGAGGTCGGAATGCGGAAGCGGAAGAACTTGTGCTGGCCGTCCAGCGCCACCACGCGCGAATTGCCCATCGCGTAGAACTCGACCCGCTTGGCGCGGCGCAAAATCTCGATGGCGCGGTCGATCGAGTTCACGTCCAGCTGGTCGCGGAACTTCAGGATCGCCGATACCGTGTTGTCGATGACTTTCGCCGACAGGTCGTGGGTGCTGTCGGTCATGCGCACCTGGCTGTGGCGCACGGGGATGGTGCCGGTCAGGCTGCCCGCGAACTTGAGCTTGAAGTCGGCCAGGCCGGAAAAGCCCAGCGAGCGGCAGAAGCGGATCACGGTCGGCTGGCTGACGTCGGCCAGCTTCGCGATCTCGGCGATCGGCTCGGACAGCACCTTGCGCGGATGCTCGAGCACCAGGGTCGCCACGCGCTGCTCGGCCGGCGACAGCTCGTGCTGCAGGTGCTGCACGCGCTCCATCAGGGTATTGGCGCCGGTGCGGCCGCGCAGGTGCTCGGAGAGGATGCTCGCCACGCCATACAAGGCCGGATTCGGCGTCATGATGACGTAGGTCGGGATCTGCGCCAGGTAATCCGAGAAGCGGCCCTTGGCTTCGAAGCGGGCGCGGAACGGCGACGTGGCGAACCACTGCGCCACGCGCGGCACGATGCCGCCGCCGATGAAGATGCCGCCGAAGGCGCCCAGGGTCACCGCCAGGTTGGCCGCGGCGCCGCCCAGCATGCCGGCGAAGCATTCCAGCACTTCCAGGCACAGCGGGTCGTTCTGCTCGAGCGCGCAGCTGACGATCTCCGCGGCGTTGCGGCTGGGCGCGCCGGCCTTGTTACGCAGCGCCAGCGCGCGGTAGATGATCTCCATGCCGGGGCCGGAGATCAGGCGCTCGTTCGACACGTGCTGCCACTCGCGCCAGGCGTACTGCAGGATCGCGAATTCGCGCTCGTCGGCCGGTGCGAAGTTGACGTGGCCGCCCTCGCTGCCGAGAGTGACGAAACCGTCGACGGTCGGGATCACGCCCGACACACCGAGACCCGTGCCCGGCCCCAGCACACCGGCCACCGCATGCGGCTGCGGCTTGCCGCCGCCGATCTGCAGCAGCTCTTCCGGCTTGAAGCCCGGCAGCGCCATCGCCAGCGCCGTGAAGTCGTTCACGATCAGCAGCGTGGTCAGGCCGAGCGCGCGCCGCACCTCGTCGGTCGAGAACTGCCAGTCGCGGTTGGTCATGCGGATGAAATCGCCGCTGATCGGATTCGCCAGCGCGAAGGCGGCATGGCTGATGCGCACGCCGCTGGTCTGCGCCAGATAGGCGTTCAGCAGCGCGACGATGCCGGGATAGTCGTCGCACAGCAGCACGGCGACGTTGCGCAGCACGCCGGGCGCGCTCTCCAGCGCAAAGCGCGCATGGGTCGCGCCGATGTCGGCCAGCAGGCGGGGCCCGTCGGAATAGGCTGCGCGGGGTTGCTTTTGTTCGGTGGTGTCGGGCTCGATGGTCATTGCGCTAGGATACCATTGATTGATTGGCACCAAAACGCCTCGCTCGTCGTTCCCGCGAAGGCGGGAACCCAAGTTCTCTCAGCGCTATCGAAACGCAAACAAACTTGGATCCCCGCCTTCGCGGGGACGACGAGCTATTAACTACTCCGCCTGCGCCGGCTGCGGCACCGAAGCCCCCTCCACCCGCACATCCGGCATGAACAGCAAAATCAGCAGCGCCACCAGCACGATCGCGGTACCGGCGCCGAAGATGTTGGCGATGGCGTGCCGGTAGACCTCGCGCATGGCCGGGTCGAGCACCGTGCCGGTGCCGGCGCTGGCCGCCGCCTCGATGCCGTGGGCGTGCAACTGGTGGGCCAGGATCGCGCCGGAGCCGGTCACGCCCAGCAGGCCGCCGAGCGAGCGGAAGAAGGTCAGCATGGCGGTGCCGACGCCGCGCCGCGCCACCGGCAGCGCGCTCTGCACGACGATGGTCATGTTCGGCATCACCAGGCCCAGGCCGGCGCCCAGCAGGAAGATCGGCGGTTCGATGAACAGGTAGCCGCGGCCGCTGCCCATGGCCCAGGCCAGCATGCCGAAGGCGGCCACTGACACCGCCAGCCCCACCACTTGCACCTCCTTGTACCTGTTGGCGCGCGCCACCAGGCGGCCGATCACCGCCGACGACAGGATCATCCCGGCCATCATCGGCACCGTCAGCATGCCGGAATTCGCCGGGCTGCTGCCCATCACGAGCTGGAAGAACAGCGGGAAGAACACGCTCGATCCCATCAGGCCGACGAAGCTCAGCGCCATCACCGCGCTGGCCAGGTTGAACACGCGGTTGCCGAACAGGTCGGGCGGCAGCACCGGCTCGGCGGCGCGGCGCAGGTGCACGACCAGCCAGGCGCCCAGCACCACCGTGAGCGCGGCGCAAAGCTTGATCTCCGGCGCGCTCCAGGCCCACTCGGTGCCGCCCAGGGCCAGGATCAGCAGCAGCGAGACGATGCTGCCGGTGAGCAGGACCGAGCCGAGGTAGTCGATGCGGTGCGCGTGCGTGACGACGGGCTTGCGCAGCGAGCGCGCGATCGACCAGCAGGCGAAGGCGCCCACCGGCAGGTTGATGAAGAAGATCCAGTGCCAGGACAGCAGGTCCGTCATCAGGCCGCCCAACACCGGGCCGAGCACGCTGGTGACGGCGAACACGATGGCGATCGAGCCCTGGCGCTTGGCGCGGTCCTTGGGCGCCACCAGGTCGGAGATGATGATCTGGGCCAGCGGCATGAAGCCGCCGGCGCCCATGCCCTGGATGGCGCGGAACACGATCAGCTCCGTCATGCCGCCGGCCAGGCCGCACAGGACCGAACCGACCAGGAAGGTGGCGAGGGCCGTGAAGATCATCGGACGGCGGCCGTACTGGTCGGCCATCTTGCCGTACAGCGGCATGGTGGCGGTCGAGGCCAGCACGTAGGCGGTCACCACCCAGGACAGGTGGGCCATGCCGCCGAGGTCGGCGACGATGCGCGGCAGCGCGGTGGCGACGATGCTCTGGTCGAGGGCGCCCAGGCCGAGCACGGCCATCAGGGCGAAGTAGACGGCGCGGATTTCCTTCTCGGAAACCGGCGCGGGCGAGGTGGCGTGCGGATTCTGGGTCATGGGCTCATCTTACGACAAGACCCGTGAATTCAGCGCTAGCGTTCACCCTTCCCCGCCTGCCTTCCCGCCAGCCAGGCCAGCACCGCGCCCGCCACCAGCACCGCCGCGCTCAGGCCGAAGCTGGCCCGGTAGCCGCTGGCATCGAAGAGGATGCCGCCGATGGTCGCGCCGGAGGCGATCGCCAGCTGCACCACCGCCACGATCAGGCCGCCCCCCGCCTCCGCATCACGCGGCAGGGTGCGCGCCAGCCAGGTCCACCAGCCGACCGGCGCGGCGGTGGCGACCAGGCCCCACAGGCCGAGCAGCACGGCGGTGGCGGGCAGCGAGGAACCGAAGGCCATCAGGGCCAGGCCGATCGCCGCCATGACGAGCGGGATGACGACCAGGGTGCGGTACAGCTGCCTTTCCAGCACCGCGCCGATCAGGGTGGTGCCGATGAAGCCGGCCACGCCGACGATCAGCAGCAGGCCCGAGACCATCGACACGCCCGCATGGGTCACGTTCTCCAGGAAGGGCCGCAGGTAGGTGAAGAGCGCGAACTGTCCCATGAAGAACAGCGCGGTGCCCGCCATCCCCAGCGCCACCACCGGACGCTTCAGCAGCCGGAAGGCGGCGCCCGCCCCTGCCCCGCCCGCGGCATGCATCTTGGGCAGGCTGAAGAACTTCCAGCCGAAGGCGATGGCGGCCACCGGCACCACGGCGAAGAAGGCGCCGCGCCAGCCGATGACGCCGCCCAGGAAGCTGCCCAGCGGCGCCGCCACCACGGTCGCCAGTGCGTTGCCGCCGTTGACGATCGCCAGCGCCTTCGGCACCGCGCGCTCCGGCACCAGCCGCATCGCGGTTGCCGCCGACATCGACCAGAAGCCGCCGATCGCCACGCCGATGAAGGCGCGGCCGACCATGAAGACCGTGTAGTCGGGCGCGAAGGCGGCCACCGTACCCGACACCATCATCATCAGGGTCAGGGCCAGCAGCAGCACCTTGCGGTCCAGCCGTCCGGCCAGCGGCGCGATGAACAAACTCGTCACCAACGCAAACGCGCCGGACACCGAGATCGCCTGGCCGGCCTGGCCTTCGCTGATGTGCAGGTCGGCGGCCACCGGCGTCAGCAGGCTGACCGGCATGAATTCGGAAGCCACCAGCACGAAGGCGCCGAGCGCCATCGCGAACACCGCGCCCCATGCCGCCGGCTTGTCTTCCACTTCCGCCGCAGCGGCAGGGAGTCGCATGTCCATAGCCGTCTCCTCAAGCCGCCAGGGTCGCGCTGTCGATCACGAAGCGGTACTTGACGTCGCCCTTGAGCATGCGCTCGTAGGCGGCGTTGATCTCGTCCGCGCGAATCATCTCGATGTCGGACACGATGCCGTGCTCGGCACAGAAGTCCAGCATCTCCTGGGTTTCCGGGATCCCGCCGATCATCGAGCCGGCCAGTGCGCGGCGCTTGGTGATCAGGTTGAACACCTGCGGCGACGGGTGCGGCGTGGCCGGCGCGCCGACCAGCACCATGGTGCCGTCGCGCTTCAGCAGGTTCAGGTAGGCGTCGAGGTCGTGCGGCGCCGCCACGGTATTCACGATCAGGTCGAGCGTCTTGGCACGCGCAGCCATCGCTGCCGGGTCCCTGGACACGACCACTTCATGCGCACCCAGCGCTTCCGCGTCCTTGCGCTTCGATTCCGAGGTCGTGAAGGCGACCACGTGGGCGCCCATCGCGCGCGCCAGCTTGATGCCCATGTGGCCGAGGCCACCGATGCCGACGATGCCAACCAGCTTGCCGGGGCCGGCCTTCCAGTGGCGCAGCGGAGAATACGTGGTGATGCCGGCGCACAGCAGCGGCGCGACGGCGGCCAGCTGGTCTTCCGCGTGCTTCACGCTCAGCACGAAGCGCTCGTGCACGACGATCTGCTGCGAGTAGCCGCCCAGCGTATGGCCGGGGGCGTCCCGGGTCGGGCCGTTGTAGGTGCCGACCATGCCGTCGCAGTACTGCTCCAGGCCTTCGTCGCAGTCGGCGCAGTGCTGGCAGCTGTCGACCATGCAGCCGACGCCGACCAGGTCGCCGACCTGGTGCGTGTGTACGTGATCGCCAACCGCCGACACCCGCCCGACGATCTCGTGGCCCGGCACGCAGGGAAACAGTGTCCCGGCCCATTCGGCGCGCACGGTGTGCAGGTCGGAATGGCAGACGCCGCAGAAGGCGATGTCGATCTGGACATCGTGCGGACCCGGCGCGCGGCGGGTGATGTCCATCGATTCCAGCGGCTTGTCGCTGGCATAAGCACCATAGGCTTTCACAGTCATGCTGGTTCCTTTCGTTCGCAAAGAGCGCATGATACGAGCAAACAGAACCGCAAAACGGTGCCGGAATTGCATGGGCTTATGAATGCAGCTCATGAATCGGATGGTTAATTAACGCTAAACTGTCATCAATGGCCCGCGAAAACATCAACGATATCCTCGTCTTCCTCGCCGTCGCGCGCGAACGCAGCTTCACGCGCGCGGCGGCCAAGCTCGGCATGACGCAATCGGCGCTCAGCCACATCATCCGCGGGCTGGAGGAACGCCTGGGCGTGCGCCTGCTGACCCGCACCACGCGCAGCGTCTCGCCCACCGATGCCGGCGAGCGCCTGCTGCAGAACGTGGGACCGCGGCTGGAAGAGATCGAGGCCGAGATCGCCGCCGTCAGCGACCTGGGCGACAAGCCGGCCGGCCTGGTGCGCATCACCGCCATCGACCACGTGGTCGACAGCGTGCTGTGGCCGCGCCTGGCGCCGCTGCTGCCGCAGTATCCCGACCTGCACGTGGAAATGAGTTCGGACTATCGCCTGGTCGACATCGCCGCCGAACGCTACGACATCGGCGTACGCTGGGGCGACCAGGTCGACAAGGACATGATCGCGGTGCGCCTGACGCCGGACATGAAGATGATGGTGGTCGGCGCCCCGGCCTACTTCGCGCACCGGCCGGTGCCAGGCTCGGCCCAGGACCTCATGAAGCACAACTGCATCAACCTGCGCCTGGCCAGCAGCGGCGGCCTGTATGCCTGGGAGCTGCGCCACGAAGGCCGCGACATGGAAGTGCGGGTGCGCGGCCAGCTCACCTTCAACAGCGCCTACCAGATCCTGCATGCGGCGCTCGACGGCTGCGGCCTGGCCTTCATCCCGGAAGACCTGGCCGGCGTCCACGTGCGCGCCGGACGCCTGCAAAGCGTGATGGAAGACTGGTGCCCGAGCTTCCCGGGCCTGCACGCCTACTATCCGAGCCGGCGCCAGAACTCGCGCGCGCTGGCGCTGGTGATCGAGGCGATCCGCTACAAGGACTAGCACAGCTTCGCCAGGTCCTTCCTGAGCTGCACCACGGTGGGCGTCACGACGTTCAGGAAAGCCGCTTCGCGCGAGCGCCGGGCAAAGTCCCTGCCTTCGCTGCCCAGCAGGGCGCGTCCGCCGAGGGCCTGCAGCTCCAGCCGCACCGCATCCGCCGCCATCTCGACCATGCGCAGGCGCAGCTCCAGCAGTTCGCGCGGCCGTTCGCGCAGGCGGCCCCCGTCCAGGCCCGCAAGCAGGGCCGCGTCAAGATCCTGCGTTGCCGATTCGAGTGCCGCCAGCTCGGCGGACTGCGCGCCGGCGAGCGCCTCCCGCGCGGCCCGCAGCGATGCGCGCGCCAGGCCCAGCCCCAGTCCGCACTGGAGCCCGACGAAGACCGGACGGATGGCGGGCAGGAAGACCCGCGCCTGCGGATGCAGTTGCCAGGACTCTTCGACCGGCACCTCGTCCAGGTGCAGCGCCGCCGTATTCGTGCCGCGCAGCGCCAGCAGCTCGAGGTCCGGCGTCCGCCGCAGGCCCTGCGCATCGTGCGGCACGGCGAACACGGCGGGATTGTCGCCCTGCGCATCCCCGGCCGCGATCGCGGCGACGAAGCCCTGGCGGCGCAGGTTGCTGGCCCAGGGCACGGCGCCGTGCAGGCGCACGCCCCCGGGTCCGGTCGTGAAGGACGTGCGCAGGCGATCCAGGCCGCCCAGGAACTTCATCGCATTCGACAGCCCCGGCGCGCCGGCGAGCCGTCCCTGTTGCAGATCCGGCATGAGGCGTGCGGCCAGTTCCCGGTTCGGGCTGGCGAGCAGGCATTCCATGAAGGCGCGCTGCGCCCAGAACACGAAGGCGGCGCTGAGCGAATGTTCGGCGAGCGCCGCGACCACGCGCACGGCGCTGCCCGGCGTACCGGCTGCGAACAGGCCGGATTGCGCCAAACGCGCGAGCAAACCATCCCCTTCATCGGCACGCGTATCGAGTGCTTCCGCACGCTCCCTGATCCAGTCGACAAGCGATTCATCCAGCACGGCCATGGTTCCACGAATATGAGATTGCATTCATGGTAAGCGAAAACAAGGTCCATACATGCGCCGGCACCGGGATAGGTACTCTCCCAGCAGAAAACAAAAAAACGAGCGAAAATAAGAACTTACGAATTCAAGGACCATACTTTTCCGCCATGTCCAATGTAGCTTCTTCGACTGTCCCCCGCCGCGCGGCGATGAATCCGGCGCCGCTCGGCGTGTCGCTGCTACTGATCGTCCTCGGCGCGCTGTATCTCGCGCAGGCGGTCAGTGCCAAAATTTCCGCGCTGTTCGTGGTCGGCGCGCTGCTCGGCCTCTCGCTGTATCACGCGGCCTTCGGCTTCACCTCGTCGTGGCGCGTGTTCATCGCCGACGGCCGCGGCGCCGGCCTGCGCGCGCAGATGCTGATGCTCGCCGTCGGCGTCGCGCTGTTCTTCCCGGCCCTGGCCAGCGGCACGCTGTTCGGCAATCCCGTCACCGGCCTGGTGTCGCCGGCCGGCACCTCCGTCGTCATCGGCGCCTTCATGTTCGGCATCGGCATGCAGCTCGGCGGCGGCTGCGCATCCGGCACCCTGTACACGGTGGGCGGCGGCAGCACGCGCATGATCGTGACCCTGGCCGCCTTCATCGCAGGCTCCGTGATCGCCACCGCGCACATGCCCTTCTGGACTTCGCTGCCCCAGCTCAAGCCGGTCTCGCTGGTGAAGACCCTGGGCCTGGCGCCCGCGCTGCTGCTCAACTGGCTGGTGTTCGCGGCCATCGCGGCCATCACCGTCGTCGTCGAGAAGCGTCGTCACGGCCGCCTGGTCGCTCCGCAGCTGCCGGCGGACCGCGCCGCCACCTGGCTGCACGGCCCCTGGCCACTGGTGGCCGGCGCCCTGGCGCTGGTCGTGCTCAACTTCGCCACGCTGGCGCTGTCCGGCCGTCCCTGGGGCGTGACCTCGGCCTTCGCGCTGTGGGGCGCGAAAGCGGCGTCAAGCATCGGCATCGACACCGCCAGCTGGGCCTACTGGTCGACCAAGGCCAACGCCGCCGCGCTGGCCGCGCCGGTCTCGCATGACGTGACGTCGGTAATGGACATCGGCATCGTGCTCGGCGCAATGCTGGCGGCCGCGCTGGCCGGCCGCTACTCGCCGGTGTGGAAGCTGCCGCTGCGCTCCTTGATCGCGGCCGTCGTCGGCGGCCTGCTGCTGGGCTACGGCGCCCGCCTCGCTTATGGCTGCAACATCGGCGCCTACTTCAGCGGCATCGTGTCGGGCAGCCTGCACGGCTGGCTGTGGCTGGTGGCCGCGTTTGCCGGCAACGTCTTCGGCACCCGCCTGCGTCCGCTGTTCGGCCTCGAGGTCGAGCGGGTGAAGCCGAGCGCCTGCTGAGCCCAAGCGGCGCGTTTACTCACTTCAGCGCCAGCTCGCCGTACCGCCAGGCGGCCGTCACGCCGCCATCCATCAGGAAGTCGCTGCCCGTGATGAAGCCCCCATCGGGGCCCATCAGCAGGGCCGCGACGTTCGCCACCTCGTCGGGCGTACCGACACGTCCCGCCGCCGACACCTCGATCATGCGCCGGTAGCCCGGCCCGCGCGGGCCGGCGAATTCGTCCTTCGCCAGCGGCGTGAAGATGATCCCCGGGCTGATGGTATTGACGCGCGCGCCGCGCTTGCCCCAGCGGACCGCTTCGGCCATGACGCGCAATGAATTACCGCGTTTCGATACCTGGTAGGCGTGCAGCGGATCCTTGACCTGGTCCGGCTGCAGCATGGGCAGGGCCAGCAACTGGTCCGCCGGCGTCAGGGCCAGCGCCCGGTTCTGCTCTTCCGTCAGCGCCGGCAGGCGGTGCCCGGACTGCGAGGCGATGACGACAGCCGATCCGCCCGGCGCGATGACCTTGCCAAATTCCTCCAGCACCACGGCGGTACCGTAGAGATCGACCTTCAGGATCGTTTCCGGCGTGGCCTGGGTCGGCGAGACGCCGGCCGCATGGATCACGCCCTTCACCGCGCCGAGCGAGGCCGCCAGTCCGCCCAGCGCGTGCACGGAGTCACGTGAGGACACGTCCACCTGCGCGGTCTGCACCTCGAAGCCGGCTTCGCCCAAGGTCCTGGCTGCGGCGTCCGCATTTTCCGCGCGCAGGTCGGCCAGCAGCACCAGCTTGCCCAGGCTGACGCGGCGGGCGATGGCCTGGCCGATCGATCCCGGGCCGATGACGACGACGACTTCTTTCATATTACCGCTCCTTTCAAATGTCGAGCTTTCGTTCGCTCATCCACTTCACGATGTCCGGATCGCGGTGGGAGAAGAAACAGCTGCTGCCGGTTTCCAGCGCCGCGATCGCAGACATATCGTCAGCGGTCAACGTGAAATCGAAGATGTCGAGGTTTTCAAGCATCCGCTCGCGGCGCACGGTCTTGGCCAGGGCGACCACGTTTTGCTGGGTCACCCAGCGCAGCACGACTTGACCGACCGTCTTGCCGTGCCTGGCGGCGATCGCCATCAGAACGCCGTTCTCGAAGAGCCCGTTACGGCCTTCCGCGAACGGCGCCCAAGCCTCGGCCTGAACGCCGTGCTCGCGCATGAAAGCCAGGGCCTCGGCCTGCTGATGGAAGGGGTTGATTTCGACCTGGTTGACCGCCGGCGGAATCTCGTTGAAGGCGATGATATCCATCAGCCGGTCCGGATGAAAATTACTGACGCCGATGGCGCGCAGTTTGCCCGCACCATATGCCTCTTCCATCGCGCGCCAGGAACCGTGGACGTCGCCAAACGGCTGATGAATCAGGAACAGGTCGATGTAATCCACCCGCAGCCGCCGCAGCGAATTCCCGATCGCTTCCTTCGTGCGTTCATAGCCGGTGTGCTGGACCCAGAGTTTACTCGTGATAAACAGCTCTTCGCGATCCACGCCACCGTTCTTCACGCCCTCCCCGACCGCCGCTTCGTTCATGTAGGAAGCTGCGGTATCGATCAGGCGATAGCCGGTCTCGATCGCATCGACGACCGCCCGTTCGCACGCCTTCGGATCGGGAATCTGGAAGACGCCGAATCCCATTACCGGCATCTGCAAGCCATTGTTAAGCTCTACATACTGCATAGTCCTTGCTCCTTTCATTTGCCGACCAGGGCCTGACGATCGGCGGAATAACGCGCCCCCTGCACAGCAATCGTCGACAGCGCCGCGTCCAGATCGCGACACTCACCGGCCTCCAGCTGCAGCGGCGCAGCACCGATGTTCTCGTCGAGCCGGTGCAGCCTGGTGGTGCCTGGAATCGGGACAATCCACGGCTTGCGCGACAGCAGCCAGGCCAGCGCGATCTGGGCCGGGGTCGCGTTCCTTTCGCCGGCGATTCGTGCGAGCAGATCGACCAGGGTCTGGTTCGCGGCGCGCGCGCCCTGGCTGAAGCGTGGCACGGTGTTGCGGAAGTCGGTCGGATCGAACTGCGTCGCCGCGCTGATGGCGCCGGTCAGGAAGCCCTTGCCGAGCGGGCTGAAAGGCACGAAGCCGATGCCCAGCTCTTCCAGCAGCGGCAGAATTTCGGCTTCCGGCTCGCGCCACCACATCGAGTATTCGCTTTGCAGGGCCGTCACCGGCTGCACGGCATGGGCGCGGCGGATCGTCTGCGGGCCGGCTTCCGACAGGCCGAAGTGCTTGACCTTGCCCTGGCGGATCAGGTCCTGCACCGCGCCGGCCACATCTTCGATCGGCACGTTCGGGTCGGTCCGGTGCTGGTAAAACAAATCGATCCGCTCGGTCTTCAGGCGCCTGAGGGACTGCTCCGCCACTTCACGGATGCGCTCCGGCCGACTGTCCAGGCCCGCATGCGCATCGCCATTGCGGAATCCGAATTTGGTCGCGATCACGACCTGGCCGCGGAACGGCGCCAGCGCTTCGCCGACCAGTTCTTCGTTCGCGCCATAGGCTTCGGCCGTATCGAAGAAGGTGACACCGCGCTCGACCGCGGCGCGGATCAATGCGATTGCCACGTCACGGTCCGCGGCCGGGCCGTAGCCATAACTGAGGCCCATGCAGCCAAGACCGATTGCGGATACCTTCAAACCACTCTTGCCAAGTTCACGTTGTTGCATCGTTTTTCCTCCTGTACCGACTACTGTACCCAGGCAGGCATTGCTTGATAAGACGGTATAATCGGCATGCCTTGATTAGCTCACCTAATGAATCATGAAAGCGGATCTGGATGACCTCGTGGCTTTCGTGCTGGTTGCGCGCGAAGGCAGCTTCACGAAAGCGGCCGCGCAGCTCGGCGTGTCGCAGTCGGCCCTGAGCCAGACCATCCGGGCGCTGGAAGAGAGGCTGGGATTGCGCCTGTTGACGCGCACCACGCGCAAGGTGGCGCCGACCGAGGCCGGAGAACGGCTGCTGATGACGGTGGGGCCGCGGCTGGACGGCATCGAGGACGACCTTGCCGCACTCAGCGAACTGCGCGACAAGCCCGCCGGCTCGATCCGCATCACCGCATCGGAACATGCCGCCGATACGATCCTGCTGCCGAAGCTGATGCCGCTGCTGGCCAGCTATCCGGATATCGAACTCGAAATCAACACCGACTACCGGATGATCGACATCGTCGAGCAGCGTTTCGATGCCGGCGTGCGCCTGGGCGAGCACCTGGCAAAGGACATGATCGCCGTGCCCATCGGACCCGACGCCAGGATGGCGGTGGTCGCCTCCGCCGCCTACCTCGCCGGGCATCCTGCCCCCACGAAGCCGCAGGATCTGACCGATCACAGATGCATCAACGTGCGCCTGCCCACCCACGGCGGCCTGCTGCCCTGGGATTTCAAGAAGGGGACGCGCGAACTGAACGTGCGTGTCGAAGGGCAGCTCATCCTGAACGGTTTTCCGCAGGTGCTGCAGGCAGTCCTGGGCGGCATGGGACTGGCCTTCATGCTGGAAGACAGCGTGCAGACCCATGTCGCCGACGGCAGGCTGGTGCGGGTGCTCGAGGACTGGTGCGCCGTCTTCCCCGGCTACCACCTCTATTATCCGAGTCGCCGCCAGCCGTCGTCCGCGTTTGCCCTCGTCGTCGATGCCCTGCGTTTCACGCCGGCTTTGCCAGGTGTCCGGTCTTCAAATAGAAGCTCACTCCCTGCCGGCCGGCGATGAGGTCACCCTGTTCGCCGGCAGGCAGGCGGATCCAGCTGCCTGGCCCATAACGCCGCTCGCGATCGGCGATCTCGCCGTCGAGCACCAGCAGTTCGGCGCCTCCAACGACCCCGTTCAAGACCACCTGCCCCGCTTCCAGGCGCTGCAGGCATACCTGCTCGGCAGGACTCGAGAACAGCGGACAGACCATCCTGTCGCCTTCACGCCGCCAGGCGGCGGAATCGCGCGTATCGATGCGCACGTGCCGTTCGTCATCCGGCATCATCTGCCGCAGCTTGACGAAGATGAGCGCGCCCTCGGCACTGGAGGGCTGGTGGGAAGTCCCTGGCGGATTGCGCAGATACCAGCCGGCCGGGAAGTCCCCGGTCTCGTCGGAGAAGGTGCCCGACAGGACCAGGATCTCTTCCCCGCCCGGATGCGCATGCGGCGGGAAGCGCGAATCCGGGGCATAGCGCACGATGCTGGTGGCGCGGGCTTTCTCCTCGCCGATCCGGTCCAGCATCATCCGCTCGACGCCCGCCTGCGGCGACGCGACCCATTCGTACTGGCCGGGTTCGACGATGACGCGCCGCGAAAAGTCTGCGTTGACGAACATGAGGTTTCTCCTTACTTGCCCGCCAGGCCCTTCAGCAGGGCCGCATGGAAGGCCGCCGGGTCCTGCATCTGCGGCGCATGCCCCATGTTCTCGAACTCGACCAGGGTCGCGTGCGGGATCGCTTTCGCGGTGCGCTTGCCCAGCTCCGCATAATTGCCGAGCCTTGGCCGCAGCTCGGCCGGGGCGGCATCCTTGCCGATGGCGGTGTTGTCCTTCGTCCCGATCAGCAGCAGCACCGGCATGGTCAAGAGCGGGAACTCGTAGACCACCGGCTGGGTGTAGATCATGTCGTACAGCAGGGCCGAGTTCCAGGCCACCAGTTGTTTGCCCGGCCCGCGGTACATCCCGGCCAGCATCTGCACCCAGGGCTCGTACCCGGGCTTCCACTGGTTCACGTAATAGGTCGATTTCTCGTAGTTGCGGATCTTGTCCGCCGTGGTGCCGAGCTCGCGCTCATACCATTTGTCGACGCCCAGCGAAGGCACGCCCAGCGCCTTCCAGTCCTCGAGGCCGATCGGATTGGCCAGCACCAGCTGCTCGGTCTGGTCCGGATACAGCAGGCCGTAGCGCACCGCCAGCATGCCGCCGGTGGAGTGGCCCATGACGGTCGCCTTCTTGACGCCGATCGCTTCCAGCAGCGCATGCGTGTTGGCGGCCAGTTGCTGGAAGCTGTACTGGTAATGCTCGGGCTTGGTCGACTTGCAGAAGCCGATCTGGTCCGGCGCCACCACGCGGTAGCCGGCCTTGCTCAAGGCCTCGATCGACGCTTGCCAGGTGGCCGCGCAGAAGTTCTTGCCGTGCAGGAGGACCACGGTGCGGCCGTTCGGCGTGGCCGGCTTCACGTCCATATAGGCCATGTGCATCGGTAGGCCTTGCGAGGTGAAGCGGTACTGCTGCACCGGGTAGGGATAGTCGAAGCCCTCGAGCTCGGGGCCGTAGGCGGGTTCGGCGGCCCGCGCGGCGCCCAGGACGAGGCTCAACAGCAGTGCGGTGGAACGGACATGGACAGGCATCGTGCTTCCTCGGCGGATTGCGATGCCTGCGAGTCTAGCCTATCCGCGCAATCACTTCAGCACCGCTTGCGCATCGACGATATCGACGCCCTGCAGCTGGCCCAGCCAGCTGTCGAACCAGGGCTTGTGCGAAGCGCCGACGATGCTCAGCACGCGCGCGGCCGGGCGTTCGCGGAAGGTCTCGCGGATGTTGGCGACCATGCGCAGGTTGCGCACTTCCCAGCCGCCGACGAACATGCGCGGATAATTTTCCGGAGAGTTTGCGCGCATGGCCGGGACCACGTTGGCTTCGGCGAGCGTCTTCAGGTTATTCGGATCGTTGACGTAGCGGTACAGCGGCACCAGGTCCGGGGCCTGCTTGAGCACGTCCTCGCGTTTTTCGAGTTCCTTGAACCCTGTGTGGGAGGCCCAGGCGGCTTCGAGCGACTTGACGTAGGCCTTGGCGTCCGCGACGTCGATATTGTCGCCGGTATGGTTGTCGACCGCGTGGACGCGCTCCAGGCCCAGGCGCGCGGCCAGGCGGGCGGCGATCTGGTAGCTCTCGTTGTTGCGCTTGCCGATCTGCGCCAGCTGTTCGACCAGGGCGGCGTCCAGGCCGTCGCCGCTGCGGCGCTCGGCCTCGGGCAGGCGCAGCCACTGCACATAGGCGGAGACGGGTTCGTGCGCCGCCAGGAACAACGCGGCCAGGTGGCGCCGCTGGGCCGGCGTGGGCGGCGACGGCTGCGCCGGCCAGGCCTTGAGCGTCTTCGCGATCTCGGCAAGCGCGGCGGGGATGTCCAGACCGGTGGCCTTTCTTGCCGCCTCGGGCGCGTCGCAATAGCCGGCGCCGTATTTGGCGGGATGGCGCAGCGCGAGGTCGCATTCCTCGCCGGGCTCGTTCTCGACGGTGATGATCTCGGGCCTGAACGCCGCGAGCTTGTCCAGCACACCGTCCAGCGCTTTCGGGTCGAAGCTCTTCGGCATGGTGCGCAGGTGTACGGTGCCCAGCACCAGTACCTGGGCGCGCGCTCCGGTCATGTCGCGGTCGAGCGCCGTCAGGTCGATCGGCGACTGCGCCTGCACAGTCAGAGGCACTGCGAGCAGCACCGCCGCGACGAGTCCCCAGCCCCACTTGGTCCACTTGCCCATCCTCTTCCCCCTTTCGAACGGTGTTGTCGTAGCCGGTCAATGTAGAGAGAAGAGAGAAGGAGCTCAACGGCGATGAGGACAGAATGCTATTTTCGCAGTCCAGCCTGTCGAAAAGCCGGATCGGAGAGCACGTCGATACGGCGCTGTGCGCGATGGGTCCTTACCCAGCACACCGCCACCACGGCAAGGCCGATCGCGGTCGGCGCCAGCTGGGACCAGGGCTGCCCTACCCTGACCGTATTGCCGACGGCCGCCGAGAGCATCCCGAACAGGCAGCCGAGGATCTTGTAGATATGCTCGTAGCGCCACAGGCTGGCATGCCAGCGCTTCGGGAACAGCCAGCGCGCCGCATCGTAAGCCAGCAGCATCGCCACCGCCGCCAGGGTCGAATACAGGACCGATGCCGACGCGCCCACCATGGCGCCATCGGCGAACAGGCGGCGCACCAGCATGGCGGTGAGCGCGGCGGCGCCCAGCAGCAGGCCGGCATCGAGCCTGTCCGGGCCGGCGCCGCGCGTGTAGATGACGTGCCAGCCGCTCAGCAGCTGGTAGGACACCAGCACGGTCAGCACCGCGAACAGGGGCAGGGAGCGGAACACCGCATTGCCGATCGCGGCGCTCAGGCAGACCACCGCGGTAAGCAGCACGAACACGCGCCCGCGCCGGCGGTGCAGGATTGCGTCCTTCGGCTTCCACAGCACATACATGCCGAGGACGATGGCGGCGCTGCCGGCCAGGACGTGGACGAGGATGTTCAGCAAGTGTGGGATCGTCATGCATCCCAAGGTAGGGAAAACGGCAAGGGGGCACAAGAACGGCGGAACGAAGCGCCGCTTTTGTGCCCCCAACTGCGAATACGAGGATCGAAGCGCGGATCAGTCCAGCGCGATCAGCGCCACCGGCGCCGCCAGCTCGAACTTCACCTTGCCGCCCGAGACCATGGCGGACTTGCCGGTGTACCAGTCGCGCACCGTCTGGCCGTCCGAGAACACGCCGGCCACCGGAATCGCCACCGGGCGGTCCTGCGGCAGCCCGAGCGCCACCACCACGCGGTCGCTCACGCCATTCTTTTCATACGTGCGCTTGAAGACGTAGGGGCTGGACTGCAGCATCTGGTGCACGCCCCCGCCCACCGCCGGATGCGCGTGGCGGAAGCGGCCCAGGCGCGCCCAGTGATCGCGCACTTCGGCCACGCCGAACAGGCCGACGCGGCTGTTGTTCTTCAGCTGGTCCCAGTTCATGAAGGAGCGCAGGTTGGCGTCGCCTTCCGCGCCCTCGATCTTGAGCACGCGCGCGGTCTCGTCGCCGTAATAGATCTGGGCCGCGCCCGGCGCCAGCAGCAGCTTGTTGGCCGCTTCCATCGGGTGTTCGCGCATGGCGTCGAAAGGATGGCCGTCGTCGTGGGAATCCAGGTAGTTCAGCACCGACACACCCTTCAGCGGGCCGTTCAGCGCCGCCGAATAGCCGGAGAACAGCTGTTCGTAGCCGCCGGCCGCGTCGCGCGCCATGCTGAAGTTGATCATGTTGTCGAAGCCATTGTCGTAATAGTCGACCCTGGTGCCGCCGTCGTAGCTGAACTCGCGGCCGGCCTTGATCGAGTAGCCGTAGGTCTCGGCCGTCATGAAGAACGGCAGGTCGCCGAGCTTCGCCACCGCCTGCTTCCCGGCCGGGGTGCGCTTCCAGTCCTCGTAGGCGGCGCCCGCGACCTTCTTCAGGTCCTTCCACACGCCGGGCTCGGTGTGCTTGACGGTGTCGGCGCGGAAGCCGTCGAATCCGTACTTGCGCACCCAGTCGGCATGCCATTTCATCAGGTAGTAGCGCGGCGCACGCGGGTAGCCGGTGCGCTTGAAGAAGTCGTCCAGCTCCCTTGTTTCGCGCTCGTAGCGGCCTTCCTTCTTCCACTTGGCGGCGAGCGCCGGCGGCACGTCGACCTTCTCGTTGCTCTCGGTGCGGAAGTCCGGCAGGTTCTTCACCAGGGTGCAGCTGACCGTGGTCGCCATGTCTTTATACGTGCAGGTCGGCGAGGTGCGCACCCACTCGGCTGGCCATGCCGGATCTTCCGCGGTGACGGGGCCGGTGTGGTTCATCACCACGTCCAGCAGCACGCGGATGCCGCGCGCGTGGGCGGCATCCACCAGCTCGTGCATGTCTTTCTCAGTCCCGAGGTTGGCGTCGAGGCTGGTGAAGTCGCGCGCCCAGTAGCCGTGGAAGCCGTAGGACTTGCCGGTGCCCTCATCGGTGCCGGCGTGGATCTGCTCGACCGGCGGCGTGATCCAGATCGCGTCCACGCCCAGGTCGTCGAAATACCCCTCCTTGATCTTCTGCGTCACGCCGGCCAGGTCGCCGCCCATGAAGCCGCGGGCGACGGCCGCGTCGTCCTTGCGGCCATAGGCGTGGTCGTTGGCCGGGTTGCCGTTGTTGAAGCGGTCCGTCAGCAGGAAGTAGACGGTCGCGTTCTCCCAGGTGAAGGGCTTGCCTTTCATGGGCGATAGGTCCGGAGCGGCGGACGCGGAGCCGAAGGCGAGCAGCAGGGAGACGGCAAGGGCGGAGAATTTCATTCAGGGTCCTTTATGGTTAATGACGGATCATGTGATAACACTTGGTTCGTTACGCCCGGTACGCTGCTTCAGCTCCGACACCTGCTCCGCAATCGCAATCAAGGGCGCCAGCGCGTCCTGGGTATCGAGATCATGGCGTTTTGGGTCCGCCTCGTAGCGTTCGAGGTAGACGCGCACGGTCGCGCCTTCGGTGCCGGTGCCGGACAGGCGCAGCACGATGCGCGATCCGTCGGTCATGATGATGCGGATGCCCTGGCGCGTGGCGACTGATTTGTCGACCGGGTCGGTGTAGACGAAGTCGTCGGCCTGCGAGACGCGAAAATTCCCGAAGACCTGGCCGGCCAGCGATTCCAGCCCGGCCCGCAGGTCGACCATCATGCGGTCGGCGGCCGCCGCGTCGACGGCTTCGTAGTCGTGGCGCGAATAATAGTTGCGGCCGAAGCGGGCCCAGTGTTCCTGCACGATCCGGTTGACCGGCTTGCCGGTCGCGGCGATCAGGTTCAGCCAGAACAGCACGGCCCACACGCCATCCTTTTCGCGGATGTGGTTCGAGCCGGTGCCGTAGCTCTCCTCGCCGCACAGGGTGGCGAGATTGGCGTCGAGCAGGTTGCCGAAGTACTTCCAGCCGGTCGGGGTCTCGAAGCAGGAGATGCCCAGCGCTGCGGCCACGCGGTCGGCCGCCGTTGACGTTGGCATCGAGCGCGCGATGCCTTTCAAGCCGTCGCGGTAGCCCGGCGCCAGGGTGGCGTTGGCGGCGATGATGGCCAGGCTGTCCGAGGGCGCCACCGCCAGGTTCCTGCCGACGATCATGTTGCGGTCGCCGTCGCCGTCCGAGGCGGCGCCGAAGTCGGGAGCGTCGGGGCCGTTCATCAGCGCCACCAGCTCGGCCGCGTTGACCGGATTCGGGTCCGGATGGTGGCCGCCGAAGTCCTCGCGCGGCTCGGCGTTGATGACGGTGCCCGCGGGTGCGCCGAGCATGCCTTCGATGATGGCTTTCGCGTAGGGGCCGGAGACGGCGCTCATGCCGTCGAAGCGCATCGTGAAGCCGCTCCGGAACAGCGCGCGGATGGCGTCGAAGTCGAACAGGCGGCTCATCAATTCGGCGTAGTCGGCGACCGGGTCGATGACCTCGACTTCCATCTCTTCGAGACGGCTGGCGCCGATCCGGTCGAGGTCGACCGGGCCGGCGTCGCTGATGCGGTATTCCTTCAAGGCCTGGGTATGCGCGAAGATCGCCTCGGTGATCTTTTCGGGGGCCGGGCCGCCGTTCTCGATGTTGTACTTGATGCCGAAGTCGCCGTCCGGGCCGCCCGGATTGTGGCTGGCCGACAGCACGATGCCGCCAAAGGCGCCGCGCTTGCGGATCACGCAGCTCACCGCCGGGGTGGAGAGGATGCCGCCGCGTCCGACCAGCACTTTCGCCATCTTGTGTGCGGCGGCCATGCGCAGGATGGTCTGGATCGCGTCGCGGTTGAAATAACGGCCGTCGCCCCCGAGCACGAGGGTGCGGCCGCTGCAGTCGCCCAGCGTCAGGAAGATCGCCTCGACGAAGTTTTCGAGGTAGCCGGGCTGCTGGAACTCGGTCACCTTCTTGCGCAGACCCGAGGTGCCGGGACGCTGTCCGGAGAACGGCGAGGTCGCTACTGTCTGAATCGTCATCTCGTGCTCCTGTATCGATGCTTGGTTTGTTGTCAAACCTTCATGATAGGACAGGAGCCGAAATGATGGCGCAGGCTTACTTCTCGGCCTGGTCCGTCACAAACATCGTCAATACGGCCGCCAGCACCATGCAGGCGCCGCCCAGCACCAGGGTCAGCACCGTGTGGCCGCCGAAGAAGTGCTTGGTGAAGAAGCCGAGCAGCAGGCCGCTGACGATCTGCGGGATCACGACGAAGAAGTTGAACAGGCCCATGTAGTAGCCCATGCGGTTGGCGGGCAGCGCGCCGGCCAGGATCGCATACGGCATGGTCAGGATGCTGGCCCAGGCGATGCCGACGCCGATCATCGGCAGCATCAGGGCCTGCTTGTCGTGGATGAAGAAGATGCTGGCCAGCGACAGGCCGCCGAGCGCCAGGCAGATCGTGTGGCAGGTCTTGCGGCTGGTGGCGCGCGCCAGCACCGGCAGCAGGAAGGCGGCCAGCGCCGACACGCCGTTGTACACCGCGAACATCACGCCGACGTAGTTGCCGGCGTCCTGGTAGGCCACCGATTGCGCGTCGACGGTGCCGTAGACGTTGTCGGCAATCGCGGTACCGGTGTAGATCCACATCGCGAACAGCGCGATCCAGGTGAAGAACTGGACGAAGGCCAGCTGCACCATGGTCTTCGGCATCTGGCTGAAGCCGCCGACGATCTCGCGCAGGGCCACGCCGAAGCTGCGCGCGTGCTGGCGCTGGACCTTGAAGCTGTCCAGGTCGGGCGGCGGCAGTTCGGTGGCGGTGAACACGGTCCAGCTGACGGCTGCCAGGAACACGGCGCCGCCGACGTAGAAGGAGTACTTCACCGTATCCGGAATCGCGCCGTTCAGCGGGACGTTCGAGACGCCGTAATGCGCGAAGATCTGCGGCAGCAGCGAAGCGATCACCGCGCCGCAGCCGATGAAGAAGGTCTGCATCGCGAAGCCGGCGGTCTGCTGGGACGGATCGAGCTTGTCGCCGACGAAGGCGCGGAAGGGCTCCATCGACACGTTGATCGCGGCATCCATCATCCACAGCACGGCCACCGCCATCCAGACGGCGGCGGAATTCGGCATCAGGAACAGGGCGATCGCGGCAAGGATGGCGCCGATGAAGAAGAAGGGACGGCGGCGGCCCCAGGTCGGGTGCCAGGTATTGTCGCTGAGGTAGCCGATCACCGGCTGCACCAGCAGGCCCGTGACGGGAGCGGCGAGCCAGAACAGCGCCAGGTCGTCGGGCGAAGCGCCAAGGGTCGAGAAGATCCGGCTGGTATTGGCGTTCTGCAGGGCGAAGCCGAACTGGATGCCGAAGAAGCCGAAGCTCATGTTCCACAACTGCCAGAACGACAGGCGCGGCTTGAGCGAATGAGTGTGCATTTCCATCTGTGTCCCCTAACGGTGCCCGGACTCGTGCCGAACTACCTCCATGTAGCAAAGTAACATGGGGATTGTTGAGTGTCAATCAGGACAACACCTAGGATGACGGGGTGATTTTGTAGTCAAACAACAGACTACTGAAGTGTAAAACGGACCAGCAAGGTGTAAACGTCATTCCCGCTTTCGCGGGAATGACTGGTAACTCAGCCCTTCTTGTACGGCTTCTTCTCGCCAAACTTCTTCTTCGGCGCCGCCTTGATCGGCTCCTCGCCGTCACGCGTGATGTTCAGCTGGCGGCCCGCCACCCACACCTTCTGCAGGTGCTGCAGCAGGTCCTGCGGCAGGTCGGCCGGCATGTCGAGGGTCGAGTAGTCGTCGTAGATCTCGATGCGGCCGATTTCCTTCGACGGGATGCCGCCTTCGTTGGCGATCGCGCCGACGATATTGCCCGGCTTGACGCTGTTCGCGTGGCCGACTTCGATACGATAGGTCGCCATGCCCGGTTCCGGCGCGCGCATCACGCGCTCCTTCTTGAAGCTCTCGCGCGGCTGGGCGAAGCCTTCGCGCGTCGGGCGCGCGGGGCGCTCGTCGTTGCCGAAGTTTTCGCGGCCGAAGCTTTCACGGCCGGCGCGGGCCGGACGCGTATCTTCGCGCCATTCCGGGCGCGGCTCGCGCTCCTTCCACTCCGGCTTCGGCTCGCGGTCCGGCTTCTCCAGCAGCAGCGGCTCGTCGCCGCGGTTCAGCTTGGCCAGGGCGGCGGCGATGTCGATCGCCGGCACGTTCTGCTCGCGCTCATAGTCTTCGATCAGCTGGCGGAAGATCTCCAGGCCACCGGCGGCCAGGGCCTCGCCGATCTGGTCCTTGAACTTGGCGATGCGGACTTCGTTGACGGCCTTGATGGTCGGCAGGGTCAGCGGGGCGACCGGCTGGCGGGTGGCGCGCTCGATCGCCTTCAGCAGGCCGCGCTCGCGCGGGGTGATGAAGAGGATGGCGTCGCCGCTGCGGCCGGCGCGGCCGGTGCGGCCGATGCGGTGGGTGTAGCTTTCCGGATCGGACGGCACGTCGTAGTTGATCACGTGGGTGATGCGCTCGACGTCCAGGCCGCGCGCGGCGACGTCGGTGGCGACCAGGATGTCGATCTTGCCGTTCTTGAGCTGCTCGATGGTGCGCTCGCGCTGCTGCTGGGCCAGGTCGCCGTTGATGGCGGCGGCCGCGAAGCCGCGCGCCTGCAGCTTGGAGGCCAGCTCCTCGGTCCCGAGCTTGGTGCGGGCGAAGATGATCATGCCGTCGAAGGGCTCGGCTTCCAGGATGCGGGTCAGCGCCTCCAGCTTCTGCAGGCCGGCCACCAGCCAGTAGCGCTGGGTGATGTTGACCGCGGTGGTGGTCTTGGCGGCCACCGTCACTTCCTTCGGCTCGTTCAGGTAAGTGTTGGCGATGCGCTTGATCTGCGGCGGCATGGTGGCCGAGAACAGCGCGGTCTGGCGCGACTCCGGCGTCTCCTGCAGGATGCGCTCGACGTCGTCGATGAAGCCCATGCGCAGCATCTCGTCGGCCTCGTCCAGCACCAGGGTGGTCAGCTGGGACAGGTCGAGCGTGCCTTTGTCCAGGTGGTCGATGACGCGGCCCGGCGTACCGACCACGACTTGCGCGCCGCGGCGCAGCGCCGACAGCTGCGGACCGTAGGCCTGGCCGCCGTAGATCGGCAGCACGTGGAAGTTTTTCATGTGCGTGGCGTAGCTCTGGAAGGCTTCGGCCACCTGGATCGCCAGTTCGCGCGTGGGCGCCAGCACCAGCGCCTGCACGGCGGGGTTCTTGACGTCGATACGCGACAGGACCGGCAGCGCGAAGGCGGCAGTCTTGCCGGTGCCGGTCTGGGCCTGTCCCAGCACGTCGCGGCCTTCCATCAGGAGGGGAATGGTGGCGGCCTGGATCGGCGACGGCGTTTCGTAGCCGACGTCCTTCAGCGCCTTGAGGACGGGCGCGGGAAGGTTCAGGTCGGCAAACGTCGGGAGCGGGGTTTCATGCATGTAGGAAATTCTCTTAAAAATCGAAGGCAAACCTGCAGTTTACTCTTTCATGGCTTGCGAAGCGCGATTATTTACGTCGGGTGGGCGGCTTTTTCGCCGAAGTGCGCCCCGCAACAACGTTCGCGCCGCCCACGCGTGGACGGCAGATGCTTTACGATAATTCATCTCTTCGCGATCGAGCCGTCCACCCTAGCTGCCATGTCCCGTCCCGATTTCAACCACCTGCAAGCCTTCATCCTCGTCGCCCGCGAGCGCAGCTTCACGCGCGCCGCGGCCCAGCTGGGCGTGTCGCAGTCGGCGCTCAGCCACACGATCCGCGCGCTGGAATCGAAACTCGGCGTGCGCCTGCTGACCCGCACCACCCGCGGCGTGTCCCCGACCGAGGCCGGCGAAAAGCTGTACGCCTCGCTGGAGCCGCACTACGAGGGCATCGAAGCCGGGCTGGCGGCGCTGGGCGATGCGCGCGGCAAGCCGGCCGGCACCATCCGCATCACCACCCACGACCACGCGGCCGGCACCATCCTGTGGCCGAAGCTGTCGAAGGTCCTCGCCGATTATCCGGACCTCAGGGTCGAGATCAGCATCAACTACGGCCTGATCGACATCGTCGCCGAGCGCTTCGATGCCGGCGTGCGCCTAGGTGACCAGGTGGCCAAGGACATGATCGCCGTGCGCATCTCGCCGGACATGAAGCGGGCCGTGGTTGCCAGTCCCGCCTACCTGGCCGGACGGCCGCTGCCGCAAACGCCGCAGGACCTGACCCGCCACAACTGCATCAACCTTCGCCTGGCGACCCATGGCGGGCTGGCGCCGTGGGAATTCACCAGGGACGGCAAGCCGCTGCAGGTGCAGGTCGAGGGCCAGGCCATCTTCAATACCACGCCGCAGAAGCTGCAGGCGGCGCTGGACGGCGCCGGCCTGGCCACGCTGCCGGACGACATGGTGCTCGAACACGTCGCCGCCGGCCGCCTGCTGCGCGTGCTGGAAGACTGGTGTCCCACCTATCCCGGCTACCACCTCTACTATCCGAGCCGGCGGCAAGCGTCGCCGGCCTTTGCGCTGGTGGTCGACGCACTGCGTTATCGGGCGGATTAGTGAAATTTCTTCATATCGCTATTGAATAAGTAGCGACTACTCTCATGAGTCGGTGCTGGCTATAGTGACATTTTCAGCCAGGAGCCGCTCATGACGGCAAACAGCATCGCCCTGGCCGCCCTGCTCTGCTGCGCCCTCATGCAGCCCGACGGGCATGCCGCGCCGATCAAGAAGGAGAAATCCACGATGACACCCGCACTCGACCACTATACCCGGCACCTGCTACTCGGCGACCTGTGGCGGCGCCCCGGCCTGTCGGCGCGCGACCGCAGCATCGTCACCCTGTCGGTGCTGGTCGCGAAGAACCAGGCCCACGAACTGCCCTTCTACCTGAACCGCGCGCTCGACAGCGGCCTCGAGCCGGGCGAGATCGCCGAACTGATCGCCCACCTGGCCTTTTACTCGGGCTGGGCCAACGCCACCGCCGCCGATGCCGCCGCCGGCGCCGTGTTCGCGGAGCGGAAGATCGACATGGCCCAGCTGCCGCCGGCCAGGCCTGCACCGCTGCCGCTCGACGAAAAGGTGGAGGCGGCGCGCGCCAGGGGCGTCGAGGAAAACTTCGGCAAGGTGGCGCCGGGTGTCGTGCAGTACACGACCGAAGCCCTGTTCCGCGACTTGTGGCTGCGTCCCGGCCTGGCGCCGCGCGACCGCAGCCTGGTCACCGTCAGCGCGCTGGTCGCCAACGGCCAGGTCGCCCAGGTCACCTACCACCTCAACCGCGCCATGGACAACGGCCTCACCGAACAACAGGCCGCCGAGGCGCTGACCCAGCTCGCCTTCTACGCCGGCTGGCCGAACGTGTTCTCGGCCATGCCGGTCTTCAAGGACGTCTTCGCAAAACGAAAGGAATGATCATGCATCTCAAACGCGTCGGTTCCCAGCCCTCGATGAAGGGCCCGGAACAGTACTTTACCGGCACCGTCCGCATCGACCCGCTCAACAGCGCGCCCGAACCCTCGCGGGTGTCCTGCGCCAGCGTCACCTTCGAACCGGGGGCGCGCTCGGCCTGGCACACGCATCCGCTGGGCCAGACCCTGGTGGTGACCGCCGGCTGCGGCTGGACACAGTGCGAGGGAGAGGACATCGTCGAGATCCGCGCCGGCGACGTGGTCTGGTGTCCGCCCGGCCACAAGCACTGGCATGGCGCATCGACGACTACCTCGATGACGCACATCGCCATCCAGGAGGCGCTGGACGGCGTGAACGTGGTGTGGCTGGAGAAGGTCAGCGACGAGCAGTATCTGGCGGGGCCGCCGCAACGATAGCGGCGATGAAATCGTCGTGCGTCGGCATCACGTCGACGCACTTGCCGATCACCTGCTCGATATTCCCGAGGAAGCCGAGCAGGTCCTTCTCGTCCAGCAGGCCGGCCAGCGGATGGTGGCCGCGCGGGCGCACGCCCTGGCCGTGGAATACCTGCTGCCAGCCGACTTCCGTGAACAGCTCGTTGTTCTCGCGGATCACGCGGCCGTTCGACTTGTACAGCTCCAGCTTGCGGCGCAGGGTGTCCGGGATGTCCATGGTACGGCAATGGTCCCAGAACGGCGTGTCGCCGCGTTCGGTCGCGTGGTAGTGCAGGATGATGAAGTCGCGGATGCGCTCGACCTCGAATTCGCACTGGCGGTTGAATTCGTCGATGTCGGCCTGGTCGAAGCCGGTGTCCGGGAAGAAGTTCAGCAGGCGCGAGACGGTCGACTGGATCAGGTGAATGGACGTGGATTCCAGCGGCTCCAGGAAGCCGGACGAAAGGCCCACCGCGACCACGTTCTTGTTCCACACCTGCTTGCGCTTGCCGGCCGTGAAGCGCAGCATCCGCGGCTCGGCCAGGGCCTTGCCGTCCAGGTTCTTCATCAGGATGGAAGCGGCTTCGTCGTCGCTCATGAAGCGGCTCGCGTACACGTGGCCGTTGCCGGTGCGGTGCTGCAGGCCGATGCGCCATTGCCAGCCGGCCGGGCGCGCGGTGGCGCGCGTATAGGGCTGCAGCTTCCCGTTCGACTCGCAGGGCACGGCCCAGGCACGGTCGCAGGGCAGCCAGTGGCTCCAGTCCTCGAAGCCGGTCTTCAAGGTCTGTTCGATCAGCAGGCCGCGGAAGCCCGAGCAGTCGATGAACAGGTCGCCGCCGATCGCCAGGCCGTTCTCCATCACCACCGATTCGATGAAGCCATTGTCGTGCTGGCGCACCTCGACCACCTTGCCCTCGGACCGTACCACGCCGCGGCTCTCGGCAAACTTGCGCAGGTAGCGCGCGTACAAGCCCGCATCCAGGTGGAAGGCGTAGGGAATGTCGGCCAGCGGCGAATTCGGCATCTCGGGCTGCGGCCGCATGAACTTGCCGGCCCTGGCCGCCATGCGGTTGAGCGAGTAATGCTCGAGGTCGGGCGCCTTGCCGGCCTGCCAGGCGCGCAGCCAGTACTGGAAGAATTCGAGTGTCCACAAGGGCTGGCCGAGGACGCCGAAGCCGTGCATGTAGCGCTCGCCCGCCCTGCCCCAGTCGGCGAACTCGATGCCGAGCTTGAAGGTGGCCTTCGTCTCGCGCATGAATTCATCCTCGTTGATGCCGAGGGTGGTATTGAACAGGCGGATCATCGGGATCGTCGATTCGCCGACGCCGACGGTGGAGATCTCGTCCGATTCGATCAGGCGGATCGCGTACTTGCCGCGCAGGAGATGCGACAGCGAGGCGGCCGTCATCCAGCCGGCGGTGCCGCCGCCGACGATGACGATGTTCTTCAGGGGGGTCTCGGTTTTCATTGTTCTGCCAGCATATGGAAAAAGCCTCTTGCGCGGCGACGCCGGGCAAGAGGCTTTATATACGACCTATCGGCTCACGCCAACACAGGATTACAGCTTGTAGTTCAGACCGAACAGCACGGTACGGCCGAAGCGGGTGTCCTCGATGACGTTATCCTTGGTCTTGCGATAGCGGATGTAGTGCGCGTCGTTGAGGTTGTTCATCTCCAGCAGCAGGGACAGACCCTTCATCGGACCACTCTGGAACTCGTAGCCGAACTGCAGGTCCAGCACCTTCTCGCCCTGGATGTAGCTCAGTTCGCGGTCGCCGGTGTTGTTGGAGACTTCGCCGATGAAGTCCGAGCGGTAGCGCTCAGCCGCACGTGCCGAGAAGCCGTTCTTCTCGTAGTACAGGGTCAGGCTGGCGACGCGCTTGGACAGGCCCGGCAGGCCCATCGTGCCCGAACCGCCCTGGGCGATGTCCGGCAGGTTGACGGCGCTGGCGTTCTGCGAAGCGTTGGCCACCACGCCGAAACCGTCCAGGTAACGGGTCAGGGTGTTCAGCGGCAGCGATGCGGCCAGTTCGATACCCTTCAGGTTGCCGCCGTTGCCGTTCACCGGCGAGGTGAACAGGCCGATATTGGTCGGCGCCTTGACGGTGCTCGGCAGCAGGAAGGGCGTGAAGTCCACGGTGCGGGCAACGTTCACGACATAGGTATCGAGCTTCTTGTAGAACACCGCGGCGCTGACGTAGGCTTTGCTGTCCCAGTACTTCTCGTACGACAGGTCGACACCCTTGGCGCGGAACGGATCCAGCTTCGGATTGCCGCCGCTGCCGCTGTAGATGCCGCGGGTCGCGTCGAGGCCGAAGCTGCCGCTGGCGCGCATGTCGTTCAGGGTCGGACGGGCCATGATCTTGGCCAGGCCGAAGCGCAGGCTTTGCTGGTTGCCCAGGTCGCCGATCAGGTTCAGGCTCGGCAGGAAGTCGTTGTAGCTGGTGCCGTCGGAAACCGGTGCGGTCGGACGATTGGCATCGCTGGTGCCGCCGTTCTTGTCGACCGAGTACGCGGTCGAATCCTGCTTGGTGTGGATCATCTGCAGGCCGAGGGCGCCACGCAGCGGGATCGAACCGACTTGCGAGTCGATACCCAGCTTGGCGAAGGCGGTCGCGACTTTCTCGTTGACGATCCAGTCCTTGTTCCAGATGTCCGGGTGATCCTTGCGCTTCAGGTCATACAGGTTGCCGATGTTGGCGACCGGGTCGAAGGTCAGCACGTTGATGCCGCTGTCGCCGGCCATGGCCGCACCGCTGCCCGACGGGAACGCGATGCTGGCGTAGGGATTGCCGGCGCCGCCCTTCACGGACATCAGGTTCTCGGTGTACTCGCGGGTCTTCGAACGGCTCGACACGTTGACGCCGGTGGTCAGCTTGCTGAAGAACATACCTTCCGGCAGGTCGCGCGTAGCGTCCAGGCGGATCGCGTTGATCTTGTCGTAGTTATGCGGGAACTTGACGTAGCCGGCCTGGATGTCGGAGCCGCCCCAGCCCTGCGGGTCGGTCAGCTTGACGACATTGGTGTCGGCGTAGTTCAGGTTCGGCACGAAGGTGTGGCTGCCGGCGGTGAACTGGACGCTGGCCAGGTTGGTCGCGGCCGAGCTGCCATAGGTTTCGATGTTGGTGCCGGTGCGCTCCGCCGAGTTGAACGACAGGTCGAGGCTCGCGGTCCAGTCCTGGTTCAGGCGCAGCTTGTTGTTCCAGCCGATCGACTTGCTGGTGTCGCTCCATGCCACGGCGTCGTTGCGGACGACGGCGCGCACATTGTTGACGGTGCCGGCGGTGACGTTGTTGCCCGACAGGGTCGCGTTGACCAGCTGGCCCGGGCGGTCGTACAGCGGATTGCCCGGATTGTCGAACAGCGGCATCTGGATGCCGTGGGTGCGGGTGTCCTTGTTGTACTTGGTGTAGAACAGGTCGACGGTGCTGGTGAAGTCCTTGCTCGGACGGTACTGCACGACGCCCATGAAGCCGTTGCGGTCCTGCTCGTACTTGTCGGTCCAGGAGTTGAAGCCGTTGTACGGGACGTTGACGGTCTGGCCGTTGTAGGTGGTGGTGCCGTTGCCCCAGCCTTCGAAGCGGGTGGTATCGCCGCTCTTGCCCTGCAGGCGAGCGAAGCCGAAGGCCACGCCGATCTGGCGGTTCATGAACTGGTCGATGTACGAGAAGGTGAAGCGGTTGCCGTGGCCCTTTTCGTTATCCATGCCCAGGCCGGTCTTGTCGCGGCGGTAGTTGACCGCCATGACGCGCTTGTTGAAGTCCAGCGGGCGCACGGTCTGCAGGTCGACGGTGCCCGACAGGCCCTGGCCGACGAGGGCGCCGTCCGGGGTCTTGTAGATCACCACGCCCGACAGCAGCTCGGACGGGTACTGGTCGAATTCGACGCCGCGCGAGTCGCCGGTCGAGACTTGCTCGCGGCCGTTCAGCAGGCCGGTCGAGAAGTCCGGGGACATGCCGCGGATCGAGATGACGGATGCGTTGCCGTGGGCGTCGCGCTGGGCGGTCACGCCAGGCAGGCGGGCGATCGACTCGGCGATCGACTGGTCCGGCAGCTTGCCGATGTCTTCGGCCGAAATCGCTTCGACGATCGAGTCGTTGTTCTTCTTGACGGAGATGGCAGCCTCGATGCCGCGGCGGATACCCGTCACGGTCACGGTCGAGATGCCGGAATTGGTGGCGCCGGTAGCGGCAGCGTCCTGGCTGCTGGTCTCCTGCGCGAGCGCGGCATGACCGCTCAGGGCCATGAAGACGGCGCAGCCTGCTGCAACCGGGCTGAGCTTGAATGCAATGCTGCCCGGCACAGTGCGCGCCGCGCGCTTATTGATAAGGTTCATTTGTCCCCTCAAATCGTTCAAATCTATGTTTTTTCCCGAAAACACTAGCCGGAGAGCCATCACTACGGGAGCCAGAAGCAAACGTTCTTAGACGTTCTGCTAACGATTCTGTACTAAAACTAGATGCACTGTCAACGGAACTTGCCTTCGACTACGCGAATGTCGATTTTTTACGCGCTTTTCTTAGAGTGAGGCCATATATCGTTGTATTCGAGCTACAAAGCACGCATACAGACGATGTAGTCGTACTACAAACACATTACTTTGCACCAAGAATGTTTGATTTCGCACCAATTTGGTGCAAATTTCCGTAGTAGATTTTCAGCCTATGTCAAGACAGGTGCTCGGCGACACGTATGTATGCCTTAGAAATGGTGTAGCAAAACTAGAGGTTCAAATAATCACTGTCGTTGAAGACACATCTTTGCTGGTGTATTCTCTGGGCAATAATGCAATGCCGGCACACTTTCCAGGACGCTTGCGTCCGCCAGCCGATGTAGTTGCGCTACTTACGGAGACCTTTCATGCCCACCACCATCCGCCGCACCCTCGTCAGCTTCCTCATCGGTAACGCCTTCCTCGCCAGCGGCGCCGCGCGGGCCCAGGCGCCCGCCATCGACCACGTCGACCCGCCCTTCTGGTGGACCGGCATGCACGACCAGCGCCTGCAGTTGATGATCCACGGTCCGGCCATCGCCGACCTCGAGCCGGCGCTCGACTATGCGGGCGTGCGCATCGCCCAGGTGACGCGGGTCGCCAACCGCAACTACCTGTTCATCGACCTGGTCGTCGATAGCAAAGCCGTGCCGGGCAGCCTGCGCATCGACTTGCGCGGCAAGGGCGACGCGGCGGCGCGCAGCACCTCGTATGACTACCGCCTGCTGGCGCGCGAGAACGGCTCCGCCCAGCGCAAGGGCTTCGATACCAAGGATGCGATCTACCAGATCATGCCGGACCGCTTCGCCAACGGCGATCCCTCCAACGACAGCGTGGCCGGCATGGCCGACAAACTGGACCGCAAGCTGGGCCACGGCCGCCACGGCGGCGACATCCAGGGCATCATCGACCACCTCGACTACATCGCCGGCATGGGCTTCACCCAGCTGTGGCCGACGCCGCTGGTGGAGAACGACATG
The DNA here is from genome assembly GCF_052115005.1 of Massilia sp. 2TAF26. Lineage (NCBI taxonomy): Bacteria > Pseudomonadati > Pseudomonadota > Betaproteobacteria > Burkholderiales > Oxalobacteraceae > Massilia > Massilia sp. 2TAF26. Next base: position 69,664 of record NZ_JBFRFV010000021.1, read on the forward strand.
CCGGCCGCCTCCTACCACGGCTATGCCGCCACCGACCACTACAAGATCGACCCGCGCTACGGCAGCAACGAGGATTACCTGCGCCTGTCGAGGGAAGCGAAGAAGCACGGCATCGGCCTGATCCAGGACGTGGTGCTGTCCCACATCGGCAAGAACCACTGGTGGATGAAGGACCTGCCGACGCCGGACTGGATCAACCATGCCGGCAAGTTCGTCGCGACCCAGCACCACCGCACCGCCGTGCAGGATCCCTACGCCTCGAAGGAAGACGCCAGCAACTTCACCACCGGCTGGTTCAGCCCCGGCATGCCCGACATGAACCAGACCAATCCGCTGGTGGCCAATTACCTCATCCAGAACAATATCTGGTGGATCGAATACGCCGGCCTCTCCGGCCTGCGGATCGACACCTTCGGCTATTCCGACGGCGCCTTCCTGACCGAGTACACGAAGCGCCTGATGGCCGAGTACCCGCAGCTGAACATGGTGGGCGAGGAATGGAGCAGGCTGCCGGCCGTGGTCTCGCACTGGCAGCGCGGCAAGGTGAACTTCGACGGCTACGTCAGCCACATGCCGAGCATGATGGACTTCCCGCTGACGGAAGCCATGCGCAGCGCGCTTTCGGACGACAACAAATACAACAGGAACAGGTTCAGCGAGGTCTACGAGACCCTGTCGCTCGACTACCTGTATCCGGACCCGAGCCGCCTGGTGCTGTTCGAGGCCAACCACGACATGGCCCGCATCTACAGCGTCGTGGGCGAAGACTACGACCGCTACAAGATGGACATCGCCTTCGTGATGACGATGCCGCGCATCCCGCACTTCTATACCGGCGACGAGATCCTGATGACCAGCGCGACCAAGGAACGCGACGACAACAGCTACCGCCGCGATTTCCCCGGCGGCTGGGCCGGCGACAAGGTCAACGCCTTCACCGGCGCCGGCCTCACGCCGCGCCAGCGCGAGGCCCAGGACTTCGTGAAGAAGCTGGTCAACTGGCGCAAGAACAGCCCCGTCATCCATCACGGCAAGCTGATGCACTATGGGCCGGAGAACAATACCTATGTCTACTTCCGCTACGACGACAGCAAGAAGGTGATGGTGGCCTTCAATGCGAACGACAAGGAGACCGTGCTGGATGCGGGGCGCTTCCACGAGATGCTGTCGGGCGTGGCGTCCGGGCGCGATGTCCTGAGCGGGAAGACCTATTCCCTGAAGGACGAGATCAGGTTGCCGGCCAAATCGACCCTCATCCTGGAACTCTGACGTAGTGCCCGCCCTACCCATGAAGCCGACCATTCTTGCCATCGCCGCGGCCTTCGCCGCGCAAACCCTTCCCGCCATCGCCGCCGAAGCGCCGCCGCTGCGCTACGACATCTACGTCCGCGGAGCCTTCAACGGCTGGGGCACCGACAACCGGCTCGCCTACCAGGGCAAGGGCATCTACGAAACCGACATCCTGGTCAGCCCCGGCAACCACGCCTTCAAGATCGGCAGCAAGGACTGGAACGCCGAGTGGGTCGCGAATCCGTCGGCCAGCGTGGCGGTGGCGCCGGACAAGGCCTATCCGCTCGCCACCGAGGCCGGCCCCGAAGACTATCTGTTCACCAGGCAGACCGCGACCTTCCACTTCCGCGTCGACGCCTCCGATCCCGCCAGGCCGGTGCTGAGCGTCAGCCGCGTCGAGACGCCGTCCAGCGGACCGGCCGCCGATCCCCACGCCGGCGCCGGCGCGAGCGCATCGCTCAGCTTCCCGACCTGGGACGGCAAACAGGAGACGGCGCGCTTCTCGGTGAAGGATCCGCAGGCGCCGCTGCGCAGCTACGCGCACTCGACCACCATGCAGCTGCGCGATCCCGGTCCGCAATACCTGACATATCGGGAAGACCCGCTGCTTCCCCGCGTGCGCAGCGGGAACCTGGCCTTCGATGCCCTGTTCGCCCTGGCCGCCCACGAGATGCGCCAGGATTCCGTGCAGGAGATCCGCGACGGTAACTACAACGGCAACAACGCGATTCCCTGCGACTGCTTCGAGACCGGAGAAAAGTGGCACTACGTCTGGACCCGCGACCTGTCCTATGCGGCCGACCTCGGCCTGGCCATGCTCGACCCGCAGCGGGTGCGCAATTCCCTGCTCTTCAAGCTGTCCGGCTGGCGCGACGGCGTGCCGAAGGCGCCGCATATCGCCGGCACGCCGGACGGCCTGCAGATCGTGCAGGACACCGGCAGCGGCGGCAGCTGGCCGGTCAGCACCGACCGCATTACCTGGGCCTTCGCCGCCGAGGAAGTGCTGAAGTCGCTGCCGCCCGCCGAGCGCAAGGCCTTCGCGGCCACCGCCTTGAAGGCCCTGTCGAACACGATCGACAACGACCGCATCGCCGCCTTCGACAAGTCCACCGGCTTGTACACGGGCGAGGAATCCTTCCTCGACTGGCGCGACCAGAGCTACGCTTCGTGGATCCCGCAAGACCTGGCCTCGATGGCGAGTTCGAAGGCGCTGTCGACCAATGCCGGCCACTACAAGGCCCTGAGCTTGGCCGCCAGGCTGGCGCGCGAACAGGGAGATCCGACGCGTGCGGCACGCTACGAAGGCTGGGCCAAAGACCTGAAGCGCGCCGTCAACGCCCGCCTGTGGCTGGACGACGCCGGCATGTACAGCAGCCTCACCGCCGCCCATTTCGACGGCGCGCCGATGCACAAGTTCGACTGGCTGGGACAATCGCTCGCCATCCTCACCGGCATCGCCGACGACAAGCGCGCACGCCGCATCCTGGCCAGCTATCCGCACGGCCCGATGGGCGCGCCGGTGATCTGGCCGCAGCAGCTCGACATGCCGGTCTACCACAACCGCGCCATGTGGCCCTTCGTGACGGCGTATGGCCTGCGCGCCGCGGCAGCGGGCCGCAACGTGGCCGTCGCCGACGCCGCCTACGACTCGCTGATGCGCGGCGCGGCCCTGAACATGTCGAACATGGAGAACCTCGAGTGGCTGTCCGGCCAGCCGCTGCTGCTGGACGAAGCCCATACCAACCTGATCGGGCCGGTGATCAACTCGCGGCGCCAGCTGTGGTCCGTCGGCGCCTACCTGGGCATGGTGGTGCGCAACGTGTTCGGGGTCTCGACCACCAATGAGGGCATCGCCCTGCAGCCCTTCGTGACGGCCAGGCTGGGCGCCAAGTTGTTCGCCGCCGGCGATGCGGCTTCGCTGAACAACCTGCGCCTGCAGGGCCATGTGCTGGATGTGACCCTGCGCCTGCCCGCGCGCGCTGCGGCGGGCACGAACGGCGCGAACGGCGTATATACCGTCGAGCGCATCCTCCTGAACGGCAAGCCGGCCGGCAGCAGCATCCCGTGGGGCGCGCTGGCGGCGGACAACCGGATCGAGATCGTGCTCGGCAAACTGGAGACCGGCGAGCAGGCGATCCGGCGCGTGAACGCCGATCCCTATGTGGAGACGCCGGCCGTGTTCGGCCCGCACGAGCCGGTCATCGCCGACCTGAAGCGCGATGGCGCCGGCCATGCCGCGCTGACCATCCAGGCAAAGGACACCGGCAATGTGCGCTACAACGTCTACCGCGACGGCAAGCTGGTGGCCTCGAAGCTGCCGGCCGGCGCCTGGGTCGACGGCAAGGCCTCCGCCACCGCCTGCTATGCCGTCGAGGCGGAATTCACGGGCTCGGGCAACCGCAGCCACCACAGCCGGCCGCGCTGCATGGATGCCGGCGTCGAGATCCCGGCCACGGACAAGCGCGTGAGCGCGGACGTGGCGCTGGCTGCACCGAACGCCCGCTTCGACGAAGCCCGCCTGGCCGGCTGGGGCAAGCCGCAGGACCGCTTCAGCGTCAGGGACATCAAGGTGCCGGCGGCCGGCGACTACGTCGTGCAGGTCCGTTATCACAACGGCGCCAACCAGGTGAACCTGGGCATCAGCGGTGGCGTAAAATGGCTGACGGTCAAGGATGAGTCGGGCGCCATCGTCGCGCAGGGCGTGGTGCAGCTGCCGCACGCGCGCATCGAGAAGGCGCATACGCCGACGGTGTATTCGACGCCGCTGGCGGTGAAGCTGAAAGGGAACGGCGCCTACCGCGTCGAGATGAGCGACTTCTACAATATGAGCTACCTGCAGAGCAACAGCAGCTTCAGCGCGGCCGGCGGCCTCGATGGCCCATCCAACCGCTTCGACATCTATGGCGTGCGCCTGCTGCGCGTGCGCTGAACAGGAAAGCCATGAAACGAATCAGCATGAAGACGATGGCAGCGGCGGCAATGGCCGCGCTGCTGGCGCTGGCGGCCTCCCAGGCCGGCGCCACCACGGTGCGGGTGCACTACCCGGCCGGCAAGGAAGAGATCCACATCATCGGCGACAAGGGAGCGATGAGCTGGTCGAAGAGCGTGCCGGCCCAGCGGCCCGAGGGCCCGCTGAACGTCTGGACCTATACCTGGCCGGACGAGCTGGGCGAGGTGCAGATGAAGCCGACGCTGGGCACGGACAAGGTCTCGATCGGCGGCGCCTACAGGCTGCCGGCCGGCGCCACCGTCGACATCTATCCCTTCTTTGGCGCGCCCTTCGGCAAGGTGACGATCGTGAAGGACTTCGCCTCGCCCCAGCTGAAGAACAGCCGCTCGCTGCGCGTCTACCTGCCGCCCAGCTATGCGGAGAACCCGGCCAAGCGCTACCCGGTGCTCTACATGCACGACGGCCAGAACCTGTTCGACGCCAAGACCGCCTCCTTCGGCGTCGAATGGGGCGTCGACGAAACCATGAATCGCCTGGTGGCGATGGGCACGGTGGACGAGGTGATCGTGGTCGGCATCGACAACACGCCGGATCGCATCCCCGAGTACACGCCCTGCTGCGACCCGAAATACGGCGGCGGCAAGCTGGATGCCTACGGCGCCTTCATCGTCGACACCGTCAAGCCCTACATCGACCGGAGCTACCGCACGCTGCCGGGCAAGGCGAACACCGCGATCATGGGCTCCTCGCTGGGCGGCATCGCCTCGGTCGCGATCGCGCAGCGCTATCCGGACATCTTCTCGAAGGCGGGCGGCGTCTCCAGCTCCTTCTGGTGGAACAACGGCGCCCTCATCACCAAGCTGCCGGCGCGCGTGCCGGTCAAGTTCTACCTCGACGCCGGCACCCGGGACGACGGCCTCGACGACACGACCAGGATGGTCGAGGCCATGCGGGCCAAGGGCTACAAGGAGAGCGAGGACCTGATGTTCTTCAAGGCCGAAGGCGGGAAGCACAACGAGGCTTCCTGGGCGGCGCGGGTGGAGAAGCCGATTACGTGGTTCTTCCCTTGGGGGAGCACGAAGCAGTAACGTTACAACGTCGTTCCCGCGCCATGTAAACGTCGTCCCCGCGGAGGCGGGGACCCAAGTTCGTCGCGTATCACCAGCGTTTAACTTTGCACGTACTCACATAAACTTGGATCCCCGCCTTCGCGGGGACGACGGGTTTAAGCGCGGGAACGACGTTATAGTTCCAGGCTGTACAAATTACTCCCCGCATCGTCCGGCACCAGATGTGTAAAGTGCACGAAATTCATCCCCAGCTTGCGCAGCAAGCCGTTCGACGCCAGGTTGTTCGGTGAGGTAATCGCCAGCAGGCGCCGGATGCCGATGGTCGGCGCGTAGTCCAGCACGGCGCGCGCCGCTTCGAAGGCATAGCCCTGGCCGCGCCAGTCGGGCAGGTAGGCGTAGCCTATGTCGATCTCGTCCAGGGTGTCGCGCTTGATCAGGCCGCACATGCCGATGGCGACGTGCCCGTCCGGGCTCCCTTCTTCGTTCAATTCGACCATGTACAGCGAGTGGCCGCGCGTCTCCTGCATCGCGATCGGCCCGGCCAGCAGGGCCTGGCGCGCATCGTCGAGGCTGCGGATGCCGCGGTCGCCGATGTGCTCGATGAAGGCCGGGTCGTTGACCAGCGTGTAATAGAAGGCGGTGTCGTCGAGGTTTGCGGTGCGCAGCCGCAGGCGCGCGGTCCGAGCGATCTCCATGCGTTCAGTCTTCCTCCGGATGGTCCCAGCGGGCCGGGTCTTCCAGCAATTTGTACATCACATAGGCGTCGACATACCCCAGGCGGCGGTGCCGGTAAGCCTTGGGCAGGGTGCCGACGATCGAGAAGCCGAGCCGCTTCCACAGATTGATGGCCGGCGAATTGGTGCTGACCACGTAATTGAACTGCATCGCCAGGTAGCGCTGGCGGCGCGCCTCCTCGATGCTGTGCTCGCCCAACATGCGGCCGATGCCCACCCCCTGGGCGTTCGGGCTGACCATATAGGAGGCGTTGGCCACGTGGTCGCCGCGTCCGAGATGGTTGGGCTGCAGCTTGTACATCCCGAGTATGCGCTCGCCGCCCTTCACCGCCACGAAGGTCGTCGCACTGGGCGCGAACCAGTAGTCGTGACTGTCTTCACGGCTGGTGGCGGGACCATGGGCGAATGTCTCGCCGGTGGCGACATGCGCCTGGAAGATGGTCCACATGGCGCTGAAGTCGGCGTCGCGTGCTGGTCGAATCTGGATGTCTCTCACTGCAGGCCTGCTCGAATGTAACGAAAGCGCAAGATTCTAAACCGGGAATTGTCCGCACGGCTAGGGAAAAATGTAACCGCATTTACACAAAGAAACTGAATTACAGTAAGCAACTTTTTCCGAATTTCTAGGATGTTTGTTCGCCGTGTTTACCGATATTCTCCTGTGTTTACCTTGTATAGACATGGTTGACTAACATTCTTACTCCTTGCGTGTCAAACGGAAATTTACAACGCCTGGCCGGCCCGGCAGGCGCAGGCTGGCGCGTGCCGGCGGCGCTTCGCTGACGATCTGTCCGCGGCGCAATACCAGGCGGCGCGCAGCGCGCAGGCGGATCGCCTCGGCCGGGCTGCCGGCGTCGAGCAGCACCAGGTCCGCGTGGCAGCCGGGGGCGATACCATAGTCACGCAGGCCGAGGATGCGCGCAGGCGTTTCCGTCACCGCCTGGAAGCATTGGCGCATCGCGGCCTGGCCCGTCATCTGGGCCACGTGCAGGCCCATGTGGGCCACCTCCAGCATGTCGCCGGAACCGAGGCCGTACCAGGGGTCCATCACGCAATCGTGGCCGAAGGCAACCGGCACCCCGGCCGCCAGCAGCTCCGGCACGCGGGTCATGCCGCGCCGCTTCGGATAGGTATCGTGGCGGCCCTGCAGGGTGATGTTGATGAGCGGGTTCGCGATCGCCGCCACGCCGGATTCGGCAATCAGGGGCAGCAGCTTGCTGACATAGTAGTTGTCCATCGAATGCATCGAGGTCAGGTGGGAGCCGGTCACCCTGCCCTGCAGCCCCAGGCGCTGGGTCTCGAAGGCCAGGGTCTCGATGTGGCGCGACAGCGGATCGTCGGTCTCGTCGCAGTGCATGTCGACCATCAGCCCCTGCCTAGCTGCGAACTCGCACAGCAGGCGCACCGATTCCGCGCCCTGCGCCATGGTGCGCTCGAAGTGCGGGATGCCGCCGACCACGTCCACGCCCATGGCGATCGCACGTTTCAGGTTGTCGAAGGCGCCGGGGCTGCGCAGCAGGCCGTCCTGCGGGAAGGCGACCAGCTGCAGGTCGATGTAAGGCGCCACGCGCCGCTTCACCTCGAGCAGGGCCTCGACCGCCAGCAGCCGGTCATCGCAGACGTCGACGTGGGTGCGGATCGCCAGCAGGCCGCGCGCCACCGCCCAGTCGCAGTAGCGCATCGCGCGTTCGATCAGGTCTTCCTGCAGCAGTTGCGGTTTCAGTTCACCCCACAGCGCGATCCCTTCGAGCAGGGTGCCGGACTCGTTCACGCGCGGCAGGCCGTAGCTGAGGGTGGCGTCCATGTGGAAGTGGGCGTCGACGAAGGGCGGGCTCACCAGGTCGCCGCCGGCGTCGATCTCGCGCCTGCCTGTCAGCGCCAGTTGCGGGCCGACCTCGGCGATGCGTTCGCCGTCGATGGCGATGTCCATGGAATGGCGGCCATCGGCCAGGGTGGCGTTGCGGATAACTAAGTCCATATACGGTCTCCCGATGAGGTAATTGATTGTACTGTCAATGATCTGGATTAAGAAACTATGCTGCGACGCAAGATTTCCTTGCAAAAACAACACAAAATACTTCTTTCCAACACTACCGAACAGCTTTACACTAGGCTTTATTGCAGTGCGTCATAACTGAATAAAAAGGGATCCAGATGACTCCATTTTCCGACCAGTTGTCCGCCGTCCGCCAGGCTCAATGGGAAGCCCAGCTCGACTTGTTCCGCAAGCTTACTGCCCGTGCGCTCGACAGTGCCGGCCAGATCGCCGCGCTCAACGTGCGCACCTCGCGCGCATCGATCGAACAGGCGGCCGGCACCGTGAAGCACCTGCTCGAAGCGCGCGAACCGCGCGACCTGATGGCCCTTGGCGCCGACGCCCAAGGGCAATGGCATACCCTGTTCTCCTACGGCCGCGAACTGTTCGGCCTCGCCGTCGGCGCACGTGCGCTGCCGGCCACCATCCCGCTGCTGGCCACGCCGGCGCCGACCGCCAACGTCCCGACCAGCTACTCGCAGATCATGGAACAGGCCTCGATCGCCACCGCCGATGCGGCCACCATCACCAGCGAGATCGCCGCCGCGGCCGTGGACATCGGCGCCGCGCATGCCGAAGCCGCGCTCGATGCCGCCCAGCCGAAAGCCGCGCCCGCCGACGCCCGGCTGGCCCAGGCCGAAGCCGCCATCGAGACCGCCATCGCCGACGACCTCCCGCCGGCCGAGCCGAAGCCGCTGGCCAAGGCACTGCACGAGGTCTCGCCCATGCCGGCCGGCGCCGAGCATCCGCTCGCCTCCACCGTGCCGCTGGAAGCACAAGCGAAGGTCGAACTGCCGCCGGTGACGCCGCCGGAAAGCATCGCCCCGGCCAGGCCGCCGCGCAACTCGCGCAGGAAGTAGGCAGCCAGGGCAGGCCCCTGCCAAAAATAGTACAGTAGCGGTCCTCGCAACAAGAACGAATAACGGGACACGCAATGGGTTTGGCAAGGCTGATCGGCGGCTTCGTACGCCGGCACTGGCGTTCGTATGCGTCGTCGGCGGTGATGCTGTTCGGCGTCGCCCTGTGCTCGGTGCTGGTGCCGCGCAAGGTCGGCGCCACCATCGACGCCCTGGCGGCGCACCGCATCCAGGGACAGGAACTCACGATCCAGCTGCTGCAGCTGCTCGGCCTCGGGCTGGCGATCTACGTCCTGCGCGTGGCCTGGCGGCTGCGCCTGTACTCCGCCGCCTACCGCCTCGGGGTCGAGCTGCGCACCAGGCTGTATGCGCGGCTGTCGGCACAGGGCCCGGCCTTCTACCAACGCCAGCGCACCGGCGACCTGATGGCGCTCGCCACCAACGACGTCGACGCCATCGAGCAGGCCGCCGGCGAGGCGATGCTGGCCGGCTTCGACGGCACCCTCACCCTGGTCATGGTGTTGGGGATCATGTTCCTCGGCGTAGACTGGCGCCTGACCCTGATCGCCCTGCTGCCCTTCCCGCTGATGGCGCTGGCCTTCTGGCGCATCTCGAGCCACATCCACACCGCGTCCAGCGATTCGCTGAAGCGCTTTTCCGCCCTCAACGACCACGTGCAGGAAACCCTGAGCGGCGTGCGCACCCTGCGCGCCCTCGGCCTGGAACAGCGCAGCGCAAAGCAGTTCGGCGAACTGGCCGCGCGCGCCGCCGACGCCAGCCTGGCGGCCCAGAAATGGGAAGCGGCCTACGAGCCGGCGGTGGGCCTGACCCTGACCGCGGCCACCGGCCTGACCCTCGGCCTGGGCGGCTACCTGGTGTGGAACGACCAGCTCACCATCGGTTCGCTGACCAGCTTCACGATGTACCTGGGCCAGCTGATCTGGCCGATGTTCGCGGCCGGCTGGGTGCTGTCGCTGATCGAGCGCGGACGCGCCGCCCTGGCGCGCCTGCAGCCGCTGCTGGATGCGCCGCTCACGGTCGACGACCACGGCACCGTCGACGTGCTGGCGCGCGGGCCGCTGGTGCTGCGCAATGTGAGCTTTGCCTACACAGGACAAGAGAAGCCGGCGCTGAAGCAGGTGTCGGTCAGCCTGGCGCCGGGGCAGACCCTGGGCCTGGTCGGCCCCACCGGCGCCGGCAAGTCGACCCTGCTGCGGGTGCTGCTGCGCCAGGCCGAGCCCCAGCACGGCACGGTCACCTGGGGCGGCCACGCGCTGGACGAATACCTGCTTGCCACCCTGCGTTCCGGGATCAGCTGGGTGCCGCAGGAATCCTTCCTGTTCTCGGCCTCCATCGCCGAGAACATCGCACTGGCACGTCCGAGCGCCTCGCGCGCCGCGATCGAGCAGGCGGCGAAGATGGCCGACATCCACGACGACATCCTGCGCTTCCCGGACGGCTACGACACCCCGGTCGGCGAAAAAGGCATCACCCTGTCCGGCGGCCAGCGCCAGCGCGTGGCGATCGCGCGCTCGCTGCTGGCGCAAAGCCCGCTGCTGCTGCTCGACGATGCCCTGTCGGCGGTGGACACCGGCACCGAGACCCGTATCCTCGAACACCTCGACGAACTGCGCGCGAATCGCCCGGAACTGTCGGCGGTGATCGCCAGCCACCGCCTGTCGGCCGTGGTGAAGGCCGATCTCATCATCGTGCTGAAGGATGGCCGCATCGTCGAATCCGGCACCCACGAGTCCTTGCTCGCCGAAGACGGCTGGTACGCCAGCCAGTGGCGCTATCAACAACTGGAGGCGAGCCTCGATGTTCAATAAAAATACCCAGGCGAAGCAGGCGGCCGGCCTGCTGCGCCGCGCCGCGCATCCGGACCGCGCCCACCTGGTCTGGGCCACCGGCTGGCTGATCCTGGCCGCCGGCCTCGAAGTGCTCGGCCCCCTGCTGGGCAAGAAGCTGATCGACGAACACCTGCTGCCCCATCATCTCGACTGGACCCGCATGGCACTGCTGCTGGGCGGCGTGCTGGTCACCGGCTGGGCCGCGTCCTGGATCCGCTTCCTGCAGCTGGTGCGCCTGTCCGGCCTGGCGATGCGCTCGGTGCAGCGCCTGCGCGAATGGGTGTACGGCCACGTGCTGCGCCTGCCGATGGCCTTCTTCGACCGCGCCATCACCGGCCAGCTGGTGAGCCGCGTGACCAACGACACCGAGGCGGTGAAGACCCTGTATATCCAGGTGCTGTTCGTGATCCTCGACAGTAGCATCGTGCTGGTCGGGACCTCGATCGCGATGGCCTGGCTCGACTGGCACCTGATGCTGATCGTGCTGGCCCTGCTGCCGGCCGTGCTGGGCATCATCTGGCTGTACCAGCGCCTTTCCGCGCCGGCCGTCACCCGCGCCCGCGCCCTGCGCAGCGACATCAACGCCCAGATGGCGGAATCGATCGGCGGCATGAGCGTGCTGCAGGCGAACAATGCCCAGCACCGCTTCGGCGAGCGCTTCGCCGCCACCAACGACCAGCACTACACGGCGCGCGTGGCCGAGCTGCGCGCCAATGCCTTCCTGCTGCGCCCCGCCCTCGACTTCCTCAACGTGATCCTGCTGGCGGTGGTGATCTTCAGCTTCGGCCGCCAGAGCATGGGCGCGGTCGAGGTCGGGGTGCTGTACGCCTTCATCAGCTATATCGCGCGGGTGGTCGAGCCGCTCATCCAGATCACGATGCAGTTCAGCGGCCTGCAGCAGGCGGTGGTGGCGACCGCGCGCGTGGCGGCCCTGCTGGACGAGACGAACGCACCCGAACACGGCAGGCGTACGGGCAGCGGCGGCCGTCCGGCCGATGGTCCGGCGAATATCGATCCGCATGCGCCGGCGGTACAGGTGCGCGACCTGAGCTTCGCCTACGTCGAAGGCCAGACCGTGCTGCACCACCTGTCGCTCGAGATCCCGCAGGGCGCCTTCTTCGGCATCGTCGGCCATACCGGCAGCGGCAAGTCGACCCTGCTGTCGCTGCTGCTGCGCTACTACCCGGTACGGAACGGCAGCATCGAGATCCATGGCGAGCCGCTGGCCGCCATCGACAACGAACGCTTCCGCAGCGAGGTCGGGCTGGTGCCGCAGGATCCCTTCCTGCTGGCGGCGTCGGCGCGCGAGAACATCGACATGGGGCGCGGACTCTCCAATGAGGCGATCGAGACCGCGGCGCGCGCCGCCCATGCCCACGACTTCATCGTGGCGCTCGAACAGGGCTACGACACGCCGCTGGGCGAAGGCGGCTCGCGCCTGTCGTCCGGCCAGAAGCAGCTGATCGCGATCGCGCGCGCCCTGGCCGGAAAGCCGCGCATCCTGCTGCTGGACGAAGCGACCTCGCGCATCGACAGCCAGACCGAGCAGATCGTGCAGCAGGCCGTGGTCGGGCTGCGCGGCAAGGTGACCGTGATCGCCATCGCGCACCGCCTGTCGACCATCCGCGACGCCGACCGCATCATCGTGCTGAACCATGGCCGCATCAGCGAAGCCGGCAGCCATGAGGCGCTGATGCGCATCGAAGGCGGCCTGTACCAGCGCCTCTACCTGCTGCAGCAGCTGGCGGTTTGAACAAGGGGATAGCGCCTGTCTATACAGCCCATGAGCCGATGGAATACATATGTAGCTTTTTCGCATATGCCCGGGAAAATATGTATTTCTTTGTAGCAAGCGGCGTACAATGACCGGCTGAGTCCCGCACGGGACGACCGTCACGCCCTGAGGAACTATGTTGGCAGGCCACCATCGTGGATCGCATCACCGGCGCAGCCTCGGGCTGCTGGCGGCGCTATTCCTGGCATCCAGCCTCGCCTTCGCCGACGCTCCCGCGCCGCTGGCCCAGCGCCTTGCCGCGCTCCAGGACGTGGGCCGCTTCGTTCCGCAGCGCGCCCTGCCGCAGCTGATGAAACTGGAACGGGAAAGCCGCGCCGCGCCGCTGGCCGAGAAAGCCGCCTTCCTCGACCTTGCCTGCAAGACGCACAACAGCCTGGGCCAGAACGACGTCGCCGACAGGCTGTGCGACGAGCTGATCCAGCTCGGCCAGCAGCATGCCGACAACACGATCACCGCGCGCGGCCTGCTGGCCAAGGGCTATGTGCAGTTCTCGATGAACGAACTGGCCCTGTCCCACCAGTTGATCTGGCAGGCGGAAAAGCTGGCTGCCGGCAGCCGCGACATGGACCTGCGGGTGCGCGTCACCATCTCTTCCGGCCAGTCCTTCGGCGAGGACGGCAACTTCCCGATGGCGCTGACCAGGCTGCAGGCTGCGGCCAACCTCTCACGCGAGAGCGGCCAGCCGATGCTGATGGTGATCGCCTACAACTCGCTGGCCAATCTGTACGACCAGATGCGCGAATACGAAAAAGGCTTCGACGCGCTAAAGGAGGCTTACCGCGCCGCGGAGAGCATCGACTCCCCGGGGCGCCTGGCGACGCTCAAGATTACCGAGTACGCGCTGTCGATGGACTCCGGCCAGACCCGGCGCGGACTGAAGGCCCTGCTGGAGGCGGTGGAACTGGAGCGCAAGATCGGCGCCGGCCCGATGGTCGCGACCGCGCTGGTCAATCTCTCCGACTTCTACCTGAAGGAGAAGGATTATCGTAATGTCCTCTCCTACGGCCAGCAGGCGCTGGAACAGGCGCGCCTGATCAATAAAGAAAGCTCGATGGCGACGGCGCGCGTGAACATCGGCCAGGCCTACCTGGCCCTCGGCCGCCTGGCCGAAGGCAAGCAGAGCATCGAAGAAGGCATGGCCTGGTACGAGAAGTCGGGCGACAAGCCGCAGCTGCAATCCGTGCTGGCTGAATACGGCGACGCGCTGGAGCGCGCCGGCGACCTGCCCGGCGCCCTGAATGCCTACCATCGCGAGCGCACCCTGTCGAACGAGCTGTTCGAAAAGCGGCGCCAGAAGGCGGTGATGGAGCTGCAGGAAAAGTACGAGGCCGACAAGGCCAAGCGCCAGATCGAGCTGCTGCGCCAGGAAAACCAGGTCAAGACCACCGAGATCGACAACCGCCGCCTGCAGCAGCGCGTGTGGTGGCTGCTGGCGCTGGTATTCGCGCTGTCCTCGGTGATCGTCTACTTCTTCTACCGCAAGGTACGCCAGGCCAACGCCCAGCTCGAAGAAAAGAACCTGGAACTCAAGCAGCAGAGCGCACGCGATCCGCTGACCGCCCTGTACAACCGCCGCCACTTCCAGGAATTCATGCGCGGCCAGCAGGAGATTGCCCCGTCCTCCGCGAACGACGAGATGGTCAGCGCGATGTACCTGATGGACGTCGACCACTTCAAGCACATCAACGACACCTACGGCCACGGTGCCGGCGATGCGGTGCTGCGCGAGATTTCCGACGCCCTGCGCGAGATCCTGCGCGAGACCGACATGATCGTGCGCTGGGGCGGCGAGGAATTCCTGGCCTTCCTGCCGGCGGTACCACGCGGCAGCCTGGACGATGTGGCGCGCCGCCTGCTGAGCGGCATCCCGGCCCGCACCATCGACTACCAGGGCATCCAGCTGTCGGTGAACGTCTCGATCGGCTTCGCGCCCTTCCCGCTGGCGCCGGGCGGCAAGTCGATGTCCTGGGAACGCGCCGTCAACCTGGTCGACATGGCGCTCTACCTGGCCAAGGGCCACGGCCGCAACCGCGCCTACGGCGTGCAGGGCTTCGCCCACGAGACCGGCATGAGCATGGAGCAGATCGAGCAGGACATCGAGGCTGCGTGGCGCGCCGGCAGCGTCGAGCTGTCTGTGGTGCAGGGCAACTGGCCGGAGCTGCGGGCGGTTTCCTGAGCCGAGCGTTCAGCGCGCCGCTTCCTGCATCTTCTCGCCCGCCTTCTCGACCTTCTCTCCGACTTTCGCCGTCACATGATCCAGGTTGCGGCTCGCTTCCGCAGCCGCTTCCTTCGCCTTGTCGCGCGCCCTCTCGGCGGCCGCATCGGCCTTGACCACCTGGTCCTGGACCGCGCTCTGCACCTTGGCGCCGGCATCGTCGACCGCCTTGCCGGCCTTCTGGGCCGGGCCGATGCCGTCGCCGGACGTCGATTGATTGCAGCCGGCCAGCAAGGCCGCGAGCAAAATGGCTGTAGTCGATATGCGATTCATGCTACTCCTCCTTTCCGGTTACGGGAACTTTGCCTGCTGCTCGGCCTGGGTCTTCAGTGCCCGGCACTCGCGGTTGCCGGCATCGACCATGGTCAGGCATAGCGTCATCTTGTCGGCCGCGGCACCGTAATTGCCGTTCGCCATGTCGCGTTGCGCGCTCTGGATTAGATTGTACGCGGACTGGGCTTTGTCGCCGCCACCGGCGCCGGTCGCCCCGCCGCCCGAAGAACCGGCGGCACTGCGCGGCACGGCCAGCGGGTGGGCGGCGTCGCGGCGTGCGGCCTCGATGCCTTCCTTCATCGCGCGCGTGTCCTCGTCCTCGCCCCAGCGCTTCGTGAACGCCTGCAGGCGAGCGAGTGCCTTGTCCCAGCCGGCCGCCGCCAGCGCCGATTCGACCGCGGCGCTGGTCTCGCTCCATGCCCTGGCGCGCTGGCGCCGCTTCGTACAAATGGCCGCTTCGTCGTTCAGCGCCTGCTGCAGGCGCTGCAGCTGTTCCGGCGTGGCGCGGGTCTTGCGCAGGGCGATCAGCTCGGCCTGGGCATCGCTGCCCTTGCACTCGCGCGCCAGGGAGATCGCGGCGTCGATGCGGCGGTCGATCTTCTTGGTCGACGGCTTGGCCATCAACCACACGCCCCACAGCACGACCAGCGCCAGCACCCACCAGCGCAGCCGGATCGGCTTGCGCCGGGGCGGGTGCGCGGCCAATGGCGGGCGTGGGACTTCCTGGCGCGGCGGCGCTGGCGGTGGCGTTGGCGGAGGCGGCGGTGTGGAAGCGCCCTTGGCGCTGTGGCCGAAGGCGGTCGCGCTCGGGGTGGGCGGCACGGGCGGCTTGAGCTCGGGCTTTGCTTCGGGCTTTGCTTCGGGCTTGATCTCCGGCGCGATGGCGGGCGGCGGCGCATCCGACCAGCCGGACAGCGATGCCGCCGCGCTCGCCCCTGCGGCCGCAGCGACCGCGGCGGCGGAGCCGGTCGCGGCCGACGGTGTGCGCGTACCGGCGTGCGCCTGCGCCGTCCCGCACCAGGGACAGTAGTTCACGGGCCGCGGCGCCGGCCGGCCGCAGGTCTCGTTGATACAGCGGTAGATCGCTTCGTCTTGCACGGCGCTCCCTTATTGCGGATCCGGGATCCCGTCGTCCGGATCGGGGATCGCGGCGTCAATACCGTCCGCCAGTTCCGGGATCTCGCCGACCGTCTTCCACTTGTCCAGGCGCGGGTTCCACTGCATGTTCCAGATGCGCGTGCCGGAGTCGATCTCGCCGCGCGCCAGCTGCTGCGCCACCTCTTCCAGCGCATACGGGCCGCGCTGGGCGCCGTTCACGAACAGCTTGTAGCGCGCGGACATCGGGGTCGCGCCGACGACGAATGCCGCCGGTCCGAGGCCGGCCGGATGCACGCCGGCCGCCGCCGGCGCCGCCGGCATCGAGGGACTGACGATGGTGGCGGCGGCAGGCGCCGCGTGCGCCGCATGTGCCAACTCCATCGCCGCCAGGCCGCCCACGGCCGGCGCCGACGAGCGCCGCTCCAGCGCCTGCAGCGCGCGCGCCTCGCTGGCCAGGAACTCCGGCCGGACCACCCGCTTGTCGCTCGGGCGCTCGACTTCCCACTGGTAGGCGTCGCTGGCGGAATCCGGCACCGTCTCGCTCCACAGGTCGAGCTGGGCCAGCGCCGCCTCGACCTGGGCCGGCGACAGCTCCGGCTGGATGGTCGCGGCGCGCCGCATCCACTGGTCGTACAGGCGCCGTGCGGTGATGGTCGGCAGCGAGGGCGAAGGCAGCTGGGCGCCGGTCTCGTCGACTTCCAGCTTGGGCTCGTAGACGCGCAGCTGGTAGTGGCGCATCAGCGCCGCCAGCAGCGCCAGCCGGCAGGGGCCCATCGTGCCGAGGCGCTGGCGCACGCCGGCGATCACCTGCTCGCGGTAGTAGGGCGGCAGGCCGTTCGAGCGGATCGCGTACTCGTTGCCGATCTGTAGCCATTCGCCGGAACCCGGCTCGACCTCGAACAGGTATTGCCCGCGCGGCTGGAAGGCGGCCTCGCGGTCGCCCGCATCCTGCTTGCGGCGGATGACGCCCAGCGCCACCGCCTGGAGGAACCATTCGTAGTCGTCGGCCAGGCGGTTCAGCTCGTCCATCGAAGGCGAGATCGGATGGCGGAAGCGGGTCGAGTCGAAATGCAGGTGGGTCGGGATCTTCGGGTTCTCGATCTGGTAGGAAGCGCGCCAGGTCGGCAGGCCGCGCAGCACCGTCATCGGGTAACCGGACAGTTCGATGTAGCAGACCGCCCTCCCCGGCTCGCCGGTGTTGACGATGGCGACCGCGTCGCCGTGCAGGAAGCCGGTCGGCACGGCGGCGCGGATCTCGGGTTCCAGCTTGCGCCAGGCGGATGGGTCGCCGACGCCGATGAAGCACTTGAACTGGTCGGCGCTGGGCGTGAACTCGGCCGAGAAGCGCGCGTTAATCCAGGGCATGCTGCTCTTGATCCATTCGCTGAACACGCGGTGGCGCTCCTGGGGCGACATGGCGTTCAGGCGCTCGAGCAGCGGATCGATGCTTTGCGCCGGCTCCAGTCCGGCCGCCTGCATCGTCGACAGCTGGGTCTGCGCGCGGCGGAACAGCTTCAGCAGCAGATCGGCGCGCAGGCGCTCGTCGCCCAGCTGCGGGAACAGCTTGGCCGAGCCGCCGAATTCCAGCAGCACTTCTTCGGCCCAGCCGCCGACGTCGCTGGTGAGACGGACCGGCTGCGGCAGCACGTCGCTGGCCAGCTTGATGTAGGTGGCGTGTTCCTGGCGGGCGTCGGCGCGCAACTGGCCGATGCGCTGGTCGCAGGCGGCCAGCATGGCCTGGACCGAACGCCGGCCGTCCTGGAATTCGCCGGCGATGCCGCTCCACTGCGCCTGCCCCTGCTCGTCGGTGCCCTGCGGGTTGCCGAGCCAGGCGGACATGCTGTTCATGACATCGATGGTCTGGCCGGATGCCACCGCCAGCAGATGGAAGCGCAGGTAGTCGGCGATGTCGCGCTTCAGGTGATTCATCACCTCGCGCGACTGGGCATCCTTGCCGAACAGGCGGCCGGAGGCCTGCGACAGGTTGTTCAGCGATTCCTCGACCTGGCGGGTGCGCAGGGCATCGCGGATGTCGCGGTAGCGCTTGCCGTTGCGCTGGGCGTTGGCGAGGTCGCGCTGGGCCAGCCTCGCCTTCACCTGCTCCAGCAGCGACAGCACGAATTCCAGCCCACCCTGCTTGCGGTCGTCCAGCAGCATGTAGAGGCGGCCGCGCACGTTCAACCTCAGTTCTCCGAGCAGTTCTCCGGTCTTGCGCTTGATCCGGTCTTCGCTGGTCTCGGCGGTGGCGCCGGCTTCGCGGATGGCGTCGCGCTCCAGGTTCGGCAGCAGCTCGACCACCTTCTCGCGCCACAATTTGAGGTCGTAGGACGCCATGATGCGGTCGATCTCGAGCTGCACCTTGCTTTCGACCCGTTCCAGCAGCGAGCGCTGGTCCTTGTCCATCAGGAGCATGTCGGTGAGTGCGTATTCCTGGAAGGGCGTGACGTCCACCGTGCCCTTGCGGAAGTCCGGGAATTCCGAGAAGGGATGCTCCCCCATGCCCATCTGCTCGCGCATGAAGCTGTCGCGTTCCGCATCGGTGGCGCGGCGCGCTGCCGTTCCGTCGGTGCTGGCGAGACCGAAGAAGGCCTTTACCATCAGCGCCGCCAGCTCGTAAGCGCGGATATCGTCGCGCAAGCTTTGCTGGGTGTCGAGCACGGCCTGGCCGAAGGCCGAGTACACCTTCGAATAGGACAGCCGCATGTCGCCGAAGCGCTGTTCCGGCACGCGCGGATTGTAGGGTCCGAGCTTGTGCTGCTGCTGGTTGACCGCCACCGAGCGCTTGCGGTTGGCGAAATCGGCCGAGGCGAAATCCTCGAACAGGGTGTCCGCCACCATCTGGTAGACGTCCTTGATATCCTGGGTCGCCTTGTTGGCCAGGTTGGCGGTATCGACGAAATAGACGTCGTCGAAGGGCGCGCCGCGGCCGACCACGCTGTCCGGATCCATCCACTGCACGCGCGCATTCATGTCGCGCATGCTGGTCTCCAGCTCCATCAGGGTCGCGTAGGCATTGGCCTCGGTGCGCTCCTTGTTGGCCTTCGCATAGCCCGAAGGCAGGAACATCACCAGGTCGACCTGGCTGCTTGATACCTCCTGGCTTGCGATGGCCTTGGCGATCCAGCCCAGGTCGATGGCGCTGCCGGCCCCGGTGCCGCCGGCATTGGAGGCGATGACGACGATGCGGAACTTGCTGGTATCGACCTGCAGGCCGAGGCGCTGGTAATTCTCCTTGCGCTCGATGCCGGCGTTCGAACTCAGGAAGTTCAGCGCGCCCTTGATGCGTCCCCTCAGCTTGGGATATTTGTCGAACAGGTAGAGCCGCGCCAGCGCGCGGATCTGGCCCGCGCCCTTGGACGGGTCGATGCCCAGCGAGCGCAGCTTCTTCGGCCGCAGCGGCATCCATTGTTCAATCAAGGGGAAGCGCGCCAGGCTGTCGTCGGACTCGTGGTACTGCGGCAGGTCGAGCGGCTCGACCAGGCGCTCCTCGTCGGTCAGCTTGACCAGTTCGAACCAGGGGTCGGTGCGCTGCGACTTGCCTTCGTCGATGATGGCCTGGTTGTCGAGGTCGAAGTGCAGGAAGCGCGCCACCGGGAAGTCGGCGATCGACTCCACGCGGGTCGGGTGCTG
This sequence comes from Massilia sp. 2TAF26, assembly GCF_052115005.1. Lineage (NCBI taxonomy): Bacteria > Pseudomonadati > Pseudomonadota > Betaproteobacteria > Burkholderiales > Oxalobacteraceae > Massilia > Massilia sp. 2TAF26. The sequence goes on from NZ_JBFRFV010000021.1 coordinate 89,461, forward strand.
GCGGTTCCAGACCGCCGACAGGATGCGGCGGCGGATCCGCATCATGACTTCCATGCCGGTGCCGCCGGCGCCGATGAACAGGGTCGGGCGCAGGTCGACTTTGAGTTCGGCCCGGCCGGCTGCGCCGGTGGTGTTCAGGGCCGAGGGATCGGGAAAATCTGCCATGTCATGCTTCCTTACTTATTTTGTACACTTAGCGACGGCCGATGAGCAAAGCCGCTATCAGGGCCAGCACGCCGATCACGACCAGCGGCCCCGTGATCGCCAGGGTCAGGTACTTGGCCGCGTTGATGATCGCCAGAACCGCGGCGAAGGACAGGAAGGCCAGGCCCACGAACATCAGCCAGCCCGCGCTGCCGGCCGAGGACGGCGCCACGCGCCTGACGACCAGGTGGTGCACGTAGGCGTTCCGCACGAAGAAGTAAATCGCCAGCAGCACCACGAACACCGCGCCGCCGATGGCCAGGTCGCGCGCCGAGGTGTCGCGCAGCGGCGCCGCGCTGGTGTTGGTGGCGCCGCCCGGCGCGATCTCGACCGGCTGGCTGGCGGTATCGGGCGCCGTCTTCGGCATCCCGTCCTGCGGCGTGGTGGGCGTCGTCTGGGCCGGCAGCTTGAAGCCGGGGTCGGTCGACGTTGGACTTGTTTTCTGATCTTGCATGGGGTCCTCTCGGGGTTGTTCTCGTTCTATCGCCCCAGCCTGACCTGGGCGCCTTCGCGCAGGTCGATCAGCTGGTGGCCGAACAGCGTCGTCTTCAGGCGGGCCACTTCCCTGCCCGCCTTGTCGTAGATCGGTTGGGTGGCGCCGGCGCGCGTGTGCATGATGCGCAGCTCGTCCTCCACGGTCAGCTGCACGCGGCGCGGACGGGCATAGGCGTACGCTGCGCCGGCGCCCGCCGCCAGCACGGCCAGCGCCGCGCCGATCAGCGCCACCAGCGGCCCCGAGCCGTAGTGCACCCTTACTTCGAGCGGCAAGGTGGCGGTCGAGGCCTGGATCTCGCTTGGTGGCGTGAAGATCTCGGGCAGCGGATCGCCGGGGAACAGCGCCGCCATCCGTTCGCGGAAAGCCTGCGACAGCACCAGCTTCTGGCCGGCCAGGTGCAGTTCGATCCGTCCCGGCAGCACATAGGCCGAGCCGGCCGACCTGATCGCCTCCATCGACCATTTGCCCGGCAGCCTGGCCACCGGCAGCTGCATGCTGGACGCCAGCGGCTCGGCCTTGCCGGGGGCCAGCTGGTCGATCCTGCTGCGTGCCAGCTCGATCGGGCGGTTCTCGCCGGCCAGCATCGAGCGCGCGCTGATGGTGGCGCCGGCGATCGTGTAGGGATAAATCGTGTTCTCCAGCTGCCACTGGATGCGGGTGCTCGGCGCCACCGCGTCCGGTTCGACGTCGGCATGCAGGCGGCCGCCGGCATCCATCGCCAGCGCGACGCCGGCCGCGCCCTCGACGCGGCGCGGCACCAGGCGCACGGTGTCGCGGTCCAGCGGTTTCAGGCGCGCCGGCGGTTCGGTGATCACGCGCTGCACGCGGCCGGACGCCAGCAGGGCATCGAGCGCCCGGGCGCCTTCCTTCCCGGCCGCGAACACGTAGACCATCAGGCCGTTCGCGCTGTAGTGCTCGCCCTTGACCGGCATGCGCAGCGGGAAGGCCAGCGCCTTGTCGATCGCGGCGCCGCGGTGGATCAGCGCATAGAACTCGCGGTTGCGCGCGGCGGTCGCCTGGTCGTTGTTGGGACTGTTGCGGTTGTTCGTCACCAGCCAGATCAGGCCGGGCTTGCCTCCCAGGACCTGGTTCAGGGCGGCGTCGACGGCTTCGCCGAGGTCGGTGTCGGCGAGGGCCGCGCCACCCGACCTGCCCGCGCCTGGCTTGCGCGCGGTCTGCAAACCGGCCAGCGCCGCCTCTACGTGGGCATGCAGGGTCTTCGGGTCGGCCTGCTCGGACAGCAACCCTTTCGGCGACGGCGCGCCCGGCAGCGACTGGTTGAAGGCGGCCAGCACCAGGGCGTCGCCGGGCTGCACCACGTTGGCGACGAGTTCCGTCACCAGCGGCTTGAAGGCGGACGCCGGATCGCTGTAGAAGGGCTCCATCCAGCCCGAGTTCTGCACCAGCACCACCTGCGGGATGGCGAAGGCCGGCACTGCCGGCCCGAGCAGGCCGGCAAGCGTCGCCAACCGTATGGCAAGTGAGGCGAGCGCGCGCCTCACGACGGCTCTTCCAGGTTCCAGCCGCGGATCCGGTTCCAGTCTGGGTGGTGCAGCCAGAGATGGTTGGCGTACACGAAGGGCAGGCACTCGAGCGGGCGCGACAGGCGTGCGATCTCGTCGAGGATGACGTTGCGCCGTCCTATCCATTCGACCGTGGTGCGGGCGATCACGCGGTCGGCCAGCGCGTCTTCCGCGCGGCCGGTGTATTTGTGGAAGCGCAGCACCAGCCCGCTGGGCTGGCTGCGGTTGTTGTTGAAGCTGCGCAGCAGCGGCAGCACCAGGGAATCGTCTTCGTTCTGGTCTTCGACGTGTTCGCCGGACCAGGGCTCGTCGACCACCGGATGGCCGCGCCGGAACAGCAGGTTGGCAAAGCCGAGGCGGGCGCCGTCGATAGGCTCGCGCTGCGGCTTCTCCGTCCCGAGTTCGAGGAAGCAGTAGGACTGGCCGTCGTGCCCGATCAGCCACATGCGGCCGTCGCGGCTCAGGGTCGGGCCGCCGAACTGCAGGCGCGGCAGCCAGGTGTCGGGCCAGGGCAGGAAGCGCGGCGCCTCGCCCGGGCGCCACAGCAGCTGGCCTTCGTCATGCAGCCAGGACAACTGGCCGTCGTAGGCGATCGGCCGGCTCCAGCCGGACAGCGGCAGCGCGCCGCATGCATACTGCGGGCCGGGCGCCAGGTCGGCATCCAGCGAGGCCAGCACCAGCACGCCGGCATTCCCGCGCACCAGGCAGGCGAGCTGGCGCCGCATGAGACCGGGCGCGGCGACGAGCGGCGCGGCCAGCACCGGTTCGAGGCGGTAGGTTTCGTTGATCGGATTGATCCACAGGCGGTAGAGGCCCTGGGCGGTCGGCACCAGGCCGACTTCGCCGCGGCGCGGCTCCACGGCCGGCAGCCAGCCGTAGTCGGAGGCGCCGAAGCGCAGGTCGGCCGTACCCTCTTCCGGCACCAGCACGTGCCACAGCGCGCCCAGCGGATCCCAGTACTGCAGTACGCCGCGCCCCGGTGCCAGGGCCAGCAGGCGCTGTTCCGGAAAACCGTAGCCGGCGGCGATGAACACGCACTGGGCGTTCGGCGGCGGCGGCATCGAGGTGTCGAAGCGGCCGATGTGAGGCGCGGCGGGACGTTCCTCCAGGCTGTCGCCGAGCGGCAGCGAGGTGACGGGCAGGCCGTGCGGCACATGGCGCGGCAGCAGCTGGTCGGCATGCGGGCCCCACCAGTCGGGGCGGCGCTGCTGGCGTCCGGCCAGGCGCTCCAGGGGGCGCCCGCATTCGGGACAGAACGAGAAGCCTTCCGGATAGATGGACGAGTGCTCGCAGCTCCCGCCATCGCAGGAAGGGAGGGAGGCGCCGAGCAGGTGCGCGAAGTCGGCCATGCGTCCGCGCGCATGGGTGCTCCAGTCGATCCGGCCCAGGCCTTCGCTGGCGGCCAGCTCGAACTGCCCGTTCTCGTTTTCCAGCCAGACACTGGCCGGAGTTTCCCATCGGTATGCCACTGGGTTTGCCATTGTCCCCCGCTGTCGGTCGTCAAAAACGCGACGGCCCGCTCCATTCCTGGGGCCGTTGTGCTTTTGGAATCATAGCGCCAGCATGGGCGCCATGGCGCCCCGTTCACGAAAGGAGCGGGCGGCAGTGCTTCAGGGATCAAATGGCGGGCTGTTCAGCGGAACTTCTGGACGCATCAACGGACACGACCTGTCGGATTTTCCAGCTGCCGTTCTCCAGCACCATCGACAAGGCCAGCACCTGGCGCGGGCCGTGGTCCTCGCCGGTTTCCCCGCCGCCGAGGGTGACGACGACATCGGCGGCGGCGGCGCGCCGGCGCATGGTGGCCGCGTGCACGCTGCGCTGCCAGGCCGGCCGGTAGCCGGTGGACTGGGTGAAGTAATCGCGCTGCGGCAGCCGGCCGCCCTGCAGCCGTTCGACCAGCCGCGCCGCCAGCTCCCTCGTCACGTAGCGGGTGAAGGTGTCGTAACGGTCGCTGAGCGGATCCTGGTCGGCGCTCAGGGCCTCGAGGTACCAGCCGTAGAACTCGGCCGCCACCACGTCCGGCGCGACCGCGCCCGCCTTGGCCTCGGCCGCCTGCGCAGGCGAGCCTGCGGCCAGCAGCAACGCCAGCAGCAGCGGAAATAAATTAAAGAAAGGAAATTTTCCTTTTAGAATCAACATGATAAGACTCCCCGACAGGCAAACTGTGCAGCAAAGCCGGCCTCGTGTCCGTGAGCTGCCGCAAGCACTGCCGCCGGCATCCGGACGGCCGGGGCAAGGCTATAATGACGGGTTGCCTCCCATCGTCCGACGCCATGAACGCCATCGAGCTCCCGAATCCCGACCTGCCCTCCTCCGCCATCGACGCCGCCACCGCGCACCTGCGCGACGTGCTCGCGATCGCGCTCGAACACGGGTTGGGCAAGCGCGCACTGGTCGTGTTCGACCGCCGGACCGGCCTGTCGCGCGCCCTGATGGAGGCTTACCGCCGCAACCTGCCCGAGGCCGGCTTCATCGACTTCGACGCCGTCACGCCGGATGCGGTCCTCACGGCGTTCAAGACCTATGCGCCGGGCGACCTGGTGGTGCTGGTGCAATCGACCAACTTCCGCCTCGACGGCTTCCGCCTGCGCGTGGAGCTGTTCAAGCTGGGACTGAAGGTGATCGAGCACGTGCACCTGTCGCGCATGCCGGGGGCACAGGGCGAGCACTACATCGAGTCGCTGGCCTACGATCCTCGGTACTTCCGCGGCGTCGGCCATGCGCTAAAGCGCCGCATCGATACCGCCTCGCGCGCCGAAGTCCATGGCGGCGACGCCGTGCTCGTATTCGATTCGCCTTTCGAATCGGCCAAGCTGAATGTCGGCGACTACAGCGCGATGAACAACGTCGGCGGCCAGTTCCCGATCGGCGAAGTGTTCACCGAGGCGCGCGACCTTGAAGCCGTCAACGGCCGCGCCCAGGTCCACGTGTTCGGCGATACCAGCTATCTGGTGAACCGTCCGGAGGCGCCGATCACGCTGGTGATCGAGCGCGGCCGCGTGGTCGGTGCGGAGAACGTGACGCCCGGGTTCCAGCAGGTGCTGGACATCATCCGCCGCGACGAGGGCGAGGTCTGGGTGCGCGAACTCGGCTTCGGCATGAACCGCGCCTTCTCGCGCGAGCGCCGGGTCGACGACATCGGCACCTACGAGCGCATGTGCGGCATCCACCTGTCGCTGGGCGCCAAGCACGGGGTGTACGCCAAGCCCGGATTCAAGCGCAAGGATGCGCGCTACCACATCGACGTGTTCGTGGTGACCGATGCGGTGTACCTGGACGACGAGCGGGTGTATGCCGACGACGGCTGGACGGTGTCGGCGGCGTAGAATGCCTTGATTACTCAACGGAGCCTGCCACCATGCTGACCCAGGAACAGCGCGACCGCTACCAGCGCGACGGCTACCTCGTCATCCCGAATTTCAAGACGCCGGACGAGATCGCAGGCCTGCGCGCCCGCGCCGAAGCCATCGTCGACGCCTTCGACCCAATGGAGTCCGGCGTCGTCTTCACCACGCGCGACCAGGAAAACGCCAGCGACGCCTGGTTCCTCGGCTCGGACAACACGGTGCGCTGCTTCTTCGAAGAGGAAGCCTTCGACGCGAACGGCCAGCTGAAGCAGGCCAAGGCCCTGTCGATCAACAAGATCGGCCACGCCATGCACGACCTCGATCCGGTCTTCGAAGCCTTCACGCGCGACGCGAAACTGGCAGCGGTGGCGCGCGAGCTGGGACTCGAGCAGCCCCAGGTCTGGCAATCGATGTACATCTTCAAGCAGCCCGGTATCGGCGGCGAAGTGCGCTGGCACCAGGACGCCACCTTCTTCGACTCGACGCCGATCAGCGTGACCACCTTCTGGTTCGCGCTCGAAGACGCGACCATCGACAACGGCTGCCTGTGGGTCGAGCCGGGCGGCCACCGCGGCCCGCTGCGCGAACGCTTCCTGCGCGACGGCGACCGGATCACGATGGAAAAGCTGGACGCGACGCCGTGGCCGGACGACGCCACCGCGGTGCCGCTGGAGGCCAAGGCCGGCAGCCTGGTGTGCTTCCATGGGCTGCTGCCGCATTACAGTGCGCCGAATCGTTCACCTGTATCGCGGCATGCCTTCACCTTGCATGTGACGGATGCGCGCACCGCGTACTCGTCGCGCAACTGGATCCAGCGCGACGAGCGCTTCCCCGTACGCGGCTTCGGCTAAGTTTTTCTTGTAGCAAATACATGCTCCAATGATAATGGTTCGCTGCTGAGCAACCATTCCCTGGAGCCCGAATGCAGAACTTGAAATCCGGCAACAAGACCGTCCTGACCCTGGCGAGCCTGCTGGCCTGCATTCCCGCGCTGGCGGACGACGGCGCCGACATCGGGCACATCGAACAAGCCCTGCGCCCCGCCATCGCCCTGGCCGGCAAGCCGGTGCCGACCGCGACCCTGGCCGACGAGATGCAGCGCCTGCACGTCCCGGGCGTCAGCATCGCCGTCATCCGCGACGGCAAGATCGCCTGGGCCAAGGGCTACGGCCTCGCCTCGAAGGATGGCCAGCCGGTGACGCCGGAGACGCTGTTCCAGGCCGCCTCGATCAGCAAGCCCGTCACCGCCCTCGCCGCGCTGCGCATGGTGGAGGCAGGCAAGCTCGCGCTGGATGCCGACATCAACACGGAACTGCGTACCTGGAAGCTGCCGCCCGGCCCGAAAGGCGCCCATGCCACCCTGCGCCAGCTGCTGTCGCACACGGCGGGCACCTCGGTCTCCGGTTTCCCCGGCTATGCGCATGATGCCGCCGTGCCGACCCTGGTCCAGGTATTGGACGGTAAGCCGCCGGCGAATACCAAGCCGATACGCATCGAGAATCCGCCCGGCCAGGCCTGGACGTATTCCGGCGGCGGCTATACGGTGGTCCAGCGGGCCATGATCGACCGCGCCGGCAAGCCCTTTCCCGAGCTGCTGGCCGAGACGGTGCTCGCGCCGCTCGGCATGAAGGACAGCGGTTTCAGTCAGCCGCTGCCGGCGGCGCAGCTGGCGCGCGCCGCCATGCCGCACGACGCCAAGGGCGAACCCTACAAGGGCGGTCCCTACACCTACCCCGAACTCGCGGCCGCCGGCCTGTGGACGACGCCGAGCGATCTGGCGCGCTTCATCCTCGGCGTGCAGCGCAATGCCGACGCATCGGGACAAGCCCTGCTCTCGCCGGCGATGGCGCGCACCATGCTCGAGCCGGTGAAGAACGGCTACGCGCTCGGCTTCGGCATCGAAGGCAAGGGCCCGAGCCTGTCCTTCGGCCATGGCGGCAGCAATGTGGGTTACCAGGATGTGCTGTTGGCCTACCTCGGGCAGGGCGACGGCGTGGTGGTGATGACGAATGGCGAAGGCGGCAACGACCTGGCCCAGGGCATCCTGCGCGCCGCCGCCTTCGAATACCGCTGGCCCGGCAACCAGACCGCGGTCCGCAAGGCGGTCGCGCTGTCGCCCGCGAAGCGCAAGGCGCTGGTCGGGACCTACGAGATCAAGGGAATGGGCAACTTCGAGATCACCGACCAGGACGGCCAGCTCGTGCTGGGGCTGCGCGAAGGTTCGGTCGAACCGCTGTATGCCGCATCGGCGTCGCCGGCCGTGCTGTTCGTGCTGTCGCGCGAGCTGGAGCTGCGCATGGCGAAGGATGGCAGCCCGGCGGGCCGCCTGCATGCCGGTTCCTTCGATCTTCCCTTCAAACGCAGCGCCAAGGTGCCGAAGCACTGAGCGGGGCGCTGAGCACCTCGCGCCGGCAGGCGTTTACCTGGCCAGCAAAGCTTCCTGAACACTGCCCTGGCGCTGCATGAGGGCGGCTATGCGATCGAACTCTGCGGCATCGCGCAGCGGCAGTCCTTCGTCGAAATCGAAGGCCTCCGCTTTCCAGAGCATGTTCAATTGATGGTTGTAGCTGTAGAAGGCGCTGCCATCCCACATTCCATCGCTGCCGTGATACCAGGCGCCGCCGAAATACAGCGTGCGTGGGCGATTGGACGTGATCATCCGTCCCTGGGTGTCGATCCGGCCTGGCTTCGAGCCATACAGGCAATGCAGCGTCGGCGAGATATCCAGATGGCTCGTCGGCGCATCGATCTCGACGCTTTTGTTCATTCGCGGATCGTGGATCAGCATCGGGACGTGATAGGAAACCTCGTTGAGCACGCCGGTCTTCAGGAACCCCGCCTCTTTCCTCGTCCTCAAGCCATGATCGGCGGTGACGACGATAATGGTATCCTGGTATGCCCCGCTCTTTTTCAGCGCGCCGACAACGGCCGCCAGGCTGGCGTCCAGTTGCCTCAGCCGGCTGCGCCCTTCCTCGTACAGCGCTTCTTTCGATGCGCCTTCGGGAAGCCAGGGGCCATGCGTTATCTGCGGCAGGATGGCATACACAAAAGGCTGGCCGTATTTTTTCGCCGTGGCGATCTGTTCGAGCATCTTGCCCAGAACGCGATCGTCCTTTTCCTTGATGCTGCCGTCGATATCTGCACCAACCACCTGGCCTCCCACCTGATGCACCAGCCAGTCGTCGATTTCGTAGCGCTTCGTCACTGGATCGAAGACCTTGAAATCGTAGCCGTCGTCGGCGAGCACGCTGAAAAAGCTGCGGTAGGGATGCTCCGTGCCGAGCGGCAGCGTCTTTTCCAGTCGATACGCAGGATACAGTCCGGTAAAAATGGAAAACCGCGCATAGCTCGTGAAGGGATAGGTCGAATAATGGTTCGTCGCCTTGTATCCGGATTTCCCAAGTTCGCCGAAGGTGCCGGTATCTGCGATTTTGTCGCCGATGAACAGCTCGTAGGGAACCGTCTCCATGATGAACAGCACGAAGTTCCGCCTGCCCTCATGCTTGGCACCACGCCCAGGTGCGTCCGGTTTTTCGCATGCATAGGCGAGGCGTTCGACGCTTCGGTTCAGATCGTCCTGCGATATCTTGATCGTGTCCTTGACTAGCAGGGCTTCGCTCATCCGGATGGCTGCCGAGGCATGAAAAGGGGTATTCGGAAGGTCATCCGTTTTCCAGGCATAGGCCGAAAGAAGGTTCGCGATGCATGCCACCGTGAACAGCAGGACCGGCGCCGACGTGAAGGATGAAAACAGGGACGACTGTCGAAGGCGATATACGGCAAAAATGAGAGCCAGCACCAGCCCCAGTTTGGACAGCGCGGAAATGGAGACGTACTCGGAAATAGTTTCTGGACGCTCCTGCACCCAGGTCAACATCGGCGCAATCTGGTCGACAGAAAAGAATTTGCCGGTAATGCCCAAGGCATTCATATTCACGAATGACAAGCCGACCAGGCTCAAGGACAGCAGCAGAACGACACGCGCAAAGATCACCGGCCTGACGAATCTGGCCATGCACACGAGCATGAGAGGAACGACACCCAGCATAAGCAGAACATCGGCCGCGTAAAAATGCAGCCGGGGCAGCCACCCGATAAGGGCTTCGCTCTGACCAGCGATTCGACTGACGATCCGGTATCCGCCGTCGTCCAGGGTCGCCTGCTTGATTTTCAGGACGTTTGCGACAGAAAAACCGTAAATCACCGCAAGCGCCAGGTATTCGCCGTGCCTGTCGGCGTGTACCTTATTGATGTTCATATCCTTGCCACCGATGTAACCATGAGACGGAAATGGAATATACCTTCGTAGGACGTTTCCTACAACGGATTGACAACATTTAGTGTCAAAAAGCAACGAAATGCCGTTCTGCCTGGTTCGCCACCCGTAGCCGCATCTCACACCTCCTTAGGTCCACCCCATGCACGCTGACGCGGCCGCGCCCGTTCCGCCTGGCGTAGATGCCGTGCGTGATCCAAGCGAAAACGGAGCCCAGCAAGGGTGTGATATACAAGGCACTCCACTACCGGCCGATTTCATGAAACCAGCCTTCTTCGCCATCGTCGGAGCCCAGTTCTTTTCCTCGCTGGCCGACAGCGCGCTGTTCATCCTGTGTGTGTCGCTGGTCACGACGCTCGCGTTTCCGGATTGGATGACGCCGATGCTGAAGATGGGTTTCGTGCTTTCTTATATCCTGCTGGCGCCTTTCGCCGGCGCCTTCGCCGACATGTTTCCGAAAGGCCGGGTGATGCTGGTGACGAACACGATCAAGATGTTCGGCTGCTCGCTGATCCTGGCCAAGGCCAATCCCCTGCTTGCCTATGGCATCGTCGGCTTCGGCGCCTCCGCCTATTCGCCGGCCAAGTACGGCATCCTGGCCGAGGTCCTGCCGGCGCCGCGCCTGGTGGCGGCGAACGGCTGGATCGAGGGAAGCACCGTGGTCTCGATGATTCTCGGCACCATCCTCGGCGGCCTGATCTCCGCCAACGAGCACACGATCGCCTGGCTGCTGCGGCTGGCGCCGGCCCACGGCGGCATCGCCGACACGCCGGTGAGCGCGGCGGTGTTCGTGATCGTGCTGACCTATTTCGTGGCCGGCGTGCTGAACCTGTGCATCGTCAACGCCGGCACGCGCTATGCCAGGCCGCGCCGTTCGATTCCTTCGCTGCTGCTCGATTTCTACCGCTGCAATTCGACCCTGTGGCGCGACCGCGAAGGCCGCGTCTCGCTGGGCGTGACCTCGCTGTTCTGGGGCGCCGGCATGGTGCTGCAGATCCTGTTGCTGGCCTGGGCCCAGTCGGCCCTCGGCCTGGGACTGGACAAGGCCGCCGCGCTGCAGGGTGTGTTCGCCTTCGGCGTCGTGATCGGCGCCGCGATCGCCGGCAAGACGGTGCCGTTGGTGCGCTCGATGTCGGTGATGCCGGTCGGGATCGTGATGGGCGTCGGCCTGTGCGCCATGGTGTTGGTGCATACGCTGCAGGTCGCGCTGCCCATGCTGCTGGGGATCGGCGTGCTGGCCGGCCTGTTCGTGGTGCCGATGAACGCCATCCTCCAGCACCGCGGCCACAGCCTGATGAGCGCCGGGCAATCGATCGCGGTGCAGAACTTCAACGAAAACCTGGCCATCCTGGCGATGACGGCCAGCTATGCGTTTGCGCTGCAGGTCAAGCTGGGGATGAATACGGTGCTGGTACTGCTGGGCATCCTGATTGCGCTTGCCACCCTCTATTTACGCACGGTGGCGAATGCGGCACGCCGCGCATAAACATATGCATATTTAGAGCAACAAAAGTATCCAAAACGCCACATTTTGGCATTTTAGTGCTTTGTAACAAGCTTGTTACAAATCAAGCGGACCCTTGTTCTAGAGGTAAGACTAGAATATTTTCTTCTTTTCAACCTCTATTGCAGGGTAAATATGATACGTTTGCCGATAAGCTTGGCGGCGCTATGCCTCACCATGTCCGCAATCGCAGCGGAACCTTTCGACGACAAGTTCCGCCAGCTCGACGAACTGCTTCCGACGCCGACCACGATCCGCACCGCGTCCGGCGCACCGGGTCAGGCCTACTGGCAGCAGCGCGCCGACTACACGATCCGCGCCACGCTGGACGAAGCGAACCGTGCGATCACCGGTGCCGAGACGGTCACGTATCACAACAATTCCCCTGACACGCTGACCTACCTGTGGGTCCAGCTCGACCAGAACATCTACAAGCCGAACTCGGATTCGCGCACCACCGCCACGATCCGCTCGCGCGACGCCTGGGACAAGCCGCGCGGTCCGGACGACGGCATGAAGTTCGACGCGATGCAGTCGCTGATGACCGCGCGCAGCTTCGACGGCGGCTTCAACATCAAGTCGGTGAAGGACGCCAATGGCGCCCCGCTCCACTACGTCATCAACCGCACCATGATGCGCATCGACCTGCCGCAGCCGCTGAAGCCTGGCGCCAAGGTCGCGTTCTCGGTCGAGTGGAGCTACAAGATCAACGAGCAAAAGGTGCTCGGCGGCCGCTCCGGCTACGAGAAGTTCGACGAAGACAAGAACGACCTGTTCGAGATCGCCCAGTGGTTCCCGCGCATGGCCGCCTACTACGACGTGATGGGCTGGCAGCACAAGCAGTTTCTCGGCACCGGCGAATTCACGCTGGAATTCGGGGACTACGACGTCTCCGTCACGGTTCCGGCCGACCACATCGTGGCCTCCACCGGCGAGCTGCAGAACCCGGGCGACGTGCTCACCGTCACCCAGCGCCAGCGCCTGGAACAGGCCCGCACCGCCACCAAGCCGGTCGTCATCGTGACCCAGGCCGAGGCGGAAGCCAAGGAAAAGACCCGCGCCACCACCACCAGGACCTGGCGCTTCAAGGCCAAGAACGTACGCGACTTCGCCTGGGCGTCCTCGCGCAAATTCATCTGGGACGCGCAGGGCTTCAAGAAGGATTCGACCAATGTGCTGGCGATGTCCTACTACCCGAAGGAAGGCAACCCGCTGTGGGAGCGCTATTCGACCCAGGCCATCATCCATACCATCGACCAGTACAACAAGTACTCCTTCGACTATCCGTATCCGGTCGCGATTTCCGTGAACGGTCCGGTGGGCGGCATGGAATACCCGATGATCTCGTTTAACGGCCCGCGTCCGACCAAGGACAAGAAGACCGGCGAGATCACCTATTCGAAGCGCACCAAGTACGGCCTGATCGGCGTCGTGATCCACGAAGTGGGCCACAACTACTTCCCGATGGTGGTCAACTCGGACGAGCGCCAGTGGACCTGGATGGACGAGGGCATCAACAGCTTCGTGCAGTACCTGGCCGAGCAGGCATGGGAAGAAGGCTATCCGCAGTCGCGCGGCGAACCGCGTTCGATCGTGGACTACATGAAGAGCGCGAACCAGCAGCCGATCATGACCAACTCCGAGTCGATCTCGGCGCTGGGCCCGAACTCCTACGCCAAGCCGACCGCCGCGCTGAACATCCTGCGCGAAACCGTGCTGGGCCGCGAACTGTTCGACTTCGCCTTCCGCGAATACGCGCGCCGCTGGAAGTTCAAGCGTCCGACCCCGGCCGACTTCTTCCGCACCATGGAAGACGCTTCCGGCACGGACCTCGACTGGTTCTGGCGCGGCTGGTTCTA
>NZ_JBFRFV010000022.1:0-83013 GCF_052115005.1 Massilia sp. 2TAF26
GGCACGCGCAGCGACGCCGGCCACTGGACCCGCACTTGCGGCGACGCCCGCCGCCGCACCGCGCGCCGCGGCAGCCGCGCCCGTACCTGCGCCGGTGCCGGAAGACAGCTATCCCTACCTGCACCAGTTGCCCGACATCATCCAGCGCGACATCCCGCGCGTGACATTCGGCGGCTATATGTACTCGGCCAATCCGGCGGATCGCCTGCTGATTGTCGACAAGGCGCTGCGCCACGAAGGCGAGGAAGTCGCGCCGGGGCTGCTGCTGGAAAGGCTGTTGCCGAAGGCGGCCGTGATGAATTTCCGGGGGATCCGCTATCGTGTCGCTTATTGAGGTGCGGCTGGCCGCCGGCCAGGTGCTGGGCGTGATCGGCTGGTCCGGCAGCGGCAAGACCACGCTGCTGGAATACCTGGTGGGCCGGCTGGCCGCCGAAGGCCTGCGCGTCAACGTCATCAAGCACAGCCACCACGACATCGTGCTCGAGCCGCCGCACAAGGACAGCGCCCGCCTGCGCCAGGCCGGCGCCGGCGAGGTCATGATCGCCTCTCCCTACCGATTCGCGATCATGCACGAGCTGCGCGGCGCACCGGAGCCATCGCTGGAAGAGCAGCTGGCGCGCCTGGCGCCGGCCGACCTGACCCTGGTCGAAGGCTATAAATGGGCGGCAATCCCGAAGCTCGAGGTGTATCGCCCCGAACTCGGACGTGCGCCGCTGTACCCGGACGATGCGCAGATAGCCGCAGTGGCGTCCGACGTCCCGGCGCCGCCCGGCCTCGCTGCCGGTGTCGACTGGCTCGATCTGAACGAGCCGGCCACGGTATTGCGCTGGATTCAACGGCGCATCGCGGCCGCACGCTAAAGTTCTGGCCGGTCCTGCCGTTAAACCAGGATAACGCGCAGTAGGACCACACAGAGGAGATCGTCATGGACGTCATGGGTATTGCCAAGCTCGCCACCAGCATCGCCGATACCGGCACCCGTCAGGATGTCAGCATGGCCGTGCTGAAAAAGGCCCAGGACATCCAGGCCTCGACCGCCACCCAGCTGCTGGACGCGGTGCAGGCCGCCGCGCCGGCGCAGAACCTGCCGGCGCACTTGGGCAAGAACGTCAACACCACCGCCTGAATCCTTGCCGGCACGGCGCCGGCAAAAACAAGCCGGGCGCGTCAACAGGATCGCCGTCTGGCACGTTACTCAATCCACGTACCCGGCGCGAGGGCAGGCCGCATAATGACCCGCTCTTGCCGCCACCATCGCTGCCCGCGCGCAGCCGCACAAGGCCGTCCCCGCCGGCGTACGGATTCCGAAGGAGATCCCTATCCATGAATAAACGTCAAGCACTCGTTGCTGCCGCGCTCGCGAGCGTGTGCGCCGCCAACGCGTCGGCCAGCGGCCAGATGGACATGCAAGCCAAGGGCGAGCAGGAAAAATGCTACGGCGTGGCCAAGGCCGGCCAGAACGATTGCGGCACCGCCACCCATGGCTGCGCCGGCCAGGCGGCGGTCGACAAGGATCCGGCCGAATGGCGTTCCGTGCCCAAGGGCAGCTGCGAGAAGTCGGGCGGCAGGCTGAACCCGCTGCAACAGGGCAAACAGGGTAAATAAGCCGTGGACGAGGCGCGTCCGGCGCGTGGCGTCGGCATCGGCCTGCGCGCACCGCACTACCGCCAGTGGCTGGAGCGGCGCCCGGCGGCCGGATGGCTGGAAGTCCATACCGAAAACTACCTGGCCCGCTCGGGCTGGGACTGGCATGTACTGCAAGCGCTGCGGCGCGATTATCCGCTCAGCCTGCACGGCGTCGGGCTGGGGCTCGGCTCGGCGCAGGGTTTCTGCGAACAACATCTGCAACGCGTGCGCGAGCTGGCCGCGGCCATCGAACCGGCACTCGTCTCCGAACACCTGAGCTGGGGCGCACTGCGCGACCGCCAGCTGAACGACCTGCTGCCGCTGCGCCTGGACGGCGCCGTCCTCGACCTGGTCGCCACCCGCGTCGAGCGCGTGCAGGAAGTGTTGAAGCGCCGCATCCTGGTCGAAAACGTCTCGACCTACCTGCGCTTTGCGGGCGACGCGATGAGCGAAGCGGAATTCCTGGCTGCCCTGGCGCGCCGAACCGGTTGCGGCATCCTGCTCGACGTGAACAATCTTTACGTCAACCAGTGCAACCACGGCGAGGACGCGCTGGCGGCCCTGGATGCGTTATCCAGCCTTGCGCCGCCGGGGGCGGTCGGCGAACTCCATCTGGGCGGCCACCTGGTCGCCGGACACGCCGTCATCGACCACCATGGTGACCGCGTGGCGCCGCCGGTGTGGGCGCTGTACCGCGAGGCGCTGGCGCGCTTCGGCGCCGTGCCGGCCCTGATCGAGTGGGACACGGACGTGCCGGCGCTCGAGGTGCTGCTGGAAGAGGCGGCGATGGCCGGGCGCATTGCCGCCGAGGTGACGCAGGCCATCAGGCCAGTGTCCACCGGGGCATTATCGTATCCGGTTTCTGTACAGCCATCCGACGTCGAGGCGCTGGCCGAGCTGCAGCAGGCCTTCGGCGCCGCCTTGCTTGATGCCGCCCGGCTGCCGCTGCTGGCGCCCCGGCTCAAGGGCGACCCGGCGCGCCTGGGCATCTACCGCGGCAATCTCGTGAGCGCCTGGCGCCGCGCGCTGGCATCCGCCTATCCGCTGCTGCGCAAGGTGCTGGGAGAAGACGATTTCGACGCCCTGGCGCGCGCCTATGGACGAGCCTACCCGGCCCGCGATCCGGACCTGAACCGTTTCGGCGCGGAACTGGCGGACTTCATCGGACGTGATGGCGAGCGGCCCTGGCTGCTCGATCTTGCGCGCCTCGAATGGTCGGTGCACGAATCCTGGTATGCCTCCGATGCTTCATTGCCGGCCGAGGGCGCGCCGCTGTCCGTGCTGCCGACCCTGAGCCCACAGCAGTTCGAAGCCAGCCGCGCCAACCTGCATCCCTCGCTGCGCCTGCAGGCGGCGGAGTGGGCGACGGCCGCCTTCTGGCTGGCGGGAGACGCCGTCGGCGAGCCGCAGCGCCGGCCCGGCCACGCCGCGATCCTGCGTGCGCGCTGGCAGGTGGCCGTGCGCGAGACCGATGCGGCGGAATACGCGGCACTGTTGCGGCTGGCAAACGGAGAAAGTTTCGGCGCCGCCTTCGATGCGGCCTTCGACCTGGACGAGGATGCGCCGATCGCAACCTGGCTGGACGGCTGGCTGAAGAGCGGGCTGGTGACGGGGATCGTGCGGGTGGAGGACTTCGGGGAGGCCGGCCCGCCCTCGGCGTGAGGCAGGGCCGGCGCGGGCGCTGGGCCCGCGGGTGCTTCAGTGGTAATGGAAGGCGCGCAGGATGCGCTCTTCGCCGGTCTGGTCGTGATGCAGTTCGTTGGCGGCCCGGGTTGCTTCGATCATCCGGGACAGCTGTTCCTCCTCGAAGCGGGCCAACTCTTCGTTGGCTGCGTTCAGCGCCATAGCCAGCTTGGCGCGTGCGCTTTG
The DNA here is from genome assembly GCF_052115005.1 of Massilia sp. 2TAF26. NCBI lineage: Bacteria > Pseudomonadati > Pseudomonadota > Betaproteobacteria > Burkholderiales > Oxalobacteraceae > Massilia > Massilia sp. 2TAF26. Next base: position 3,496 of record NZ_JBFRFV010000022.1, read on the forward strand.
GTACACCAGACCGGTGTAGTGATCGGTGTTCTTGAGCAGTTCTTCCGCGTTTTCGATGACGAGACGCAGGTCGCCGATGAGCCTCTGCTGCGTCATTGAGCTGGGGTCTGGGGTTTCCATCTTCCTCACCTTTTGCCGTAGTACGTCTTCAATATAGAGAAGGAGGACTGCCCAAGTTTGTCAGCGCGCAAACGTCACCCCTACAGCCGGGGACGGCTAATCCGGTGGGCCCGGCAAGCGCGCCCGGCGGGACGCACCATTTTTTTGTGAGCGAAGCGGAACTTTTTTAGCGGACGCTGATCCGAACATCGCCCACGCTCACGACCTGGCCGGCACGGATCTTGGCAGTCTTGCGCAGTTCCTTCTTGCCGTCGACCGACACCACGCCGCTGGCGACCATGTTCTTGCCGGCACCGCCACTATCGACGAAGCCGACGATCTTCAGCAGTTGGTTGAGTTCGATGAACTCCGATGTCAGTTCAAAAGTTGTTGTTTGCATTCTATCCTCGGTTAAAAATCGGCGTCGTACTGTTGAGGCCGACAAAGACCTCGGTAATGCTTGTCCGCCTCAGCCCGGATGCGGCCGCGTCATCTCGATCGGCACGATCCACTGATCGAACTGCGCCTCGTCGACGAAGCCGGACTGTAGCGCCGCCTGGCGCAGGGTCAGGCCTTCGTGCTGGGCGGTCTTGGCGATCTGCGCGGCGCGATCATACCCGATATGCGGGGCCAGGGCGGTCACCAGCATCAGCGATTGCTCCATCAGCTCGCCGATGCGCTTGCGGTTCGGCTCGATGCCCTGGGCGCAATGCTCGTCGAAGGAACGCATGCCGTCGGCCAGCAGGCGTGCGCTCTGCAGGAAGTTATGGGCGATCATCGGCTTGAACACGTTCAGCTCGAAATTGCCCTGCGAGCCGCCGATGGTGAGGGCGACGTCGTTGCCGAACACTTGGCAGCACAGCATCGTCATCGCCTCGCACTGGGTCGGATTGACCTTGCCCGGCATGATCGAACTGCCCGGCTCGTTCTCGGGAATCGTGATCTCGCCCAGGCCGGAGCGCGGGCCGGACGCCATCCAGCGCACGTCGTTGGCGATCTTCATCAGGGCCGTCGCCAGCGTCTTGAAGGCGCCGTGCGCGAGCACCATCGCGTCGTGGCCGGCCAGGGCCATGAACTTGTTCGGTGCGCTCTTGAATTGCAGACCGGTACGCGAAGAAATTTCAGCCGCGATGCGGTTCGCGAATTCCGGATGCGCGTTCAGCCCGGTGCCGACCGCGGTGCCGCCGGCCGCCAGCTGCAGCAGGCCGGGCAGGGTGTTCTTGATCGCGTGCTCGGCAAATTCCAGCTGGGCGACGTAGCCGGAGAATTCCTGGCCCAGGGTCAGCGGGGTCGCGTCCTGCAGGTGGGTGCGGCCGATCTTGACGATGTCGGCGAAGTCGCGCGCCTTCACTTCGAGCGTGCCGCGCAGCCTGAACAGTGCCGGCAGCACGTCCTTGGCGACGGCGATGGCGGCGGCGACGTGCATCGCGGTCGGGAACATGTCGTTCGAGGACTGGCCCATGTTCACATGGTCGTTCGGATGCAGCAATCTGGCTTCGCCGCGTTCGCCGCCCATCAGTTCGGAGGCGCGGTTGGCCAGCACCTCGTTCATGTTCATATTGCTCTGCGTGCCGGAACCGGTCTGCCAGACGGACAGCGGGAATTCGCCCGGGTGGCGGCCTTCGAGCACCTCGTCGGCGGCGCGCATGATGGCATCGGCTTTGTCCGGCGGCAGTTTGCCGAGCGAGCGGTTGACGGCGGCGGCGGCGCGCTTGACCTGGGCCAGCGCGGCGACCAGCTCCGGCGCCATCTTTTCCGTCGAAATATGGAAGTGGTGCAGAGAGCGCTGGGTCTGCGCGCCCCACAGTTGACCACCGGGCACCTCGATCGGCCCGAAGCTGTCCTTTTCGATCCTGTTTTCCATAGACATGTCCTGACTTTTTGTTAGTAGGGAAGCACGGTTAAAGAGTGTACCGCAACGGCCGTTAATGACGCTGAGGCTTCACTTTTTTTCACGTCCATGCGCCACTGCTCCCGCCGTCTCCTGACCACGCTTGTCCTGCTGTCCGCCCTCGGTTCCGCCCGCGCGGCCGAACTGGGCGAGGCTCGCGTGTCGTCCCACATCGGGCAGCCGCTGGTGGCCGATATCGAGTTGACCATGATCGACGATCCGTCGGCGGCCGTGTCCGTGCGCCTGGCCAGTCCCGAGGTCTACAACGGCGCCGGCATCGCCATGCCGCCGGTGCTGGCGAGCGCCACTATGTCGGTGATGCGGCGCAACGGCCGCCAGTTCCTGCACGTGACGACCTTGCGCCAGGTCGACAGCGAGCACCTGCACCTCTACCTGGAGCTGGTCGACAAGGGGCAGAGGACGGTGCGTCTTGCCACCTTGTGGCTGACACCGGATCCGAATCCGGCGCCCGCACCCGCACCGGGGCCGGTCCCCGTTCCGGCCCCGGTCCCGGCTGCGGTGACGCATACGGAACCGGCGCCGAAGGCCGCGCCGGTGGCGGTTTCCCTGCCTCCGCGCAAAGCCGTCACCGTGCGCAAGCCCGAGCCGGCCGCCGATGCAGAACCGAAAGCATCTGCGCCGAAGCCATTGCCGCTGCCCAGCCACGCGCGCCAGGCCGCCGCGCCGGCCATCTGCGCGCAGCAAGCCGAGCAGGCCAGCGTCTGCGCCGCCCTCGACGGCAAGAACGCCGAACTGAAAAAACAGATCGGTGTGCTGGAAGGCAAAGTGAAATCCTTGCAGGCGAGCCTGGGCGCGACGCCGCCTGCCGCACCGAAGCCGGCGCCGGCATCGACGCCGGCGTCCGCACCGATACCGAAGCCCGCGCCGACACCGGCGCCCGCCGCCGCATCCGCCGCCGCATCTGCCCCCGCGCCCGCCCCGGTACTCGAGCTCGCGCAAAAACCGGCCGGTCCCAAGCCGATCAGCGCGATCAAGCCCCTGGTGCCGCGCAAGCCCAAGACCCCGCCGCCCGAACCGGAATCCGGTCTGCCGTGGAGCTGGATCGGCGGCGCGGCGGCGCTGCTGCTGGCGTCGGGCGCCGCTTTGCTGCTGCGCCGGCGTAAGCGGACGGTACGCAATGTCAACATCCCGGCCGCACCGCGCCTGATCGAACGGCTGCGCCAGCGCATCGGCGCGCGCAGTGCGCCGGCGGCGAAGGCGGCGCCGGAACCGGCGCCGGAAGCGGTCGAGCCGACTTTCGAATAGGCGCACACAAACTCGTCTACACAAGCTCGAAATTTGCGTTATACTGGCTCGCATGTGATCTTCTTGACCACAAAAACGGCTCAGGATCTGGCGCAGCCACCACCGATAGCGTGGCGCGGAAACCAGATGATCGTTGAAGAAACGCCTGTACCCGGAAGCGGTTTGCCTGTCTACAGTGGCAGGTGAACGCCGGATGCAACCGGCAAGAGGCGACGCCAGGAGATACCTGGTGCTCGCACTCCCCAATTCCTGAAAACCCGCTCGGATCTTCCGCAGCGGGTTTTTTCTTGCCCTCATTTTCTTGCCTGCACATGCCTGCGCGCAAGGCGACGGCTGAGTTTCCCCGCTTGGCTTAGGATGTCATGGTTGGCAAGGAGACTCCATGAACGATGCATCCCCGGACCCCGCCCTGCGCGGCGATATATTTTCCGAACATTGTCCTTCGCGCGACATACTCAAGCACGTGACCAGCCGCTGGGGCGTCCTGCTGCTGGTGGCGCTGGGCGACGGCGCCCAGCGTTTCGGCGAGCTGCGCCGCAGGGTCGGCGGCATCAGCGAGAAGATGCTGGCCCAGACCCTGGTATGGCTGGAACAGGACGGCTTCGTCCAGCGCATCGTCCACACGGCGGCCGCGCCGCGCGTCGAATATCGCTTGACGCCGCTGGGGGAAGAGATCAGCGGCAAGCTGGGTGAGCTGGCCGAATGGATCGAGGGGAATATTGCGGGAATCCTGGCGGCGCAGGGTAGGGCGGCCGCGACGGCGCAAGGGGCCTGAGACCGGGATCAGGAAGAGGGCAGGGGTTTGCGGAAGTACACCACCCGCTCGGTTTCCTCGAAGCCCAGCGCGGCGTGCATGGCATGGCTGACCACGTTGTCCAGTGGCGCATCCGATGCGAGTTCGCGGCATCCCCGTTCCCTGGCCCATGCGGCCACGGCGGCAACCAGCAGTCTGCCGACGCCCTGGCGGCGGTACGCCGGCGCCACGTAAATACCTTCGAGAAAAGCCACCGGCGAGCTATCCGTCCCGTTGACATAGTCCGTGCGCAGCGAGGCTTCGACGAAACCGGCGGCCTGGCCGTCCGCTCCGCAAGCCAGAAACTGGGCGTATTTGTCCGGAAGATCGAGGGCGGACTGCATCTCGGCCAGGTGCTCGTCCCTGGGGCAGTCCGGCCACAGCGCCTGCCGGAAGTCCAGCCAGCCGTCCTGTCCGGTGGCGCTGCAGGGAAGGATGGAAAAAAACCCCTGAGACGTCGCCATCGCAGGGGTTGTGCTTTTTTCCGGAAATGCCGGCCAGGCAGGATTCAGTGAGCGCTCATGGCCCGCTCGAGCTGTCCATGCCAGGGCTCGGTCACGTCGCGCACAGCGCGGTCGTTGGCCATGATCTGCTTGAGCAGGTCGATCTTGCGCAGGCGCTGGGCGCCTTCGAGTGCCGGAACGCCCGACTTGGTGGCGCTTGCCTGCAGGGCGCACTGGGTTTCCAGGCGGGCCAGGCCGTCGAAGTCGCCGTCGCGGGCCGCTGCCGCCATGCGGCCGCTGAGGGCGGCGATGTTTTCGTACATGGCGAGGACTTCGTTGGACGTCATGGTGCACCAAAAGCAATTTTTCCGGCCGGATTGCCGGGTATCTAAGACCTTAACGGCTCCGCTTTAGGGAACTTTAGGGTTTTCGAAAGATTTTTTTAAAAATTTTTCGACATCAAGATCATGCCCGTTTCCGGCAGACTGTGGCGCACGAAGGAAAGGGGCAGAATGCGACCTGCTCCCCGGATCGTGCAATCCAGCGCGGCTTTTTGCAGTCTGTCGCAATCCTGTCATCCTTGCCATTTCTCTTGCCTATAGTGCAGGGTGGATCGGTGCGCCACAGCAGCGCCGACGATAACAAGATGAGAGAGAGGGAGAAAAGTCCATGAGACGATTCCAGGCGTTCGGCGCTACCGCGCTGGCCATTGCCGCCATTGGTGCCCATGCTGAGGCACCATTTTCTTTTGATAAGACACCGGGCAAGCTGCCCAAGGATGTCGTTCCGGTCGAATACATCGCCCACCTGGCGCCGGACATCGAGGCCAATACCTTCAGCGGCACCGAAGGCATCGAGATCGACGTCCTCAAACCGACCTCGACCATCATGCTGAACGCCGCCGCCCTGGAGATCGAGAGCGCGGCCCTGTCGGGCAAGGGCATGAAGCAGCTCAAGCTGACGCCGGTGCTGGACGACAAGCAGGAAACCCTCAGCTTCACCCTTCCGCATGAACTCGCGCCGGGGCGCTACCGCCTGGACCTGGCCTTCCGCGGCAAGATCAATCGGGAAGGGCGCGGCCTGTTCTATGTGAATTACCAGGCCGGCAAGGCCGACAAGAAGCTGATCGCCACCACGATGGAGCCGACCGACGCCCGGCGCATGCTGCCGACCTGGGACGAGCCCGCCTTTCGCGCGAAATTCCGCCTGTCGGTCGACCTGCCGGCGGGCCTGAAGGCCTATTCGAATACCCCGGTCGACAAGCAGGCCAAGCTTGCCGGCGGCAAGCAGCGCATCAGCTTCAAGCCGACCCCGAAGATGCCGAGCTACCTGGTGGTGCTGGCGGCCGGCGAGTTCGAGCGCATCAGTGCCAGGCAGGACGGGGTCGAGATCGGCGTCGTCACCACCGAGGGCAAGAAGGACAAGGGCGCATTCGCGCTGAGCGCCAGCCGCGACCTGCTTCACTTCTATAACAATTACTTCGGCGTGCCGTATCCGCTGGCCAAGCTCGACCAGATTGCGATCCCGAACGGTTTCAATGGCGCGATGGAGAATTGGGGCGGCATCGTCTACAACGAGAACACCCTGCTGTACGACCCGAAGACCAGCCCCGAGAGCGTCAAGCAGGGCACATTCTCGGTCAACGCCCACGAGATGGCCCACCAGTGGTTCGGCAACCTGGTGACCATGGCCTGGTGGGACAATCTGTGGCTGAACGAGGGCTTCGCCTCCTGGATGGCGTCCAAGGCCACCGAGCATTTCCACCCTGAGTGGCGGCCCTACCTGGCCAACATCGGCGACCGCGAGCGCGTCATGAACCTCGACTCGCGCAAGACCACCCATCCGATCCAGACCCCGGTCGAGACCGAAGCCCAGGCCGCCGACGCCTTCGACGACATCACCTACGAGAAGGGCCAGGCCTTCCTGCGCATGCTCGAGGCGTATCTCGGCGAAGACGCCTTCCGCAAGGGCATCCGCGCCTACATGGCGAAGCACCAGTACTCGAACACGACGTCAAGCGACCTGTGGGCGGCGCTGGAGCAGGCGTCCGGCAAGCCGGTCGGCAAGCTGGCCTCGGACTGGACCACCCAGCCGGGCTTCCCGCTCATCAAGGTCGAGCAGGTCTGCGAGGACGGCAAGCGCAAGGTGAGCCTCAGCCAGCAGCAGTTCCGCCTCGACGAGCCGGCCACCGAAAACCGGCTGTGGAACGTGCCCGTGCAGGTCGGTACCGTGAACGGCAAGGCCATGTATACCCTGCTGTCCGGCGCCAGCACCCGCCTGATGCTGCCGGGCTGCGAAGGCGCGCTGGTGGTGGATCCGCACAGCGTCGGCTACTTCCGCATCCAGTACGACCGTCCCAGCTTCGACGCCCTGGCCGGCCAGGCCGCGCACCTGCCGGACGCCACCCGCCTGAAGCTCCTGAACGACACCTGGACCCAGGTCACGGCCGGCAGCGTGCCGCTCGAGGCATACCTGAAGCTGGCCGGCCAACTGGCCGACGAGCCGCGCCTGGCGGTCTGGGAGGCTATCGCTGCCAACCTGAACTTCCTGGATGCGCTGGCGCGCGGCGAGCCGGAACGGCCGCTGGTCCGCCGCTTCATCATCGGCTTTGCAAAACCGAAGCTGGCGAAACTGGGCTGGGACGAAAAGCCGGGCGAAACCGCCGAAGACGCCCAGCTGCGCGCCCTGCTGGCCGGCGTCCTGGCCCGCGCCGGCGACGAGGAGGCGATCACCCAGGCCCGCAGCCGCTTCCAGCGCTGGCTGAAGGAACCCGCCGCGGTCAGCCCGGCGATGATCGGCTTCGTCACCTCGGCCGCCGGCCGCTACGCCGACGCCGCCACCTTCGACGCCATCGCCGGGCGCCTGGCCGCGAGCCAGAACAACGAGGAGCGCTCGCGCTTGACCGGGGCGCTGATCCAGGTCCAGGATTCGGCCCTGGCCGACAAGGTGCTGCAGATGTCGCTGGCGCCGTCGACGCCGCCGACCATGGTCGCCCGCATCGTGCTGGGCGTGGGCCGCGAACACCTCGACCAGGCCTGGAACTTCGCCGTCGCCAACCGCGAGCCGTTGATGAAAACCCAGGATGCGCTGAACCGCTACCGGGTGTTCCCGGGCATCGTCACCGCGTCCTCGAGCGTCCAGGACGCCCAGCGCATGGAAGACTACGTTCGCCAGAACTTCGAGGCCGACGCGCAGGTCGAAGCGCAGCGGGTCGCCAATGGCGTGCGCGTGCGCGCGGCCCAGAAGGCGCGCCTGCTGCCACAGGTGCGCGAGGCGCTGAAATGAACCCCAGGTACTACAATAAGCAGATCAATCAACAAGAAGGGAATTCCATGAAGACCAGCTGGACACCAGTAAAGACGGCGATCGTGTTCGCCCTGTGCGGCGCCGCCGTGATCTCGATGCCGGGCCAGGCGGCAGGGCAGGCGCAGCCGGCCGCCGCGCCGAAGGCCGAAGCGCCGCAAGGCAGCGCGGCCATCCGCCCGGGCGACGATTTCTTCGCCTACGCGAACGGCGACTGGCTGTCGAAGACCGAGATCCCGGCCGACCGCAGCTCCTGGGGCGCGATGGGCGCGCTGGCGGAAGAGACCAACCAGCGCATCGTCAAGATGATCGAGGGCCTCGCCGACGACAAGAAGCTGGGCGGCGAGCCCCGCAAGGTATCCGACTACTACCGCTCCTACATGAACGAGCCGGCCATCGAAGGCAAGGGCATCGCCCCGCTCAAGCCGATGCTGGCGAAGATCGAGGCCATCAAGGACAAGGCCGGCCTCACGCGCGCGCTGGGCGAATCGATCCGCGCCGACGTCGACCCCCTGAACAACACCCACTTCTTTACCGAGAACCTGTTCGGCCTGTGGGTCGCGCAGGGCCTGCACGACACCACGCGCCACATGCCCTACCTCCTGCAGGGTGGCCTGGGCATGCCGGACCGCGCCTACTACCTGGACAACAATCCGAAGATGGCCGAGCTGCGCACCAAGTACCAGCAGCACATCGCGGCCATGCTGAAGCTGGCCGATTACAGTAAAACCGCGAGCGATGCCGAGGCACGCGCCGCCAAGGTGTTCGCGCTCGAAGTCGACATCGCCAACACCCATGCCACCCGCGCCGATTCGGCCGACGTGCTGAAGGCCGACAACACCTGGACCGCGAAGGACTTCACCGCCAAGGCCCCGGGCATGGACTGGAACGCCTTCTTCAAGGCCGCGCGCCTGGGCGACCAGCAGAAATTCATCGTCTGGCATCCGAGCGCGGTGGTGGGCGAAGCCGCACTGGTGCAGAAGGTCGACCTGCAGACCTGGAAGGACTACCTGGCCTTCCACCGCATCAACCAGATGGCGAGCGTACTGCCGAAAGCCGTGTCCGACCAGCGTTTCGAGTTCTACGGCAAGGCCCTGAGCGGCACGCCGCAACAGTCGCTGCGCTGGAAGCGCGCACTGGCCGCGACCAACGAGGCGATGGACGAGGCGGTCGGCAAGATCTACGTCTCGAAGTACTTCCCGGCCGAGAACAAGGCGCGCCTGCAGCAGATGGTCGGCAATATCGTCGATGCCTTCGGCAAGCGCGTCGACAAGCTCGACTGGATGGCGCCGGCCACCCGCGCCCAGGCCAAGGAAAAGCTCAAGACCCTGTACGTGGGCGTGGGCTATCCGGACAAGTGGAAGTCGTACGAGGGCCTGAAGGTCGTGCTCGATGACGCCTTCGGCAATGCCGTGCGCGCGGACGAATTCCACACCGCCCAGGAAATCGCCAAGCTGCACCGCAAGCCGGACCGCACCGAATGGTCGATGCCGCCGCAGCTGGTCAATGCCGTCAACCTGCCGTTGCAGAATGCGCTGAACTTCCCGGCCGCGATCCTGCAGCCGCCGTTCTTCGATCCGAAGGCTTCCGACGCCACCAACTACGGTGCGATCGGCGCCGTCATCGGCCACGAGATCAGCCACAGCTTCGACGACCAGGGCGCCCAGTTCGATGCCCAGGGCCGCCTGCGCGACTGGTGGACCAAGCAGGACATGGAGCACTTCAAGGCCGCGTCCGGCAAGCTGGTGGAGCAGTACAACACCTACAAACCCTTCCCGGACCTGTCCGTCAACGGCCAGCTGACGCTGTCGGAAAACCTGGCCGACCTGGCTGGCCTGGCCGCCTCCTACGATGCCTACAAGCTTGCCTCCGGCAACAAGGCCGGCGAAGAGGGCGACCGCCAGTTCTTCCTGGGCTTCGCGCACAGTTGGCGCAACAAGGCGCGCGAAGCGGCCGAACGCCGCGGCATCCTGACCGACGGTCACGCGCCGCCGCAGTACCGCGCCGCCACCGTGCGCAACCTGGACGCCTGGTACAAGGCCTTCGACGTGCAGCCGGGCCAGAAGCTCTACCTGGCGCCGGACGAGCGTGTTCGCGTCTGGTAATTAGTTTGTAGAAGGTAAGGGACGCCGGCAGCGGGACTGCCAGGCCTAGAATCAGGGGCCTGGCATTCTTGTTGCAGGTGGTTCATGAAGCAGCATTTTCTCGACCTCAAGCGCCGCATGCTGCGCGCGCATCCATGTATGGGACAGCACGACGACTTCCGCGAGATTTCGGAACGTACCTTGCATCACTACGACGCAGTGGCGCCGCGTTTCTTCGCCGGCACCATGGACCACGACGTCAGCCAGAACATCGCGGCCTTGCTCGACGCGATCGAGGCCGACCCTCCCCATACCATCCTCGACCTCGGCTGCGGCCCGGGACGCGACCTGAAAACCTTCAGGGACATGGGCCACCGCGCCATCGGCCTGGACGGCAGCGCCCGCTTCGTGGAGATGGCCGCGCAGTACAGCGGCTGCGAAGTGTGGCTGCAGAATTTCATCGACCTCGACTTGCCGGACGAGATGTTCGACGGCATCTATGCGAACGCCTCGCTCTTCCACGTGCCGCGCAGCCTGCTGCCCAAGGTGCTGGGCGAGCTGCACGCCGCGCTCAAGCCGGGCGGCGTGCTGTTCAGCTCCAACCCGCGCGGCAATAACGAAGAGGGCTGGAACGGCCCGCGCTGGGGCTGTTTCCACGACTATCCGGCCTGGGAAGCTTACGTGGTCGGGGCCGGCTTCACGCCCATACATCATTATTACCGGCCGGTCGGATTGCCGCGCGAGCAACAGCCTTGGCTCGCCAGTGTGTGGCGGAAAAACTGATTCCGTTACAAGAATTGATTCCACTACGTTAACCGGCGAACAGAGTGAGGGCCGGAATCGGCCCAAGATGAACCTGTGCCGCTCGACAGCCGAGCGGTAGCGACGGGACCTCGACACCGCCACCAGTCTCGGCGGTCCACCGGATGGGATGCGCAGCGGGCCGAGGATTCGTGAACTTAACGAAAGGAGGTGTCCATGAACAAGGACCAGATCAAAGGCAAGGCCAAGGACATTGGCGGCAAGATTCAGGAAGGTGTCGGCAAAGCCGTTGGTAGCAGCGAGCAGCAAGCCAAAGGCCTGAACAAGCAGGTCGAAGGCAAGGTGCAGGAAAAAGTCGGCGACGCGAAAGATATCGTCGGCAAGGGTAACCGCTGATCTGCATTGCCTAAGCGTTTCCCTCCCAAACAGCCGCCTCGTGCGGCTGTTTTCTTTTCCAATTAGAATCCCGGCAATGAAATCATTACAGAAGCGGATTCTCTCGGCCCTTGCGGCCGTTTTGCTTGCCGGCGTGGCGGCATATTGGTACTGGTCGCCTTATCTGGCGATGCGCGAACTGCGCGATGCCGCGGTGGCGGCCGACGCTGGGCGCTTCAACGAACGCGTCGATTTTCCCAGGGTGCGTGAGAGCCTGAAGAGCCAGTTCTCGGCGCGGCTGGATCAAGACAAGGCGAACGGCGGCAACAATCTCGGCAGCCTGCTGGCAGGGGTGCTGATCGACAAACTGATCGACACGGCTGTGCGCCCGGAGACGATCATGTTTGCGATGCGCGAAGGGAAGTTCAAGATCGGGAACGGCGAAAGCGCCGAAGGCGGGCAGGATACCGCCGAGCGCAGGAAGACCGTCTGGCGCACCGAAAGGCAAGGCGCCGATACCATCCTCTTCCATGCCGAAAGGGAAGGCAGCGGCGCCAGGAAAAATACGATGGCGCTCGTCATGCAGCGCCGGGGTTTCGCGGAGTGGAAGCTGACCGATATCCGGCTTCCCGACTAATCGCCTTCCTGCCGCGTCGTCAGCGCCACGATCGCGGCGCCCGCGGCGACGATCAGGGCATCTTCGATCAGCCCGCTGCGGGTCTGGCCGATGCGCGCCATGGCCTGCTTGCGGGCGGCCAGCGTCAGGTAGGCGAGCGGTACGGCGGTGGCCACCGCGACCGCTGCGCCGGCTTTTTCCCGGCCCTTCGGAGCCAGCGCCGCACCGGCGATCCCGGCGCTCAATACGCGCGCCAGCAGACCCAGGAAGACGGTGCGGTCGGGCGCCGTCTTCATCTTGTCGCCGAACAGTTCTCCGACTCCCATTGCGAGGGCACCGTATTTGAACAAGGGGCGGTCCAGCAGGGCGAGTTCGCCCGGCGTATCGCGGTCGGCGAGGCGCGCCGTGGCGATCGTGGCCATGGGCGTCATCGAGCGTGCGCTCGCGACGGCGCCGATCAGGGCGGAGGGGAGCAGGGCGGGCGTGTTCATCGTCGTGGTGTCCTTTGCAATTGTTGGGTAAAGCCATGCTAGCCTTTATCCACTCGGCGGCGCGCCGTCTTGCTCCTGAGACCGGTCGCCAAGGATGTCCTCGACATACAGCATCTTGATCAGCACCATCAAGGTGGCCGTCAGCGGCGTCGCCAGCGCGATGCCGGCAAAGCCGAAGATGGTGCCGAACACCAATTGCATCACGATGATCAGGCCGGGCGCGATCCGCACGGTGTGCGAGTCGATCAAGGGCTGCAGCACATAGCCGTGCACCATCTGGATGCCGAGGAAGAGCAGCACCGTGTACAGCGCCAGCTGCGGATCCACCGATAGCGCGATCAGCACCGCCGGCACGCCCGCCATGATCGGACCGACATAGGGAATGAAGTCGAGCAGGCCGGCGATGATGCCGAGGATCAGCGCCAGCGGCACGCCGAGCAGGCCCAGCCCGATCGTGGTCGCAATCCCCGCGATCAGCATCGCGCAGAAGGTGCCGAGCAGCCAGCGTCCCAGGGTGCGGCCGATCTCGTGCAGCACCTGCTGGACGCGGGCGCGCTTTGCCGGCGGCACCAGTTTCAGGAAGCCGTCGATGTAGCTGCGCGGGGACACCGCAAAATAGATGCCGACGAACAGGATGATGGCGACGTTGGCGACCGCGCCCAGCACGCCGCCGAAGAACAGGCCGGCATTCGGCACCATCTGGCCGAGGTATTGCATGAGCCGCTTCGGCTGCGGCAATTCGTCCGCGATGCGCCTGAGCAGGGGATGCTGGCCGACCATCTGCTGCAGGCGCTCCAGCGAGGCCGGCACCTCTTTCGCGAGCTGGTTGGCCTGCTCGGCGATGCGCGGCGACATTGCCCAGCCGCCCAGCCCGATGATGAGCAGCAGCACCGCCACCACGATGCCCAGACCCAGCTTGCGGTTCAGCCCGAAGCGGCGGCACAGCAGGACGCTCAGCTCATACAGCAGGATCGCGAACAGGATGCAGGCGAAGACCAGCAGCAGGGCATTGGCGGCGTAATAGACGGCGGCCAGCAGGGCCAGGAAGACGATGGCGATACCGTCGATCAAGGCGTGGCGCCGCAGGACGCTGCGCTGCGCGGGCGCCGGCCCAGCCTGCTCGCCGTCCGGTGATGAGGGCTGCTCGTTCATACCGACATGCTCTCACAGTCGACCGAAGCAGGGCACCAGTTTCGTATTGACGAGCTATGTGCGTGCGCGAACGGAGCCGCTGGACTAGCTTTCTTATCATTGAGTCACAGTCAATGAAAGGAGAGCACCATGAACTCGAATCAAGTCGAAGGCAAACTGAAAGACATCGGCGGCAAAATTCAGGAAGAAGCCGGCAAGCTGGTCGACAGCAAGCAACAGCAGGCGAAAGGCCTGAAGAACCAGGCCGAGGGCAAGGCGCAGGAAACCCTGGGCGATGCGCAGGAAACGATTCACGACGCGACCAAATAATCGCTTCGTAGGGTGGGCACTCCGTGCCCACGAATGAAAACAGCCGCTCGAAAGCGGCTGTTTTTACGTTGAACGTGGGCACGGAGTGCCCACCCTACGCATTACTTGGCACCGGTGCCGCCGAGGTTCTTCTTGAAGAAAGCCTCGATCATCCCGTACACGTGACGCTGGCCGGTGCGCGAGGAGATGCCGTGCTTGGCGCCCGGGTAGGTCATCAGCTCGAAGCGCACGTTGCGGTTGACCAGGGAGTCGATCAGGCGCGTGCTGTTGGTGAACAGTACGTTGTCGTCGGCCATGCCGTGCACCAGCAGCAGCGGCGACTTCAGGCCGTCCAGGTGGGCGAACACGCCGCTCTGCTTGTACGCTTCCGGATTCGACTTGGGCGTCGCGCCCATGAACTGCTCGGTGTAGTGGGTGTCGTACAGTGCCCAGTCGGTCACCGGCGCCACCGACACGCCCATCGCGATCTTGCTTGACCCCGCTTCCAGCAGGCGCAGGGTCATGAAGCCGCCGTAGCTCCAGCCGAACACGCCGACGCGCTTCGGATCGACGAAGCTCTGCTTGGCCAGCCAGTCGACGCCGGTCAGCTGGTCTTCGACTTCATGCTTGCCCAGTTCGCCGTAGATGACGTCGGTGAAGGCGCGCTCGCGGCGCGAGGAGCCGCGGTTGTCCAAGGTGAACACCACGAAGCCTTGCTGTGCCATGTACTGCTTGAACAAGTTGCCCCAGCCGCGGATGACCTGCTGCGAGTGCGGACCGCCGTAGACGAACAGGAAGACCGGATAGCGCTTGGCCGGATTGAAGTTGGCCGGCTTGATCATCGAGTAGTACAGGGTCTGGCCGTCGTGCGCCTTGATGCTGCCGAACTCGGTCGGCAGGTGATCCGCCATGTACTTCGCGTATGGGTGGCTGGCGTTCATCTCGTTATGCTCGAGCCACTCGACCATGGTGCCGTCGGCCTTGCGGATCGACACTTGCGGCGGGGTCTTCGGATCCGAGAAGGTGTCGACGAAGATCTTGCCGTTGCGCGCGAAGGACGTGTCGTGCATGCCATCCAGCTTGGTGATGCGCACCGGCTTGTCGGCATTGCTGCCGTCCAGGTTTAGCGCATAGGTCTGCTTGTCGGTCACCGCATCCTTGTTCGAGGCGATGTAGACCTTGCCGGCATCCTCGTCCACGGCCAGGATGTTGTCGACGCCCCATTCGCCTTTGGTGATCGGGTGCAGCAGCGTGCCGTTCAGGTCGAACAGGTAGAGGTGGTTGCGGCCGCTGCGCTCCGATGCCCAGATGAAGGCCGGACGGTTCTTCAGGAATTTCAGGTCGTCGTGGATGCTGACCCAGGTCTTCGAGGTTTCGGTCAGCAGGGTGCGCTGGGCCAGGCTGGCGGCGTCGACGGCGACCAGGTCGAGGCGCTTCTGGTCGCGCGACTGGCGCTGGTAGACCAGGTTCTTGCCGTCCGCGCTCCAGTCGGCGCGCACCAGGTAGATGTCCTTCTCCGGACCCAGGTCGACCTGCTTCTGTGCGCCGCTTGCCGGGTCGACGATCATCAGGTCGACCAGCACGTTGGGATCGCCGGCGGCCGGATAGCGCTGGTCGATGACTTCGGTACGGTCGGCAAAGATTTCGAAGCGGCGCGCGACCGGCACCGGGGCTTCGTCGTAGCGTTTGTAGGCGATCGCGGAATCGTCCGGCGCCCAGTAGTAACCGGTGCGCTGGCCCATCTCTTCCTGGGCGACGAATTCGGCTTCGCCATTGTGGATGGTGCCCTTGCCATCAAGGGTCAGCTGGCGTTCCTTGCCGGTCGACAGGTCGATCACATACAGGTTCTGGTCGCGCACGAAGGAAACGTAGCGGCCCTTCGGCGAGATCTTCGGATCGCCGACGTTACCCGAGGCAACCTTGCGCGCATTATCCGGATTGGCGACGTCGACCAGGTAGAGGTCGCCGGCGATCGGCACCAGGATCTGCTTGCCGTCCGGCGACCAGCTGTAGCTGATGATGCCGGACAGGCTGGCGGTACGCGCACGCTCGCGGCGCGCCTTTTCTTCCAGCGACAGGTTTTCAAGCGGGACCAGCTTCTTGGAGTCGACCAGGCGGTGCGTGGTCTTGTCCTTCATATTGTATTCCCACAGGTCCAGCTGGAACTGGTTGTCGGCACGGCCGCGCAGGAAGGTCACGCGTTCGCCGTCGGGCGACACGCGTACGTTACGAACGCCGGGGCCGGACAACGCCGGGTCGGCGTAGATGCGGTCCAGGGTCAGGCGTTCCGCGGATGCGGGAACGGCCGCCAGGGCGGCAAGAAGGGCAAGAATGAGGTGCATGGATTGTCTCGCGGATAAAAATTAATTTTGTGCAACGGGCGAGACGATACCAGAGTAAGGCGCCGAGCGCTGTAAATATGTGCCTTGCATCTCAAGAAGCAGAGCGCGCTTCGCGTACCCGCAGCTTCGAGAGATTGTTGAGCGACCACGCCAGCAGCACCGCCGCCACCGTCAGGCCCAGCACCAGTCCGATCCAGAAGCCGGTGGCCTTCATCGGCTCGGCGGGCGACCATGGAAACCATTCAGGCGCCAGCCCGAGGATCCAGCCGACCGGCAGGGCCACGCCCCAGAAGGCGATCATCTGGATCACCATCGGCGAACGCGTGACCTTGTAGCCGCGGATGCTCGATGCGGCCGCGACCTGGGTCGAGTCCGACAGCTGGAAGATGGCGGCGAACAGCAGCAGCAGGGCGCAGGTGGCCTGCACCACGGCGTCCGAGGTGTACATGGCGGCGATCTGCCAGCGGAACAGGGCGATGAAGATGGCCGACAGCAGGCCGAAGAAGACGCACAGGCCGGTGCCGGTCCAGGCCACGAAGCGGGCGCGCTGCGCATTGCCTTCGCCCATCGCCTGGCCGACGCGGGTGAGGGTGCCGATGCCGAAGCTCATCGGCACCATGAACACCAGCGAGGTGAAGTTCAGCGCGATCTGGTGCGCCGACACCTGCACCACGCCGAAGCGCGCCACCAGCAGGCTGACGATGCCGAAGGCGCTGACCTCGGCGAAATGGGTGACGCCGATCGGCAGGCCGAGGCGCAGCATGCTGCCGATCTCGCGCCAGTTCGGGCCTTCCCAGTGCGTGAACGGGTAGGTCGCGCGATAGGCCGGAGAGAACCTGATCCAGCCGATCATGGCGGCCAGCATCAGCCACACGCCGCTGGCGGTCGAGACCGCGCAACCCAGCGCGCCCATCCTGGGCAGGCCGAAATGGCCGAAGATCAGGCCCCAGTTGAGCACCACGTTGTACAGCAGGCCGAGGATGGCGATGACCATGATCGGCTTGGTCTGGTTGATGCTGGTGGTGTAGCCGTACAGTGCGCGGTAGCAGCCGAAGGCCGGCATGCCGAGGCTGATGATGTGAAGGAAAGTCTTGGCGCGATCGGCCACCGCCTGCTCGAGGCCGATGTGGTCGAACAGCAGGGCGCACAGGTTGGCGGCCGCACAGCCGGCAATGCCGACCAGCAGGCCCATCCACAGCGACTCGCGCACCGAGTGCGAGATCCTGTCGAAGCGCCCGGCGCCCATTTCGTGCGCGACCACCGAGTTCACGGCCATCATGACCCCCATCACGGTCACCAGGATGATCGACCACACCGAGGTGCCGAGCGAGACCGCGGCCAGTTCGGCGGCGCTGACATGGCCCGTCATCGCGACGTCCACGACGCCCATGCCGACCGTCGCCAGCTGGCCGACCAGCATCGGCCACGACAGGCGCCACAGGGTCGCGATCTCGGTGCGGACGGGGTTTGAGGACTGCGTGGTGGTGGTAGTGGACGTCATGACTCGGTTTGCGAACGAAACCGATGATTCTACTGTAGGGTGGGCACTCCGTGCCCACGATGGCGTTGCCGGTCTGCGAACTTTACGCGTGGGCACAGAGTGCCGACGCCGGCCGCGCCCACCCTACTAGTGCCGTCCCGCCTCGCGCGGCGGCACCGTCTTCAGATAGGCGTACAGCGCCCGCATGTCGATCTCGTTCATCTGCTTGAGCGAGCCGAAGGGCATGACGGCGCTGACCGGCTTGCCGTCCGGGCGCTGGCCGCTGTGCAGCATGGCCATGAACAGTTCCGGGGTCGGATAGCGGGTCATGGCGCTGCCCTTGCCGGGCGTCAGGTTGGCGGCCGCCGGCCAGGACGGCGGCGTGCCGGGAATCCTGCCGCCGCTGAGGGTGGCGCCGTGGCAGCCGATGCAGGCGTTCGCCACGTAGGCGCCATATTCCGGCGTGACGGCGGCCGATACGGGGCGGAAGGGCGGCTGCGCATGGTCGATCTTTTCGGACGCGTCCTGGATCACGCCGAAGGCGTACAGGGCCTTCACCGGAACCGGCACCTCGATCACGGCCTTGCTGCCGGGTACGGGGCGCATCTGCTGGAGGAAGGCGATCAGCGCCGCCATGTCCTCGTCGGTGAGGCGGCTGTAGTCCTCGCTGGGCATGATCATGACCGGGTTGCCGTTCGGCTTGACGCCGTGGCGCACGGTGCGCACCCAGTCGACCAGCTGGTAGCGTGCGGTGGTGCCGTTCGGACCCGCGGTGATGTTGGGCGCCACCACGTGCATGCCGCCATCGCTGATGACGGTCTTGCCGGCGCCGTTGGCACCATGGCATTCGGCGCAGCCGCGGGTGTTGTAAAGGTAGCGTCCATGCTCGATGCGCGCAGGATCCGGCAGCACGTCCAGCGGCCGCACCTGCAGCACCACGTTGCGCATCATCTTGCGCTCGCCCAGCGCCTTGCCGACCACGGTGGCGGCTACTCCCAGCAGGGCGAGCCCCACCAGCGCGATGCTGGTCCGTTTGACCCATTTGCTCATGCTCATGTGCCGAATCCCCCCTGGTAAATACCTGGCATTGCAAATTTAGCACTGCTCAGCAGTATTGACTAGCTCGTCGAACGATGGGGGCATGTGCGAGATCAGGAGTCGTAAGCGTGATGCATGGACGCGATCCGATTGGTTTGTCCTTATCCTTTCGATACCCTTATAATGGCGACCATAAGTTACAATAAAGACAGGGATAGTCCATGAAGTATGCTTTGATTCTGGAAAAAAACTCGGAACTATGTAACAACACTGCCGCTGTGCTGTCATCGATGGGGTACCTGACAACCCCGGTCTTCAATCAAAAAAAGGCGTTATACGCTGCCCGTTTGATCCAGTTCGATTTGATCGTTACCTGTACGGCCCTCCTTCCAGGCGACAGGCGATCCCTGACCGGAGAACTGAAACGGTGTCTGCCGGACGCGACCATCCTCTTGCTGGCCGATCCCGGATCGGTGCCGCCCGCCGACGGGAAGCCCGATGGCGTCGGCGCCATCCTGCACAGGCCTCTTACGGAGGAGGCTGTCCGCAGCATCGTCGACCCCGAGCAGCAGCAGTCCGCGCAGCAGATCGCCGAAAGGCGCAGGGAGTATATCTTTTAGCCGCCACCGCAATGATCATACTGCCCATCGTTCCGTAGCGGTGCGTGCGCGCCGTTTGCCCTGGCATGAGCTACATTGAATTGAAAAGCAGGCTGATGACCTCCATGTAAAGGCATCCAAACCATCGAACCCCATCCAGGAGCCCGCTCGTGGAATACAAGGACTACTACCAGACCCTTGGTGTCGAACGGACCGCGTCCGCGGACGACATCAAGAAGGCTTACCGCAAGCTGGTCCGGCAATATCATCCGGACGTCAGCAAGCACAAGGACGCGACCGAGAAGACCAAGGAAATCAACGAGGCCTACGAGGTGCTGGGCGACGCCGAGAAACGCGCCGCCTACGATGCGCTCGGCCAGGCGCCGCGCCAGGGCCAAGGCTTCCAGCCGCCGCCCGACTGGGGCCGCCAGTACGGCCAGTACGATTTCGGCAACGAAGGCGGCAGCGCGGAAGACATCTTCGCCGACCTGTTCGCGCACATGGGGCGGGGGCGCAGCCACCGCGGCGGCGCGGGCGCGGGCATGGGCGGCGGCGGTTTCCAGATGCGCGGCGAGGACATCCACGCCGCCATCTCGATCGACCTGCGCGACGCCTACCAGGGCGCCACGCGCACCATCGGCCTGCGCGCCGGCCAGCAGGAGAAGACCCTGAGCGTGAACATCCCGAAGGGCGTGACGCCGGGACAGCAGCTGCGCCTGGCGGGCCAGGGCCATCCGGGCATCGGCGGCGGCGGGCCGGGTGACCTGTATCTGGAGATCCAGTTCAACCCCGATGCGCGCTACCGCGTCGAGGGTTCCAGCGTCTACCAGAACGTGCCGGTGGCGCCGTGGGAAGCGGCGCTGGGGGCCGGCATTTCGGTGCCGACGCCGTCCGGCGCGGTCGAGGTGACGGTGCCGCCGGGGTCGCAGAGCGGCCGCAAGCTGCGCCTGAAGGGGAGGGGCATCCCATCCTCGCAGCCCGGCGACCTCTACCTGATCCTGGACGTGGTGCTGCCGCCGGCCACCAGCCAGCGCGCGCGCGAACTGTACGAGACGATGGCGCGCGACCTCGCCTTCAACCCACGCGAACGCATAGGAGCTTGAGCGATGCATGAGATGACGAGCATCAGCGGCGTACTGCTGGACGACGCTGCACTGACCCTCGAAGAGCTGGCGCGCGCCTGCAACGTGGAGCCGGAATGGGTGGTGCGCCGGGTGCGCGCGGGCATCCTCGGCGGCCAGCCAGCCATACAAGTGACCGAATGGCGCTTCCGCAGCGGCGACCTGCTGCGCGCGCGCCGCCTGCTGCGGGTGGAACGCGACTTCGACGCCAACGAGGACGTGGCCGCGCTGGTGGTCGACCTCGGCGACGAGGTGCGCCGCCTGCGCGCGCGCCTGCACGCGCTGGGACTCGATTAGATAGGGAAGCGCGCGCCGTCCCGAGGCGGGCAAAACTACAATCGGACCTCCCACAGCGATCACTTTTCATCGATTGAAGGAGGTCTCATGCAACAGAATTCGCAACAGAATCCGCAACCGGGCGCTGGCCAGGCCCTGCAGGGCAAACGAGTCGCCATCCTGATGACGGACGGCGTCGAGCAGGTCGAATACACCGGGCCGCGCAGCTTCCTCGAACAGCAGGGCGCCAAGGTGACCCTGGTCTCGCCGAAGCCGAGCGGCGACGAGATCCAGGGCTTCAACCACCTCGACCCCGCCGACAAGTTCAAGGTCGAACTCGACGTGCGCGATGCGCGTCCGGCCGACTTCGACGCGCTGGTGCTGCCGGGCGGCGTCGCCAATCCCGACCAGTTGCGTCTGTCGACGGAGGCGATCACCTTCATCCGCGAATTCGGCCGCGAGAACAAGCCCATCGCCGCCATCTGCCATGGCCCCTGGACCCTGATCGACGCCGACCTGGTGACCGGCAAGCGCATGACCAGCTGGCCAAGCCTCCAGCTCGACCTGCAGAACGCGGGCGCGCAGTGGACCGACGAACAGGTGGTGGTCGACGGCAAGCTCGTCACCAGCCGCAAGCCTGACGACATCCCGGCCTTCAACCAGGCCATCCTCAGCGAGCTGGCCGCGGTCCAGCCGGGGCAAGCGGGCGCACACTGAGCCCGGAAGGAGTTCATATGGAACAGGTATCAGGCAGGCCCTTGCAGGGCAAGCGCGTCGCCATGCTGATGACGGACGGCGTCGAGCAGATCGAATACACCAGCCCGCGGTCCTATCTGGAAGAACGGGGCGCGACCGTGGTGCTGCTGTCGCCGAAGAACGCCGGCGAGGAGGTGCAGGGCTTCAACCACCTGCAGCCGGGCGACCGGTTCAAGGTCGAGATGAACGTGCGCGATGCCGATCCGGCCGACTTCGACGCCCTGGTGCTGCCCGGCGGCGTGGCCAATCCCGACATGCTGCGCATGAGCAGGGAAGCGATCGATTTCATCCGTGGCTTCGACGTCGAGGACAAGCCGGTCGGCGCGATCTGCCACGGTCCCTGGACCCTGATCGATGCCGGCATCGCCAGCGCCAAGCACCTGACCAGCTGGCCCAGCCTGAAGCGCGATCTCACCAACGCCGGCGCCGAGTGGACCGACGACGAAGTGGTGATCGATGCGCGCCTGGTCACCAGCCGCAAGCCGGACGATCTGCCGGCATTCAACGATGCGCTGGCGAAGGAACTCATGATGACGCCGGGAACCGATCCGGGCCCGACCTCCTAGGCGGCGGGCGAAAAAAAAGACCAGGCCGCAGCCTGGTCTTTCAGCTTTCACGCCGGAGGTCGGCGATCAGAACTTGTAGGTCGCAGCCACTGCCACGCGGCGGAACTGCGTGACGTAGCCGTCACGCCAGGTGATCGGATAGTCCTGTTCGAAGATGTTGGTCACGTACAGGCTCAGCTTCACGTGATCGATACCCGAGTAGGTCAGCGAGTAGTCGAAGGTGGTGTTGCTGCCGACATGGTTACAGGTAGCCATGTTCTCCGGCGCGACTTTCTGCGTGACGCAGTAGGTCGGCGAGGAGTTGCTGTTGTTGCCCCAGCCGCTGTTGTAGTTCATGGTGATCGAGTGATCGAAATCACCCTTCTTCATGTACAGCTTGGTGACAGTCTTCAGGCGCGACGCCGGGAAATCGTAGAAGTCCCAGGTGCCGGCAATGTTCTCGTCATACCCGTTCAGCGCCTGGCTGTAGTTCTGGTATTTCCAGATGTAGCTGCCGTCGAGTTTCAGGCGGAAGTCCGTGCCCATGAATTTGAAGCGGCCCGATGCGTCGAAGTCGAAGCCGGACACGCGGGTACGGCCGCTGTTGACGTAGGGGTTGTACACCAGGCCCAGCTGGCCGACGCCGCCATAGTTGATGGTGTTGGTCGGCGCGTACTTCTTCACGAGGGCCAGGAACTCGTTGTCGTTGGCGGTGTTGTCGACACGGATCAGCTGGCCGGCCGGCAGGCTGGCTTCGCCCTTCAGCACGTCGGTCACCGAACGGGTACCGATTTCATTGCGGCGCTCGATGAAGTAGTAGTCCAGGCCGGCGCTCCAGTTCTTGATCGGCTCCCATACGGCGCCCAGGGTCACCGAACGCGAGGTTTCCGGCTTCAGGTTGGGGTTCGACGACACGAAGCTCGGCAGGCCGGCCGAGCATTCCGCGTTGCGGAAGCTGTTGGCTTGGGCCTTATCGGCGGTGGTCGCGTTGGCAGCGCCCTGCACCAGTGCGTTCAGCTGGTTGGCGATCGGGCAGCGGCGCAGGTCGTTCACGCCGGTGGCGACCGAGCTGCGGCCCAGGCCGTTACCGGATTCGACGATGTTCGGCGCACGGAAGCCGCCCGATGCGGTGGCGCGCAGCATCAGACTGTCGGTGACGGTGTAGCGCAGGCCCAGCTTCGGCGACAGGTGAGCCTCGAAATCGCCGCTCTTGTCGGCACGCAGCGCGGCGTTCATCTCGAGGTTCTTCAGCAGCGGAACGTTCGCTTCGGTGAACAGCGCGTACTCGTTACGCGAATCGTCCACCTGCAGGCCGAAGATGCCGACCAGATCGCCGCGCAGCACGTTGTCCGAGCTCTTCATCCAGTACGAGTTCTGGCTGATATTGGTGCCGAACGCAACGTTCAGCGGACCGGCCGGCAGCTGGGCCACGGTGCCCGACACGGTCGCGTCGAAGAACTTGACCTTGGCTTCGCCTTCCGTGGTACGGACCGGGAACATCGATTCCAGCAGGGCCGGATCGTTCTGCTTGCCGAACACGTAGGTCTTGTTGACGATCGCGTCGGTATAGCCCTTGGCGCTGACGGCGCGGGTTGCCTTGGTCGCGCTCGAATGCGAGTAGCCGAGCGCCGATTTCCAGTCCCAGTTGCCGATGGTGCCGTCCAGGGCCAGCATCACGCGCTGCTGGTCGGAATCGGTGCGGTTGAAGTTGAAGCCGTTACCGGTGTCCATCATGCGCGCGCGGTACTCGACCGCCGTGTTGTACGGATTCATCGGGTGGCCGACCGGCAGCTTCGGATACGAGAACGGACCGACCATCTTGCCGCCGAGCACGTTGTACCAGATGCTCTGCGAGCTGGTGGCGGAGCCGTTGCTGACGCTGAACGGGGCCACGATGTAATCGCTCACTTCGCCGGCGGCTGTGACCTCGAAGTTGGCATTGATGTTCTGGCCGATGCGGAAGTGGGTGCTGCTGGCCAGCGCGTGGCGCTTGTTGTTGGTGCGGAGGCCGGCGTACGGCGTGGCATCCCACTTGCAGAGCTTGTCGGTCGGATCGATGTCGGCGGCCGGGCAGCCCGGTGCGGCGACGATGTTGGTGCTGCTCAGGAAGTAGTTACCGGTCGGCGAGAACGAGCTCTTCGCATCGTAGGTCGAGCGGCCCGGGGTCAGGCGGTGCCAGGCCGGGTAGTGCGAGCTCAGGTCGCCCTGGCTGTAGCCGTCGGTCTTGTAGGCTTCGGCGGTCAGGTAGGTGTTGAAGCCGTTCTTGTCGATGTCGCCATAACCCCAGATCGCCGACACGTTGCGGTTGCGCGCGTCCTGGAAGTGCGGCGCTTCGCTGTACTGGCCCTTGACCTGGAAACCCTGGTAATTGCTGCGCAGGATGATGTTGATCACGCCGGCGATGGCGTCCGAGCCGTAGATTGCCGATGCGCCGTCTTTCAGCACTTCGATGCGCTCGATGGCGTCGGTGGCGATGGCATCCAGATTGGTGAAGTTCTGCTGGGCGCCGTCCGACAGGCCGTAAGGAGCAATGCGGCGGCCGTTGACCAGGACCAGGGTGGCGACCTTGCTCAGGCCGCGCATGCTGACGCCGGAAGAGCCGGTTGCGAAGCTGCCCGAGCTTGCGCTGGCCGAGTTGATGTCGGTGCTGACCGAGGACATGGCGGTCAGGATGCCCAGCGCCGTGGTCTGTCCGGTTTTCTCGATGTCGTCGCGGGTCATGATCTGGACCGCGTTCGCTGCTTCGGTTTGCGTACGTTTGATGCTGGAGCCGGTCACCTCGACGCGCTGGATCTTTGGATCCGGCGTGCTGGCTTCTTGCGCTGCAGCTAAAGCGGGGATGGCCAGGGTGACGGCCAGAGCGATGGAACTCTTCTTCAAGATACTTTTATGCTTCACAACAACTCCTGGGATGAAAATTATTTTGAGCAACTGATGCATACGTGGTCAGTTATCCCTGACTTTGTGTACGTACGCGCATAAATACTCTTGCACAATATTGCTGAGCTGCAAAGACGTAAGTATGTATTTGGGAAATATCATGTTGCTTTCAGTTACATCCGTTGGGTTTTTGATACAGTATGTTACCGAGGTGAAGAAAGTGTGAAGTTTACGGAAGGAAATTTTGGAGATGCAGGGTGGGGCGGCAGGAAATTGCTGCGGTGCGGGATAAGGGCCTTGTTGGCCGAGACTTCAGCGCCAAGGTCATCGAAAGAAGCTCATGCCGGTCGCGGTCAGTCTGGATCGATTTCACAGGTCGATATGGTCCCCGCTGGGCTTGTCTTGCCTCGTCTCCCTCTCCTGCCAGTTTGGTCCGGTCACGTTTTCGGGCGACTTGGGAGACCACAAAACGGCTGTAGCTTGAGCCATTTGGCCAGCAGGTAGGCCAGGTATGCGGCCGGAAGGCCGTTTATCTGCCTGGCCGAACCGTGGCGGTAAGGCACAGTCGCTGCGCGACTGCTTGGTCAGGCGAATCGGGAGGCTTGGCGCTTGCAAGCGCCAAGTCGCTCGCGGGCTTGCCGCGGTGCGGCTCGACACCCCCGCTCGCCCCTCGTCCGTGCCGGACGAGGATTCGATTTCCTTCTGCTCATGCAAGTATTCAAAAACAAAGCCCCACCGGCTTGCGCCGGCAGGGCTTTTGTTTGAATAGTGGTGGAGGTAAGGCACAGTCGCTGCGCGACTGCTTGGTCAGGCGAATCGGGAGGCTTGGCGCTTGCAAGCGCCAAGCCGCTCGCGGGCTCGCCGCGGTGCGGCTCGACACCCCCGCTCGCCCCTCGTCCGTGCCGGACGAGGATTCGATTTCCTTCTGCTCATGCGAGTATTCAAAAACAAAGCCCCACCGGCTTGCGCCGGCAGGGCTTTTGTTTGAATAGTGGTGAAGGTAAGGCACAGTCGCTGCGCGACTGCTTAGCCAGGCGAATCGGGCGGCTTGGCGCTTGCAAGCGCCAAGCCGCTCGCGGGCTCGCCGCGGTGCGGCTCGACACCCCCGCTCGCCCCTCGTCCGTGCCGGACGAGGATTTGATTTCCTTCTTCTCATGCGAGTATTCAAAAACAAAGCCCCACCGGCTTGCGCCGGCAGGGCTTTGTTTTTGAATACTGGTGGAGGCGGAGGGAATCGAACCCTCGTCCGCAAGCACTCTACAGACAGTTCTACATACTTAGCACTATCTTTTAATTTAACCAGTACAACGGGGATGTGCACCCTGTGTACAAGCGAGTCACCTTAAATTTCGGAAGCAACCAAGTGACCCAGTTGATTCCTAGCCTCTGTAAATGACTCTACTTGCCTTGCGGCTCACCCCAGAGGCGAGGTGATGTAGAGCTAGCAGCGATTAGGCTGCGAGTGCGTACGAGTTATCGTTTGCAGTTATTGATTTCTGGATGTATTTACGAGGTAACCAGTCCTCGGTATGCCCTGCGCTGCTTTGCAACCCACGTCGAAACCAGGTCGCCCCCCAACGAAGAACTACCATTGTACTCCAAACCGAGGCGGTGTGCAGTGATACGGATCTCTCCGAGAACACACGAAAATGTTAACTTTCGATAGATTTTCATTGTCAAATCCGAACTATCATGCATGGTTGCTGGAGACGGCTCGATGACACTGAACGGAGAGAATATGGCATGTATCGTCTGCGGTACGCCGCAAACCGCTGGTTTGGCTGGATGGCATGCGTCCTGCCACGAATGTGGGTACGAAAGTGCCGCTCTGCAAGGAGCGATCAACGAGAAGACGGCGGGGGCACCGGTCGACGAGGATGAGCGCGAGCTGGGCCTGAAGGCGCTGCGCCAGGAGAACTTCCGCGACATCGTCGACATCGCGGTTCGCCTGGCCCGGCCGGGTGCGCGCAAGCTGCTCGACGTCGGCTGCGCGCATGGCTGGTTCCTCGAGACGGCGCGCGAGCGTTTCGAGGCGCTGGGGATCGAGCCGGATGCCGTGGTCGGCGGACGCACGGCGGCGCGGGGCTTGCCGGTGCGTCAGGGATATTTTCCGGATGCGCTGGAGGGCGGCGAACGCTTCGACGTCATCGTCTTCAACGACGTCATCGAACACATTCCCGACATCCGCGCCGCGCTCGACGCCTGCCATGCGCGCCTGGAGGAGGGCGGCTTGCTGATCCTTAACCTGCCCAACAGCGCAGGCTTCTTCTATCGGCTGTCGAAGACCTTTGCGCGGATGGGCTGGCGCAGCCCTTTTGAGCGCCTGTGGCAGAAGGACCTGCCTTCGCCCCACGTCCATTACTTCCGTCCCACCAACCTGGAGCGTCTGGTGTCCCGGCACGGTTTCGAGCGCCTGCATTCCGGCGAACTGCCTTCGCTGCGCGCCAAGGGCTTGCTGGAGCGTATCCGCTGCGCCGGCAATATCTCCGGGCCCTCGCTCTACCTGCAATACGCCGCCGTGATGTGCGCGCTTCCGCTGCTGCGCCTGTTCCCGAGCGACATCATCGTCAGCGTGTTCCGCAAGACGTAAAAAAGCCGCGGGCTTGCGCATCCGCGGCTTTCCTTCAGGGGACCGGCGATCAGCGGTTGATCATCTGGTTGCCGATCATGCCGCCGCCGATGATGCCGGCCACGGTGGCGAGCTTGCGGCCGTTGCCGCTGCCGACCTGGTTACCGATCAGGCCGCCGATCACGGCGCCGGTGCCGATGCCGACGTAGTTCGGCTGCGGTGCCGGACGCGGTGCCGGGGCGTAGTAATCGTCACGGGCATAGCTGTGGTGGGCGACGGTGCGCGGACGCGGTGCAGCCTGTTTCACCGGCACTTCCTTGATCACGGTTTCCTTGATCACCACCGGAGCCGGGGCGGGCGCCGGCTGGACTGCCACCTGTTGACCATATGCCGGCTGGCCATAGCCCGGCTGCGCGTAGGCGGCCGGCTGGACGTAGCCTGCAGCCACCGGCTGGGCGTAGCCGACAGGCGCCTGCTGCACGCCCTGCGGCGCGACGGGGGCGGCGACCGGGGCCAGTGCGCCGGCGTAGCCAGGCGCGGCCTGGGAGCTCATCAGCGCGGCCGGCTGGGCTTGCGGAGCGCTGTTCGAGCTCGGCAGGATGCCGGTGATGGCGGCGGCGCCGGCCAGGCTGACGACGATGACCGACACGGCGGCGCCGGCCATCAGCGGGTGGATACGGTTGGTGGTGGTCTTGATCGCTTCCATGTTCTCTGCTCCCGAAACGTTGCGTTGTTGTATGGGAGTAGATTAATGGCGGGAGTCACGCAGAGATAGACTCATCCCTGTATCAATCGTAAAGATATGTAAGCGCTTGATCAGGCCGATGCTTCGGCAGTACGGGCGGCGTCGATCACTTCGCGCAACACCTGCAGCAGGTGCAGCGGGTTGTCGAGCAGGTAGTCGGCGCCCCAGGTTGCGGGCGGAATCTCGCCGCAATAGCCCCAGCCGCAGGCGACCGTGACCATGCCGGCAGCGCGGCCGGCTTCGACGTCGCGCAGGTCGTCGCCGACGTACCAGCATTCCTCGGCGGCCAGGCCCAGCAGGCGTGCGCCTTCCAGCAGCGGGGCCGGGTGGGGCTTGGCGAAGGCGGTGGTATCGCCGGAGACGACGCAGCCGGCGTGCGCCAGGCCGATTTGCGGGATCAGCGGGTCGGTGAAGCGCATCGGCTTGTTGGTGACCACGCCCCAGGCCATGCCGGCCTGCTCGATGCCGTCCAGCAGTTCGGGCACGCCGTCGAACAGGCGGCTCTCGACCGCCATCGCCGACTGGTAGCGGTCGAACCATTGCAGGCGCAGTTCTTCATAGCCCTCGTCACCCGGCGCCAGGCCGAAGGCGGCGCCGATCATGCCGCGTGCGCCGGCCGAGGCGGTCGGGCGCAGCACCGCGTAGGGCGTCGGTTCGAGGCCGCGCTCGGTGCGCAGCCAGTTGACGGCGGCGGCGAGGTCGGGCGCGGTATCGGCCAGGGTGCCGTCGAGGTCGAACAGGACGGCGCGCGGCACGGGCAGGCGGGAGGGAAAGGTCATGCAGTATCGTCTTAAAGCGGCTTGGTGCAGGCCACCATGTAGTTCACATCGGTGTCCTGGTTCAGCGAGTAGATCTTGGTCAGCGGGTTGTAGCTCAGCCCCTTCAGGCCTTCGACCTGCAGGCCGGCGGCGCGGATGAAGCTGGAGAGCTCGGCCGGCGTGATGAACTTGGCGTAGTCGTGGGTGCCGCGCGGCAGCATGCGCAGCACGTACTCGGCGCCGATCACCGCGAACAGGTAGGACTTCGGATTGCGGTTCAGGGTCGAGAAGAACACGTGGCCGCCCGGTTTCACGAGGGTCGCCGCGGCGCGCACGATGGCGGCCGGATCGGGCACGTGCTCGAGCATTTCCATGCAGGTGACGACGTCGAACTGGCCCGGTTCCTCGGCGGCCATGTCTTCGGCGGCGATGAGCTTGTAGCGCACCTCGACGCCCGATTCCAGGCTGTGCAGGTCGGCCACTTTCAGGGCCTTCTTCGACAGGTCGATGCCGGTCACTTTCGCGCCCTTGCGCGCCATCGATTCGGACAGCACGCCGCCGCCGCAACCGATGTCGATCACTTTCTTGCCGCTCAGGGGCACGCGCGCGTTGATCCATTCCAGGCGCAGCGGATTGATCTCGTGCAGCGGGCGGAACTCGGACGTCGGGTCCCACCAGCGGTGGGCCAGCTCGCTGAACTTCTGGATTTCCAAGGGGTCGGCGTTGGCCGTCGTCGATGCTTGCGTAGTCATAGGTGCGAATAATAGCGGAAATGCCGCCGTGCTACGGTTGGGTTGGCGAAAAAAAACCCCGCCGAAGCGGGGTTTGTCCGGGGCGTCAGCCCGCCAGCGGCAGATTACTGCTGCTGGGTGCCGCGGGTGCCGACCACTTCGATTTCCACGCGGCGGTTCTTGGCGCGGCCTTCGGCAGTCTTGTTGTCGGCCACAGGCTGCTTCTCGCCCTTGCCTTCGGTGTAGATGCGGTTCGATTCCACGCCCTTGCCTTGCAGGTAGGCCTTGACGGCTTCAGCGCGGCGGACCGACAGCTTCTGGTTGTAGGCATCGGTACCGATCGAGTCGGTGTGGCCGACGGCGATGATGACTTCCAGGTTGATGTCCTTCAGCTTCGAGACCAGGTCATCCAGCGATGCCTTGCCGGCCGGCTTCAGTACGGCTTTGTCGAAGTCGAAGAAGGCGTCAGCCGAGTAGCTCACTTTTTCCGAGGTCGGGACCGGAGCCGGAGCCGGTGCTGGGGCAGGTGCCGGGGCCGGAGCTTCGACCGGCGGTGGCGGCGGCGGCGCGACGCACTTGCCGTTTTCCAGTTTCTCAGGCGCCACGCACAGCGGTGCGTCGCAGCCTGGGACCGCGTCGGCCGGGGTCCAGTAGCCGGTACGCCAGCACAGGCCGAAAGGATTGCGCGCGATCACGCCGCGGGCATCCTGAACGTAAGCGCTGTAAGGCGTCGGCGCCTGGATGTCGGTCGTCAGCGGCGCGTACGGCGGAGCGCTTTGCGCGAAAGCGCTGCCTGCCATCGCGGCCGAGGCTGCGAGCATGAGGGTTGCCAGTTTTTTCATATTTTTTCTTCCTTTCGGTAAATTCTTCCCGCCGCGAAACTTGCGCGCCGATGCGCATGATGTGAGCACGTGGGCAGAATATTAACACTTGCACGGACGTGTCTGTTTCGCATTGTGAAACGAGCAATTAACATCTCGGCCATTTTGCCACATACGCTACATCCGCACGACCGCGGAAAGCCCATTTGCTGCGCATGCGATTTCTCTCGTTGTTTCTGCGCAACAACGTAATTGTGAACGGACCGCAAGCTTGACGAAAGTTTATTACATGCATGTGTCAGATTAGCAAACGTGCACACGCAAGCCGCGCTGGACTTGCTTTCAAAATGCACTGCTGATATAGCGCGCGTGGTAAAATCTACCCCTTGGAAACTTAAATTTCACGGCCCAAAACAGCCGACCCGCCAATGGATCAATTCGCAAAAGAAACAATTCCAATTTCCCTGGAAGAAGAAATGCGCAAGAGCTACCTCGATTACGCGATGAGCGTGATCGTGGGCCGTGCTCTGCCGGACGCGCGCGACGGTCTCAAGCCGGTGCACCGCCGTGTGCTGTTCGCGATGCACGAGATGAACAACGTGTGGAACCGCCCGTACCTCAAGTGCGCGCGCGTGGTCGGCGAGACCATGGGTAAGTTCCACCCGCACGGCGATGCCTCGATCTACGACACCCTGGTGCGTATGGCGCAGGACTTCTCGCTGCGCTACACCCTGGTCGACGGGCAGGGGAATTTCGGTTCGATCGACGGCGACAGCGCTGCGGCGATGCGTTACACCGAGTGCCGCCTGGACAAGATTTCCCAGGAGCTGCTGGCGGATATCGACAAGGACACCGTCGACTTCCAGCCGAACTATGACGGCAAGGAAAAAGAACCGACCGTCCTGCCGACCCGTATCCCGAACCTGCTGGTCAACGGCTCCTCCGGTATCGCGGTCGGCATGGCGACCAACATTCCGCCGCACAACCTGTCCGAAGTCATCAACGGCGCGCTGCACGTGCTGAGGAATCCGGACTGCACGATCGACGAGCTGATCGAGCTGATCCCGGCGCCGGACTTCCCGACCGCCGGCATCATCTACGGCGTGTCCGGCGTGCGCGACGGCTATCGCACCGGCCGCGGCCGTGTGGTGATGCGCGCCAAGACCCACTTCGAAGAGTACGGCAAGGACGGCGGCCGCGTGGCCATCATCGTCGACGAGCTGCCGTATCAGGTCAATAAAAAGTCGCTGCTCGAGCGCATCGCCGAGAACGTGCGCGACAAGAAGCTGGAAGGCATCTCCGACATCCGCGACGAGTCCGACAAGTCGGGCATGCGCGTGGTGATCGAGCTGAAGCGCGGCGAAGTGCCGGAAGTGGTGCTGAACAACCTGTACAAGCAAACCCAGTTGCAGGACACCTTCGGCATGAACATGGTGGCCCTGGTCAACGGCCAGCCGAAGCTGCTGAACCTGAAGCAGATGCTGGAAAGCTTCCTGTCGCACCGCCGCGAAGTGGTCACCCGCCGCACCGTCTTCGAACTGCGCAAGGCGCGCGAACGCGGCCACATGCTGGAAGGCCTGGCCGTCGCGCTGGCGAACATCGACGAGTTCATCGCCATCATCAAGGCCGCGCCGACCCCGCCGGTCGCCAAGGTCGAGCTGATGCAGCGGACCTGGGATTCGTCCCTGGTGCGCGAGATGTTGAGCCGTACCGAACTGGGCGCATCCGGCGGCATCGACGCCTTCCGTCCGGAACACCTGCCGAAGCACTACGGCATGCAGCCGGATGGCATGTACCGCCTGTCCGACGAGCAAACCCAGGAAATCCTGCAGATGCGCCTGCAGCGCCTGACCGGCCTGGAGCAGGACAAGATCGTCAACGAGTACAAGGAAGTGATGCTCCACATCGCCGACCTGCTCGACATCCTGTCCAAGCCGGAACGCGTCACCGCGATCATCGTGGACGAAATGGGCCAGATCAAGGCCGACTACACCGAGAACGGCAAGGATGCACGCCGCTCGGCCATCGAGCACAACGCCAGCGACCTCGAAACCGAAGACCTGATCACCCCGCAGGACATGGTGGTGACCCTGTCGCACACCGGTTACATGAAGTCGCAGCCGATCTCGGAATACCGCGCCCAGAAGCGCGGCGGCCGCGGCAAGCAGGCGATGGCGACCAAGGACGAGGACTGGATCGACCAGCTGTTCATCGCCAATACCCACGACTACATCCTGTGCTTCAGCAACCGCGGCCGGATGTACTGGCTGAAGGTGTGGGAAGTGCCGCAGGGCTCGCGCAACTCGCGCGGCAAGCCGATCGTGAACATGTTCCCGCTGCAGGACGGCGAGAAGATCACGGTGGTGCTGCCGCTGTCGGGTGAGAACTCGAGCTTCCCGGAAGATCACTACGTCTTCATGGCAACCAGCCTGGGTACCGTCAAGAAGACCCCGCTGAAGGACTTCAGCAACCCGCGCAAGGCCGGCATCATCGCGGTCGACCTGGACGAGGGCGACTTCCTGATCGGCGCCGCGCTTACCGACGGCAAGCACGACGTGATGCTGTTCTCGGACGCCGGCAAGGCCGTGCGCTTCGACGAGAACGACGTGCGCCCGATGGGCCGTACCGCGCGCGGCGTGCGCGGCATGAACCTGGAAGAAGGCCAGAACGTGATCGCGCTGCTGGTGGCCGAGAACGAACAGCAGTCCGTGCTCACCGCCACCGAGAACGGCTTCGGCAAGCGTACCCCGATCTTGGAGTACACCCGCCATGGCCGCGGCACCAAGGGCATGATCGCGATCCAGACCACCGAGCGTAACGGCAAGGTGGTGGCCGCGACCCTGGTCGACGAAACCGACGAGATCATGCTGATCACGACCGGCGGCGTGCTGATCCGCACCCGCGTGGCCGAGATCCGCGAGATGGGCCGCGCGACCCAGGGCGTGACCCTGATCGCGGTGGAGGACGGCACCAAGCTGTCCGGCCTGCAGCGCGTGGTCGAGAGCGACGTCGACGAGGTGGAGCTGGAGCCGGCGCCGGAATAAGGCGCGTCCCAGCCATCGAAACGGCCCCTGCAGCGATGCACGGGCCGTTTTTCATTTGACGCATTCGGCGGCGGATTGCTGCAATGCGGCGAAAAATGGTCCGCCCTGAGGATTTTTTGCAAGTTTCGTGCGAAAATCAGGTTCCCCGTCACTGCTGCCATGACGCCAACAGGCTCGCCCACGGGCCGTCCATCCAAAGGATCATCATGAAAAAAACGCTCGCCGCCATCGCTTCCACCTTCATTCTGAGCTGCGCACCCGCTTTCAGTCTGGCGGCGGCGCCGGTGCCGTCCGCCGATCCGGCAGTGGTCGCGGCGACCAGGGAGATGCTGGCGGCAATGAAGGTGCGCGAGATGATGACCGGCATGCTGGCGCGCATGGAGCAGCAGATGCCGGCGCAGATGCGGTCGACGATGACGGCCTCGATCAACGGCAATCCCAACCTGGACGCCGCCCAGAAGGCCGAGCAGCTGAAGAAGCTCGACGAGGCGACCCAGGCCGCGGCCGTCCAGGCGCATACGCTGTTCGCCGATCCGACCCTGGTCGACGACATGCTCGCGGAAATGGTGCCGCTGTATGCGGAAACCTATACGCTGGACGAGATCCGCCAGCTGACCGCCTTCTACACTTCGCCGCTGGGCCAGAAGATGCAGGCCAAGATGCCCGAGCTGATGACCCGCAGCATGGAGATCAGCCAGCGCGTGATGATGCCGCGAATCCAGAAAGCCATGGCGCAAAGCCACCAGGCTCTCGGCGGGAAGTGAGGCAACAGGCACGATGACCCAGGTTTTCAATTTTTCCGCCGGCCCGGCCGTCCTCCCGAAGGAAGTTCTCCAGCAGGCCGCCGCCGAGATGCTCGACTGGCACGGCAGCGGCATGTCGGTGATGGAGATGAGCCACCGCGGCCCCGAATTCATCTCGATCTACGAGCAGGCCGAAGCCGACCTGCGCGAACTGCTGAACGTCCCGTCCAACTACGAGATCCTGTTCATGCAGGGCGGGGGACTGGGCGAGAATTCCCTGGTGCCGCTGAACCTGGCCGGCCGCAAGCCCCAGCCGGCCACCATCGATTTCGTGCAGACCGGTTCCTGGTCCAGCAAATCCCTGAAGGAAGCGCGGCGCTACGCCAACGTCAACATCGCCGCCTCCGGCGAGGCGAGCGGCTTCACCACGGTGCCGCCGCAGGAAAGCTGGAAACTCAGCAGCGACGCCGCCTACCTGCACGTCTGCACCAACGAGACCATCGACGGCGTCGAATTCAATTTCGTCCCGACCGTGCAGGGCGAGACCCCGCTGGTGGCCGACATGTCCTCGCACATCCTGTCGCGCGCCGTCGACGTCTCGAAATACGGCGTGATCTTCGCCGGCGCCCAGAAGAACATCGGCCCGGCCGGCCTGACCCTGGTGATCGTGCGCGACGACCTGCTGGACCACGCGCTGCCGATCTGCCCCGGCGTCTTCAACTGGCGCGCGGTGGCGGATGCCGACTCGATGCTGAACACGCCCCCGACCTACGCGATCTACATCGCCGGCCTGGTGTTCGCTCACCTGAAGCGGCTGGGCGGCGTGGCCGAGATGGAACGCCGCAATATCGAAAAAGCGCGCCTGCTGTACGAGGCGCTGGATGCCGACGATTTCTACCGGAATCGCGTGGCGCCCGATTGCCGTTCGCGCATGAACATACCCTTCTACCTGCGCGACGAATCCCTGAACGACCAATTCCTGGCCGGCGCCAAGGCGCGCGGGTTGCTGCAACTGAAGGGCCACAAGTCCGTCGGCGGTATGCGGGCATCGATCTACAACGCGATGCCGATCGAGGGCGTGCATGCCCTGGTCGATTATTTGAACGAGTTTGCCGGGCGCTGATCACCCGACGTCATTCCCGCGCAGGCGGGAATCCAAGTTTGTCGAGCAGTCGAGATGCATGCAGAACTTGGGTTCCCGCCTTCGCGGGAAGTCGGTTCCGGTAGTGTCGGGAACGACGGGCAAACGATAATCATGAGCAAACAATGACAGACAAATTACAACCCCTGCGCGAACAGATCGATGCGATCGACGCGCAAATCCTCGAACTCCTGAGCCGCCGCGGCAAGGTGGCCCAGGAGGTCGGCCACGTGAAGGCAGAAACCAATGCGCCGGTGTTCCGCCCGGAGCGCGAAGCCCAGGTTCTGCGCAAGGTCGCCGAGAACAATCCCGGTCCACTGAAGGACCAGGACGTGCAGACCATCTTCCGCGAGATCATGTCGTCCTGCCGCGCGCTGGAAAAGCGCATCACGGTCGCCTATCTCGGCCCCACCGGCACCTTCAGCGAGCAGGCCGTGTTCCAGCACTTCGGCAGCGCCGTCGAAGGCCTGCCCTGCGTGTCGATCGACGAAGTGTTCCGCGCCACCGAGGCCGGCACCGCCGACTACGGCGTGGTGCCGGTCGAGAACTCGTCGGAGGGCGCGATCAACCGCACCCTCGACCTGATGCTGGCCACCACCGCCATCATCAGCGGCGAAGTCTCGATCCCGGTCCACCACAGCCTGATGAGCAAGACCGGCAGCATGGACGGCGTGAGAGTCGTGTGCGCGCATTCGCAGGCCCTGGCCCAGTGCCAGGCCTGGCTCAACCTGCACCACCCGAACGTCGAGCGCCGCGCCGTCGCCTCGAACGCCGAAGCCGCCGTGCTGGCCAGCCAGGATCCGACGATCGCAGCGATCGCCAGCGAGATGGCGGGCGAGCAGTACAAGCTGGGCGTGGTGCAAGCCCACATCCAGGACGATCCGCACAACCGCACGCGCTTTGCCGTGATCGGCTGCCAGGCGACCGGCCCGTCGGGCCAGGACCGCACCTCGCTGGTGCTGGCGGTGCCGAACAAGGCAGGCGCCGTCTACAATCTGCTGGCCCCGCTGGCCAGGCACGGCGTGTCGATGACCCGTTTCGAGTCGCGCCCGGCGCGCATCGGCACCTGGGAATACTACTTCTACGTCGACGTCGAAGGGCACCTGCAGGATGCGGCCGTCGCCCGCGCCCTCGAGGAGCTGAAAGCCAACGCCGCCTTCTTCAAGGTGCTCGGCTCGTATCCGCTAGGCTTGTAATCCATTTTTCATTTGTCATCGAGAGTCCCCATGTCGCAATTCGGTCCAGAATACGTCCGCGCCATCGCCCCTTACCAGGCGGGCAAACCCATTTCCGAAGTCGCCCGCGAGTTCGGCCTGGATGAAGCCAATATCGTCAAGCTGGCATCCAACGAGAACCCCTTCGGCGTGCCGGAATCGGCCAGGCAGGCCATGGCCGCCGCCGCCGCGGAACTGGGCCGCTATCCGGACGCCAACGGCTTCGAGCTGAAGGCCGCGCTGGCCAAGCGCTACGATGTGCCGGCCGACTGGATCACCCTCGGCAACGGCTCCAACGATATCCTGGAGATCGCCGCCCACGCCTTCGTGCAGAAGGGCCAGGCGGTGCTGTACTCGCAGTATTCGTTTGCCGTGTACGCGCTGGCGGCCCAGGGCGTGGGCGCGCGCGGCATCGTGGTGCCGGCCAGGGACTACGGCCACGACCTCGATGCGATGGCGGCCGCGATCGATGCGGACACCAGGCTGGTCTTCATCGCCAATCCGAACAACCCGACCGGCACCTTCATTTCGGCGCCCGAGATCGAAGCTTTTCTCACCAAGGTGCCGGCCAATGTCGTCGTCGTGCTGGACGAGGCCTACAACGAATACCTGGAACAGAAGGACCAGTTCGAGTCGACCCAGTGGGTGCGCAAGTTCCCGAACCTGATCGTCTCGCGCACCTTCTCGAAGGCCTACGGCCTGGCCGGCCTGCGCGTCGGCTTCGCGATCGCCCAGCCGGCGGTGACCGACCTGATGAACCGCATCCGCCAGCCCTTCAACGTGAATTCCCTGGCCCAGGCCGCGGCCATCGCCGCCCTGAACGACAAGGAATTCCTGCAGAAGGGTGCCGAGAACAACCGCGCCGGCTACAAGCAGCTGACCGCCGCCTTCGACGAGCTCAAGCTCGAGTACGTGCCCTCGCACGGCAACTTCGTGCTGGTGAAGGTGGGCGAGGACGAAGGCGCGGGCGGGCGCGTGAACGTGGCGCTGCTGAAGCAGGGCGTGATCGTGCGTCCGGTCGGCGCCTATGGCCTGCCGCAGTGGCTGCGCATCTCGATCGGTTTGCCGGAAGAGAATGCACGCTTTATCGAAGCACTGCGCGAGGCACTGGCCTGAATGTTCGATAAAGTCGTCATCGTCGGCGTCGGCCTGATCGGCGGCTCCTTCGCCCTCGGCCTGAAGGCGGCCGGCGCGGCGCGGCGGATCGTCGGGCTGGAGCGTTCCGGCGCGGCGCTGGAGAGGGCGGGGCAGCTCGGCATCATCGATGAAGCCTGCACCGATCCGCGGCTGGCCCTGCGCGGCGCCGACCTGGTGCTGCTGGCGGCGCCGGTGGCCCAGACCGCCCGCATCCTCGAATCGCTGCTGCCCTGGCTGGAGCCGCATACCATCGTCACCGACGCCGGCAGCACCAAGGCGGACGTGGTCGCCAGCGCGCGCGCCGTGCTCGGCGAACGCATCGCCCAGTTCGTGCCCGGCCACCCGATCGCCGGCCGCGAATCGAACGGTCCGGACGCCGCCATCCCCGATCTCTACCGCGGCAAGAAAGCCGTGCTGACGCCGCTGCCGGAAAACCAGCAAGCGGCAGTCGACAAGGTGGCCGCCGCCTGGCGCGCCTGCGGCGCCATCATCCACGTCCTCGGGCCGGAAGAGCACGACAAGGTGTTCGCCGCCGTCAGCCACCTGCCGCACCTGCTGGCCTACGCGCTGGTCGACGATATCGCCAACAAGCCGCATGCGGACCTGTTGTTCCAGTATGCGGCCAGCGGCTTCCGCGACTTCACCCGGATCGCCGGCTCTTCACCCGAGATGTGGCGCGACATCAGCCTCGCCAACCGCGACGCGCTGCTCGGTGAGCTGGATGCCTATCTGGCACAATTGAATGGCCTGCGCGCGCGCCTGCTTGATGCCGATGGCGCCGCGCTGGAAGCGGTCTACGGCAATGCCCAGCGCGCCCGCCGCGCATGGATCGAAGCGATCGAAGCCGCCGAAAAACCGCCCGCACCGGAATCAGGAACAGAATGAGCCAAGCAAAACACTACCCCGAACACCTCGACCTGGAACCCGTGATGCACGTGGAAGGCGCCGTGCGCCTGCCGGGTTCGAAGAGCATTTCCAACCGTACCCTGCTGCTGGCCGCGCTCAGCGAGGGCACGACCACCATCCACGACCTGCTGGCCTCGGACGACACCCTGGTGATGCTGGGCGCCCTCAAGTCGCTCGGCATCGAGTGGGAGCAGCTGGACGAGCGCACCCACGTCGTGCACGGTGCCGGCGGGCAGCTGCCCATTCATGAAGCGGACCTCTTCATGGGCAATGCCGGCACCGCGATCCGTCCGCTGACGGCGGCCCTGGCCGTGATCGGCGGCGATTACACCCTGCACGGCGTGCAGCGCATGCACGAGCGCCCGATCGGCGACCTGGTCGACGCCCTGAACGCGGTCGGCGCCCAGATCGAGTACCTGGGTGCCCCGGGCTATCCGCCGCTGCGGATCCGCCGCGGCCACATCCACGCCGACCGCATGTCGGTGCGCGGCAATGTCTCGAGCCAGTTCCTGACCGCGCTTCTGATGGCCGCGCCGCTGATGGCGAAAGACCGCCCGGTGACCATCGAGGTGGAAGGGGAGCTGATCTCCAAGCCTTACGTCGAGATCACGCTGAACCTGATGCGCCGCTTCGGCGTGACGGTCGGGCAGGACGGCTGGGCATCCTTCACGGTGCAGCCGGGCCAGCGCTACCATACTCCCGGCACCATCCACGTGGAGGGCGATGCCTCGTCAGCCTCCTATTTCCTGGCGGCCGGCGCGATTGCCGGCGGTCCGGTGCGGGTCGAGGGGGTGGGTCGCGACAGCATCCAGGGCGACGTGCGCTTCGCCGACGCGCTCGAGCAGATGGGCGCGACCATCGTCAAGGGCGACACCTGGATCGAGGCCCGTTCGAACGGCGTGCTGAAAGCCATCGACGCCGACTTCAACCACATTCCGGACGCCGCCATGACGATCGCCGTGGCCGCGCTGTACGCCGACGGCACCAGCACCCTGCGCAACATCGCCAGCTGGCGCGTGAAGGAAACCGACCGCCTGGCCGCGATGGCGACCGAGCTGCGCAAGGTTGGCGCGATCGTGGAGGAGGGCCCGGACTATATCCGCGTGACCCCGCCGGCCGAGCTGCAGCCGGCCACCATCGACACCTACGACGACCATCGCATGGCGATGTGCTTCTCGCTGGCTTCGCTGGACGGCAAGGCGCGGCGCGGCAATGCCATGCGCATCAACGATCCGAAGTGTGTGGCCAAGACCTTCCCGGATTACTTCGAGACGTTTGCGTCGATTGCCAAAGAAGAATTATTCTGACGAACAAGCTACGTATGCCCCATTCAAATATTCCCGTCATCACCGTCGACGGCCCGACCGCGTCCGGCAAGGGCACGGTGGCCCACCGGGTGGCCGACCACCTGGGCTTCCACCTGCTCGATTCCGGCGCCCTGTACCGCCTGACCGCGCTGTCGGCGCTGCGCCGCGGCACCATCCTGTCGGACGAACACGCGGTCGCCAAGGTGGCCGAACACCTGCCGGCCCGTTTCAACGGCGGCCACATCTACCTGGGCACGGAGGACGTCAGCAATGCGATCCGCGCCGAGGAAGTCGGCAATACCGCCTCGAAGATCGCGGCGCTGCCGGCGGTGCGCCAGGCCCTGTTCGGGCTGCAGCTGGGCTTTCGCCAGACCCCGGGACTGGTGGCCGACGGGCGCGATATGGGGACCGTCATCTTCCCTGGCGCCAAGTTGAAAGTGTTTCTGACGGCAAGTGTCGAGGCGCGTGCGCAACGCCGGTATAAGCAATTGATTGACAAAGGGTTTTCTGCTAATATGGACGATCTGCTGGCGGATTTGCAGTCCCGCGATGCGCGCGATACCCAGCGCGCCGTGGCGCCGCTGGTCCCGGCAGAGGGTGCGCATATCCTCGATACCTCGGAGATGACCGTGGAAGACGCGGTTGCCCAGGTGCTCGGCTGGTGGGCGCACGGCTAGTGGTGCCCGGGCAGTGTTTCCCGGGTGTGTTTCAACCTGACCCAGTTCAGAGGGCATATCGCCGTTCTGCTGGCTAACCTTTCAAAAACTCATGGCTACTGCAGCAAATCAAGATACCGGCATGGAAAGCTTCGCAGCACTCTTCGAAGAGTCGCTGTCGCGTCAAGACATGCGTTCGGGCGAAGTCATTTCGGCCGAAGTCGTGCGTCTGGATCACAACTTCGTGATCGTCAACGCCGGCCTGAAATCGGAAGCTTTCATTCCTATCGAAGAATTCAAGAATGACCAGGGCGAACTGGAAGTCAACGTGGGTGACTTCGTTTCCGTGGCCATCGAATCGCTGGAGAACGGTTTCGGCGATACCATCCTGTCGCGCGACAAGGCCAAGCGCCTGGCATCGTGGCTGGCTCTGGAAAAAGCAATGGAATCCGGTGAAATCGTCACCGGTACCGTCAACGGTAAAGTCAAGGGCGGCCTGACCGTCCTGACCAACGGCATCCGCGCATTCCTGCCGGGTTCGCTGGTCGACACCCGTCCGGTCAAGGACACCACCCCGTTCGAAGGCAAGACCCTCGAATTCAAGGTCATCAAGCTGGACCGCAAGCGTAACAACGTCGTGCTGTCGCGTCGCGCCGTCATCGAAGCATCGATGGGCGAAGAGCGTGCGAAGCTGATGGAAACGCTGAAGGAAGGCACCGTGGTCACCGGCGTCGTCAAGAACATCACCGACTACGGTGCGTTCGTCGACCTGGGCGGCATCGACGGCCTGCTGCACATCACCGACCTGGCATGGCGCCGTGTGCGTCACCCGTCGGAAGTCCTGACCGTCGGCCAGGAAATCACCGCCAAGGTCCTGAAGTACGATCAGGAAAAGAACCGCGTCTCGCTGGGCGTGAAGCAGCTGGGCGACGATCCGTGGACCGGTCTGTCGCGTCGCTACCCGCAAGGCACCCGCCTGTTCGGCAAGGTCACCAACCTGACCGACTACGGTGCGTTCGTGGAAGTCGAGCAGGGCATCGAAGGCCTGGTGCACGTCTCGGAAATGGACTGGACCAACAAGAACGTGGCTCCGAACAAGGTTGTCCAGCTGGGCGACGAAGTCGAAGTCATGGTCCTGGAAATCGACGAAGAGCGTCGCCGTATCTCGCTGGGCATGAAGCAGTGCAAGGCGAATCCGTGGGACGACTTCGGCATGACCCACAAGAAGGGCGACAAGGTCAAGGGTTCGATCAAGTCGATCACCGACTTCGGCGTGTTCATCGGCCTGCCGGGCAACATCGACGGCCTGGTGCACCTGTCGGACCTGTCCTGGACCGAAGCCGGCGAAGAAGCCGTGCGCAAGTTCAAGAAGGGCGACGAGCTGGAAGCCGTGGTTCTGGCAATCGACGTCGAGCGCGAGCGTGTCTCGCTGGGCGTGAAGCAGCTGGAAGGCGACCCGTTCAACAACTTCGCTTCGCTGAACGACAAGGGCACCCTGGTCACCGGCACCGTGAAATCGGTTGAGCCGAAAGGCGCCGTGATCGCCCTGAGCGAGGAAGTCGAAGGCTACCTGCGCGCTTCGGAAATCTCGCGTGATCGCGTTGAAGATGCCGGCACCCACCTGAAAGTGGGCGACAAGGTCGAAGCCCTGGTCATCAACATCGATCGCAAGGCACGCAGCATCCAGCTGTCGATCAAGGCCAAGGACAACGCCGACACCCAGGAAGCGATGAGCAAGCTGGCTTCGGACAGCAACGCTGCATCGGGCACCACCTCGCTGGGCGCCCTGCTGAAGGCCAAGCTCGACAACAAGGGTTAATTAACCTGGGAACGCGCAGATGACCAAGTCCGAGCTGATCAACCGCCTGGCTGAACGTTATTCCCAGCTGGTGGCCAAAGATGCGGAATACGCTGTCAAGACCATCCTCGATGCGATGACCAACGCCCTGGCGACCGGCCAGCGCATCGAGATCCGCGGTTTCGGCAGCTTCGCGCTGAACAGCCGGCCGCCCCGCATCGGACGCAATCCGAAGTCCGGCGACAAGGTGATGGTGCCCGAAAAACGGGTGCCCCACTTCAAGCCGGGCAAGCAGTTGCGCGAGCGGGTCGACGCGATGGTCGGGCAACCGATCATCGAAGACTGAGTCGTCTGCCGTTTGGCGGACAGAAACGGCGTCTCTTCGGAGATGCCGTTTTTTTTATGCCTGCCTATCCCTCGTCCCCGCCTGCGCGGAACGACGGATAGGCCCGCCTTTTGAAAACTCGTCTCAAATATGCGACACTGCGCCTTTGTAGCCACTCCTGACAGGACCTAATGAGATGAAGATTGTTTCAGCCATTCTTGGATGCATCCTGTTCGTCCTCTTTTTCGGCTTCGCCCTCAAGAACACCGATCAGGTGGACCTGCATTTCTTCCTGGGCTATGAACTGCGCGGACCGCTGGTATTGATGCTGCTGGCCTTCTTCATCGCCGGCGCCTTCCTCGGCATCCTGGCGGTGACGCCCACCGTGTTCCGCCACCGCCGCGAAAGCTCCCAGCACAAGAACACCATCCAGGCCCTGCAGAGCGCCGCCGGCACCGCCGCCAGCGCCCCGCAACCCGACAGCGTCACCCCGCGCTGAACCGTCGTAACAACAGAATAAGAATCACATGGAATTTGAAATCTGGTGGCTGCTCGGCATCCCCGTCTTTTTTGCCCTCGGCTGGATCGCCGCCCGCGTCGACATCAAGCAACTCGTGTCCGAATCGCGCAGCCTGCCACGCGGCTACTTCAAGGGCCTGAACTTCCTCCTCAACGAGCAGCCCGACAAGGCGATCGACGCCTTCATCGAGATCGTCAAGCTGGATCCCGAAACCGCCGAGATGCACTTTGCGCTCGGTAACCTGTTCCGCCGCCGCGGCGAGACCGAGCGCGCCATCCGCGTCCACCAGAACCTGCTGTCGCGTCCCGACCTGCCGATCGAGCAGCAGGTGCACGCCCAGTACGAACTCGGCATGGACTACCTGAAGGCCGGCCTGCTGGACCGCGCCGAGGAAACCTTTAACCTGCTGGTCGACACGCAATACGGGGTGCAGGCCCGGCGCGCGTTATTAGAAATTTTCCAGCGCGAAAAGGAATGGCGCCGCGCGATCGCCGCCGCCGAGGGGCTGCAGGAATCCGGCGCCGGCGCCCAGCACAAGGAAATCGCCCAGTTCTACTGCGAGCTGGCCCAGGATGCGCTGGTGCACATGCA
Source organism: Massilia sp. 2TAF26 (assembly GCF_052115005.1). Lineage (NCBI taxonomy): Bacteria > Pseudomonadati > Pseudomonadota > Betaproteobacteria > Burkholderiales > Oxalobacteraceae > Massilia > Massilia sp. 2TAF26. The sequence continues at coordinate 47,102 of NZ_JBFRFV010000022.1, forward strand.
GCCGGCCGACGCCATGCAGCTGCTCGACAAGGCCCTGCAGGCCGACCGCAAGAGCGTGCGCGCGACCATGCTGTACGGGGATGCCCAGACCGCCCAGGGCGACATCGAAGGCGCCCTCAAGACCTGGCGCCGCGTCGAGCAGCAGAGCGTGCCCCACGTGGCCCTGGTGGCGGCCCGCCTGATGGACGGCTACCGCAAGGTCGGCCGGCCCCAGGAAGGCGTGAACCTGCTGCGCTCCTACCTGGCGGAAGCGTCGTCGATTGATCTGATCGAGGTGGTGTTCAAGGCCGTCATCGAACTGAACGGCGTGGACGCTGCCAAACAGCTGGTGGTCGAAGAACTGCGCCGCAATCCGACGCTGCTCGGCCTGGACAAACTGCTCGAAGCACGCCTCATGGATGCGCCGGCGAATGTCTGGGAAGAGCTGTCGATGGTGAAGAACCTCGTCCACGGTTATACGCAGAAGCTCGCACGCTACCAGTGCAGCCACTGCGGTTTCAAGGCCCGCCAGTACTATTGGCAATGCCCGGGATGCAGCAAGTGGGAGACCTACCCGCCGCGCCGCACCGAAGAACTCAATGTGATGAATTAAGAATATGAAGATTACGATTATCGGCACCGGCTACGTCGGTCTCGTCACCGGCGCCTGCCTGGCGGAACTCGGCAACGATGTGTTCTGTCTCGACGTCGACCAGCGCAAGATCGACCTGCTCAACAACGGGGGCATCCCCATCCACGAACCCGGCCTGGAAGAGATCGTCGCGCGCAACCGCGCCGCCGGCCGCCTGCATTTCTCGACCGACGTCGCCGCCAGCGTGGCCCACGGCCAGCTGCAGTTCATCGCCGTCGGCACCCCGCCGGACGAAGACGGCTCGGCCGACCTGCAGTACGTGCTGGCCGCCGCCCGCAACATCGGCCGCCACATGGACGGCTTCAAGGTCATCGTCGACAAGTCGACCGTGCCGGTGGGCACCGCCGACCGCGTCTCCGCCGCGATCCGTGAGGAGCTGGCGGCGCGCGGCAAGAGCGGGGCCGAGTTCTCGGTGGTCTCGAACCCCGAGTTCCTGAAAGAGGGCGCCGCGGTCGAGGACTTCATGCGTCCGGACCGCATCGTCATCGGCCTCGACGACACCCCGGCGGGCAGCCGCGCCCACGAGCTGATGAAGCTGCTGTACGCACCCTTCAACCGCAACCACGAGCGCACCTACTGGATGGACGTGCGTTCGGCCGAGTTCACCAAGTACGCCGCCAACGCCATGCTGGCGACCCGCATCTCCTTCATGAACGAGCTGGCCAACCTGGCCGACAAGGTGGGCGCCGACATCGAAGCGGTGCGCCACGGCATCGGTTCCGACCCGCGCATCGGCCACAGCTTCCTGTACGCCGGCGCCGGCTACGGCGGCTCCTGCTTCCCGAAGGACGTGCAGGCGATCGAGCGCACCGCGCGCCAGTACGGCCAGGAACTGCTGATCCTGAGCGCGGTCGAGGCCGTCAACGACCGCCAGAAGCAGGTGCTGGGCCGCAAGGTCGTTGCCCGCTTCGGCGAGGACCTGTCCGGCATGCGCTTCGCGGTCTGGGGCCTGGCCTTCAAGCCGAACACTGACGACATGCGCGAAGCGCCGTCGCGCGTGCTGCTGGCCGAGCTGATCGAACGCGGCGCCACCGCCACCGTGTACGACCCGGTGGCGATGGAAGAGGCGCGCCGCGTGCTGGCCCTCGACCTGGATGAGGAAAAGCTGTCCCGCATCGGCTTCGCCGAGGCGCCGATGGAGGCGCTGGATGGCGCCGAGGCGCTGCTGATCGTCACCGAGTGGAAAGCCTTCCGCAGCCCCGACTTCGAGCAGATCAAGGCGCGCCTGAAGCAGCCGGTGATCATCGACGGCCGCAACCTGTACGAGCCGGCCCTGATGACCAGCCAGGGCATCGAATACCACGGGATCGGCCGTTCGGTCCTGACCAGCAAGTGAGGACAGCGATGTCGAGCTACAAGGACATTCCCAGCCGCCTGCTGCCGACCGACAGCTACCGCCAGGCCGAGGCGCCGCAGCTCGAGAGCGTGCGCCTGCTGGTGGTCGGCGACGTCATGCTCGACCGCTACTGGTTCGGCGACGTCTCGCGCATCTCGCCCGAAGCCCCGGTGCCGGTGGTGCGCATCGAGCGCCGCGAAGCCCGCCTGGGCGGGGCGGCCAACGTGGCGCGCAACGCCGCCGCCCTCGGCGCCCACTGCGGCCTGCTGGGAGTGGTCGGCAACGACGAGGCGGGCGACGAGGTCGAGCAGATCCTGCGCGATTCCAGCATCGATACCTACCTGAAGCGGGACGAGCAGATCTCTACCATTGTCAAGCTGCGCGTGATCGGACGCCAGCAGCAGATGGTGCGCATCGACTTCGAAGAGGCGCCCAGCGAGACCACGCTGCGCGACAAGCTGACCCAGTTCAAGGCCATCCTGCCGGACTACGACGTCATCATCTTCTCCGACTACAACAAGGGCAGCCTGGTGAACGTGGCCGAGATGATCCGCATGGCGCGCGCGGCCGGCAAGACCGTGATGGTCGACCCCAAGGGCGACGATTTCACGCCCTATGCCGGCGCCACCATGCTGACCCCGAACAAGTCGGAACTCAAGCGCATCGTGGGCAGCTGGAAGACCGAGGAACAGCTCACCGAGAAGGCCCAGAGCCTGCGCGAGGAGCTGGGTCTCACCGCGCTGCTGCTGACCCGTTCGGAAGAGGGCATGAGCCTGTACACCGCCGACGAGGTGCTGCACGTGCATGCCGACGCCCGCGAGGTGTTCGACGTCTCCGGCGCCGGCGACACCGTGATCGCGACCATGGCCGCGATGCTGGGCGTGGGCGCGCCGCTGGCGGAAGCCCTGGCCACCGCCAACCGCGCCGGCGGCATCGTGGTCGGCAAGCTGGGTACGGCCACCGTCACCCGCGACGAGCTGTTCGCGCACCGCCGCCGCACCGACGCCGGCACTTGAGCTTTGCCAAAGGCCGGGCGTCAACGCCCGCCGGGCTGGTCCGTTAATGGATGCGGGCGGCGCTCGCCGTCCACATACAAACCAACGGAGAAGACCAGATGATCAAGAAACTGTTCCTTGCAATCGCCGCGCTGGCGGCGTCGGTCAACATCGCATTCGCCCAGGTCGACGTCAACAAGGCCGATGCCGCGGCACTGGACTCGGTGAAGGGCGTCGGTCCCGCCATGTCGAAGACCATCATCGACGAACGCGCCAAGGGCGAGTTCAAGGACTGGGCCGATTTCCAGAAGCGCGTGAAGGGCGTCGGCGAGAAGCGCGCCGCCAAGCTGTCCGAAGCCGGCCTGCAGGTGAACGGCAAGTCCAAGGAAGGCGCGGCAATGGCTGCGCATTCCGGCGCGCCGATGGCCAAGGCCGATGACAAGGCCGCCAAGCCGGCCAAGGCTTCCAAGTAAGCCTGGTAGGGTGGGCTCGCCTTTCAGTCCACTGGACTGAAGGCCCCACCCTACATTGCTTCGAATCACGCTCTCTGCGGGCGGCGCCATACGCCGCTGTTGATCTCGGATTAGAATGGCGTTTTGAGATCGCAAGAAAGCAGACGCAACCCATGGCATACAAGACCATCCAGGACACGATCGGCAACACCCCGCTGGTGCAGCTGGTCCGCATTCCCGGCGCCGACGCCGCGGCCCGCAACAACGTCATTCTCGGCAAACTCGAAGGCAACAATCCGGCAGGTTCGGTGAAGGACCGCGCGGCGATGTCGATGCTGCGCGGCGCCGAGGAGCGCGGCCAGATCAAGCCGGGCGACACCCTGATCGAAGCGACCAGCGGCAATACCGGCATCGCGCTGGCGATGGCGGCCGCCATCCGCGGCTACAAGATGCTCCTGATCATGCCGGACAACCTATCGGTCGAACGCCGCCAGAGCATGGCCGCCTACGGCGCCCAGATCATCCTGACCCCGAAGACCGGCGGCATGGAATATGCGCGCGATCTCGCCGAGCAGATGCAGAAGGACGGCAAGGGTATCATCCTGGACCAGTTCGCCAACCAGGACAATCCGCGCGCCCACTACGAGACCACCGGTCCCGAGATCTGGCGCGATACCGAAGGCCGCATCACCCATTTCGTCAGCGCGATGGGCACGACCGGCACCATCATGGGCGTGTCACACTACCTGAAGGAACGGAACGAGGCGATCCGCATCATCGGCGCCCAGCCGGAAGAGGGCTCGTCGATTCCCGGCATCCGCAAATGGCCGGAAGCCTATCTGCCGAAGATCTTCGACAAGGCGCGTGTCGACCAGGTCGAGAACGTGACCCAGGCTGCTGCGGAACAGATGGCGCGCCGGCTGGCGGCCGAGGAGGGGATCTTCTGCGGTATTTCCGCGGCCGGGGCCTGCGAAATCGCGTTGCGCATTTCGCAGACCGTGGAGAACGCGACGATCGTGTTCGTCGTCTGCGACCGCGGCGATCGTTATCTGTCGACGGGTGTGTTCCCCGCCTGATTGGCTGGATGTCTTTTTCCCGGCGCGAGGTCTGGGCGCTGGGTGTCTCCCCTCACGAGGATGAACTGGCGAAGCTGGCAATACAAATGCTGGTGCCGGTGCGGCGGCACGTGTGGCCGCCGTCCGTAGTCGCGCCCACGGTTATTCTGCGCTGGCGGCTGCGTTGTTGTCCTTGTCCTTCGGCTTGAACTGCTTGTCGCTGATGCGGAATTTCGCACGGCGGTCGCCCATCAGGTAGCGCAGGTCGCGGATCGACAGGTCGCTGACTTCGTGCATGCGGATCAGCAGCGAGGCGCCGACCGGCAGACGGTGGTGGCGGATCTTCGAGATGACCGGCGGCGCAACTTCCAGGGCGCGGGACAGGGCTGCGTCGTTCTTCAGGCGCAGGTTCTCGATCAGGGTGTCGAGCAGGCGGTTCGGGTTGTACTGCAGCAGTTCGTCATTCTCCGAATCGCTGTTCATATCAATGCCGACTTGGTTCGTCATGATGTCACTATTCCTATTTTTGGGTTAAGGGAGCTCGTTAGCGGCTCTACTCTATTATCACAACAAAGTTTCGAAAATTTCTACTAAATTATACAACTTTTTTAAATTTAGTACTTAAGAGCAATAACTATCAGGCGTAACTGCTTAATTCGTTGTCTTGCTGCAACAATAGCCGCAATGCAATTCTCTCACAAACTCACTGAAAAATTAATTGCTTTTTATTTAAACTTAAGTGTAAAGCAATCCTCGATGCGCTGCCGCACGTTTCCAAAAAGCATGTAGAAACACCAAGAAATATGGGGGTATCGGGGCGAAAGGTCTGTTTCCTCGGAGAACTACGTCCAGGAAAACAGCATACCCCAGGGAGTATATCGTTGTCAGTACTGCATTAGCTCAGCATTAACACTGTTGTACCGTTACAAACGGATACAAAGTTTCTAGCTGGTTAAGGGTCACATACCCCGTGCCAAACGCACCGCGCGGCCCAGTTCGATCACCGACATGGCATAGAAATAACTGCGATTGTACTTTGTGATTGCAAAGAAATTAGCATTTGCGACCCAGTACTCGGTCGGGGCGGCGCCATTCTGCAGGTCGATCAGGCCGTACTGGCGCTGTTCCGGCAGCGGCGTCCGCGTGACGACGCCGGCGCCGCGCAGCTCGGCCGGCTCGTAGCGGGCCTCGAGTCCGCCCAGCAGCGGCTCCCAGGCAAGGCTCGGCGCGACTTCGGCCGGGAAGACCGAGGGACCGGTCGCATTCCGGTCCCAGCCATGGTTGACCAGGAAGTTGGCCACGCTGCCGATCGCGTCGGCGGCCGAGTTGCGCAGGTCGACGATGCCGTCGCCGTCGAAGTCGACGCCGTATTTCAGGATATTGCCGGGCATGAACTGCGGCATGCCGACCGCGCCGGCAAACGAGCCGAGCAGCGAGAAAGGATCGATGTTTTCCTTGCGCGCCAGCACCAGGGTCTTTTCCAGCTCGTTGCGGAAGAACTGCATGCGGTCGTTGCGGTTCGGCGATTCCGGATAGGCGAAGGCGAGGGTGGTCAGCACGTCCACCACGCGGAAGCGTCCGGTGTCGCGGCCATAGATGGTCTCGACGCCGATGATGCCGACGATGATCTCGGCCGGCACCCCGTAGATCGCCTCGGCGCGTTCCAGCAGGGCCGCGTTCTCGTTCCAGAAGCGGACCCCGGCATTGATGCGGATCGGTTCGATGAAGCGCTCGCTGTAAGCCTGCCAGTTCTTCGGCTTGCCCGGCGGCGCCGGTTTCACCAGCTGGACCGCGGAGTCGATAAAGCGGGTCTTGGCCACCAGTGCGTCCAGCGCCGCGCGGTCGAAGTTGTGGCGGCTGACCATCTCGTCTTCGAAATCGCGTACCGCCTGCCATTCGCCGAAGGCGACCTGTTCGCCGTCATAGTCGATCGCCGGACGCTTGGGCGCCGGCGCGGCTTTCGCGGCCGTGGCCTTGGCTTTTTTGCCAGCCTTGGCGGATTTGGACGCCTTGGACGCCTTGGCCGACTTGGCGCCGGCATGGTGGATCGAGGAGGAGGCGGCGGCGTGGGACGCGTGCCCGGCGCCGATGGCGAGGGCAAGCAGCAGCGGTACAAAAGATTTCATCGAACTCGGGACAGCAACTCTTTCAGGATAGTCGGCAGGCCGGCGCCATGCGGCTGGGACTGCGTGGGCGGCGCATAGCGCCAGGCGCTGTAGCGGCGCAGGAATTCGGCCGCGGCGGCCTTCGGTCCGGAGGCCAGCTCGGCGCCGGCGACACGCGCGGCATATGCCGTCGGGCCTTCGTCCGGCGCACGCGGCAGGCCCAGTTGGCCGAGGCGGTGGCACAGGGCCGAGTATAGCTTATCGACCGGGTCCATCCGCTGTTGCCGCGACAATTTTCCTGCGATCAACAACAGCGCGCATCCCAGGGCCAGCAGGGCCGCGCTGCGCCAGCCGAACAGATTGTCCTGCAGGCTTTCCAGCAAGGCATGCTGGCGCTGCGGCGTGTAGTTCAGCACCCACTGGTTCCAGCCATTGTTGGCGGCGGCGATCGCAAAGCGAACCTTGGCCAGCAGCGAACCGGGGGCCGGCTGCATCAGGCGCCCCAGGCCTTCGATGCCGAAGGGCGCCGGCGCCGGCAGCGCGCGCGCCAGGCTGCGCTGCACGCGCTCCGGCGCGACCGCGGCGGTGGGGTCGACCCGCACCCAGCCCTGTTCCTGCAGCCAGACCTCGGCCCAGGCATGGGCGTCCGACTGGCGCACCGTGAAGTAGCCGTCGATCGGATTCAGTTCGCCGCCCTGGTAGCCGGTCACCACGCGCGCCGGGATGCCGGCCGCGCGCATCAGGAACACGAAGGCGCCGGCAAAGTGCTCGCAGAAGCCGGCGCGGGTGGTGTACAGGAATTCGTCGACGGCGTCGCCGCCGAGCAGGGGCGGCTGCAGCGTGTAAGCATAGCCGCCGGTGGAGAACTGGCGCAGCACCGCCTGCACCCGCTGCATGGGTTCCGGATAGTCCTGGCGCAGGCGCTCGCCGGCGGCCAGCGTCTTCGGGTTGCGGCCGTAGGGCAGCTGCAGCCACTGGTAGGCATTGTCGAGCGGAGCGTCGGCCTGCAGGCTGAAGTCGACATAGGATGAGAGCTCGTAGCGGATCCGCTCGCGTACCGGATTTGACGCCTGCAGCTCCAGGTCGGGCGTCACGCTGGCGGCGTCGCCGGACATCTGCGGCAGGGCGCGCGGCATCTCGAGGGCGAACAGCCAGCGCGTGTTCGAGGGTTCCATCGTGACCTGGTAGTGCAGCGGCGCGCCGCGCACCGAGATCGACACGGATTGCGGCGCCTTGCGCCCGAAATGCGGACGCGGCAGCAGGCGGGTCCAGGTGCGGCCGTCGTAGGCGCCCAGTACCGGGCCGCGCCAGTAGAGCTGCGGCTGGGCCGGCGGCGGGCCGTCGAACTTCACGCGGAAGGCCGGATCGTCCGATTGAGCCAGGTTCGAGAACTGGCCCGGCGCCATGCTGTCGGACAGGCCGCTGCGGGCACCGCGGGCATCCTCGGGCAGGCCCCACAAGGGCCCGTCGACGCGCGGAAACAGGAAGAAGCCGAGGGCCGCCAGCGGCGCCGCCAGCGCCAGGATCTTCGCGCCCATCAGCAGGCGGGTGCGCAAGGGAGGCACCACGCCGGTCAGCTGAAAGGACAGCTGGGTGGTCAGGAGGGCCACCACCGAGACCAGCATCAGCAGGGCGGTGCCGATGCTCTGCGAGTAGAAGAAATTCGTCAGCACCAGGAAGAAGCACAGGAACACCACCACGAACAGGTCGCGCCGCGCGTGCATCTCCAGCATCTTGAAGGCCACCAGCAGCACCAGCATCGCGACCCCGGCATCGCGCCCGAGCACCGTGTGATAGGTGTGCAGCACGCCCGCCATCGCAGCGATCGCCAGCGGCACCAGCACCAGGTTGGCCGGCATGCGCCGTCCCAGCAGGGTGAGCAGGGCGCGCCAGGCCAGGGTCGCGCCGCACAGCAGGGTCACCCAGGGCGGCAGGTGGGCGGTATGCGGCAGCAGCACCAGCACCGTGCTGGCCAGCAGCAGCAGGGTGTCCTGCTTGTCGCGCGACAGCGGGAAGGCGGGGCGCAGGACTTTCATGTGGCCTCGGCGGCGCTGCCGTACAGCGCGAGCGCTTCCAGGCAGGCGGCCTGGTGTGCCGGCCCCAGCGCGGCCTCGATCCGCTGGCGGCCGAGCCGCAGCGCATAGGGCAGGGCGCGCAGTTCCGCCTCCAGCACCCAGCGCGCCAGGCGCGCCAGCTTCAGTTCGAGATCGAGCCGCGGCGGCAGCGCGTCGAGGTCGAGCACCAGCTCGTCCATCGAGCCGCCTTCGAACTGTTTGGTGACCAGCTGGCCGCCGAGTGCCGGGTCCAGCCGCGCGATGTGGCGCCAGGCCAGCTGGCGCAGCGGATCGCCCGGCTGGTAGCTGCGCACGCCGGCGAAGTCGTCGCTGCCGGCGCTCTTGACGCCGTCCGGACTCGGGTGGCCGCTGACCGGCAGCGGCGGCGCGTCCTGTTCGGGATAGGGATAGACCAGCGCGCGGCTATCGGGCTGCCAGTAGCTCCAGGCCTTGAACAGGCCGAGCGGGAAGCGGGTGGACAGGCGCACGCGCGGCGCATTCATCCAGCCGCGCCGGCTGCTGGTGGCGGACAGCACCACGCCGGTGCTCGAGCCGGCGGCGACGTCGACCGCATGGCGCGCATCCTTGACGGTGTCGAGGTCGACCCAGAGCGCGTAGCGGGCCAGGCGGGTGCGGTTGGCCAGCAGCAGCTCGAAAGATGCTTCTTCGCCCGCGAACACCGCGCCGGCGCGGCCCGGGCGCAGGTGCAGGTGGGCCAGGTTGCGGTAGGTATGGATCATGTCGACCAGCGCGCAGGCAGCGGCCACGAAGGTCAGGCCGAAGCCCAGGCCCAGGCTGTAGTTGACCGAGCCGATCAGCAGCGCCAGCAGCAGGGCGCCGAAGCCGAGGCCGGCGCGGGTCGGCAGGATGTAGACGCGGCGCTGGCTCAGCTCGACCTCGCCGCGGTCGCGCGCGGTGGTGCGTTCGCGCCAGGTGCTGCGCCGTCCGCGCAGCCAGCCGAAGATGCGGACCCCGAGCGGCAGCCTGGTCAATGCCGCGTCCACCATTCAGACCGGCACCGACTTCTGCAGCTGCAGCACCAGGTCGCGGCTGGCGCTGCCGCCCCCATGCGCGGCCTTCAGCGGCCGCAGGCGGTGCGCGCAGACCGGCACCAGCAGGGTCTGGATGTCTTCCGGGATCACGTGGTCGCGTCCCTCCAGCGCGGCCCAGGCGCGCGCCGCCTGCAGCAGGGCCAGGGTGGCGCGCGGCGACAGGCCTTCGGCGAACAGCTTGCCGGAGCGCGATTCCTGGGCCAGGGCCTGCAGGTAGTCGATCAGCGTTCCGGAGGCATGGATGGCGCGCAGCGAGCGCTGGGCATCGAGCAGCTCTTCCGGCCGCATCACCGGCTGCAGGGTTTTCAGCATGGCGCGCCGGTCCTCGCCCATCAGAAGCGCGCGTTCGGCGCTGGCGTCGGGGTAGCCGAGGGACAGACACATCAGGAAGCGGTCGAGCTGGGATTCCGGCAGCGGGAAGGTGCCGACCTGGTGCGCCGGATTCTGGGTCGCGATCACGAAGAAGGGTTCGGGTAGCAGCCGCGTGACGCCGTCGGCCGTGACCTGGCGCTCCTCCATCGCTTCCAGCAGGCCGGACTGGGTCTTGGGCGTGGCGCGGTTGATCTCGTCGGCCAGCAGCACCTGGGTGAAGATGGGCCCGGGATGGAACATGAAGCCGTTCTTCTCGCGCTCGTACACCGAGATGCCGGCCACGTCCGCCGGCAGCAGGTCGCTGGTGAACTGCACGCGGTTGAACCGCAGGCCCAGCGACAAGGCCAGGGCATGCGCCAGGGTGGTCTTGCCGACGCCCGGGACGTCGTCGATCAGCAGGTGGCCGCCGGCCAGCAGGCAGGTGAGGGCCAGGCGCACCTGCTGGTCCTTGCCCACCACGATCTGTCCGACCTGGCGCGCGGCGGAATGTAATTGTTTGAACATGGATGGCTTCTTCTCGTCGATCCGATGCGCATGGTAGATTAGCGTCATCGGCAATCTACCATGCGCAGCACATGAGCACAGCAATTTACAGCCACCCCGACTGTTCCCTGCACGAGATGGGCGACTGGCACCCGGAGACGCCGGCGCGCCTGCAGGCGATCGAGGACCAGCTGATCCTGGCCCGGCTGGACGGCCTGGTCGAGCGCTGCGATGGCCCGCCGGCCGACGAGGCGGCGATCCTGCGCAACCACAGCCAGGGCGCGCTGGACCTGGTACGCGAGAACCTGCCCGCGGCCGGCGAACACTATCCGCTCGACGGCGACACCCTGCTGTGCAAGGACAGCTACCGCGCCGCCCTGCGCGCCGCCGGGCTGGCGCTGGCCGCCACCGACGCCGTCATCGCCGGCAGCATCGACAACGCCTTCTGCGCGATCCGCCCGCCCGGCCACCACGCGCGTCCCGGCGAGCCGATGGGCTTCTGCCTCTTCAACAACGTCGCCATCGCCGCCCGCCATGCGCTCGAGGTGCACGGCCTGGAGCGGGTCGCCATCGTCGACTTCGACGTCCATCACGGCAACGGCACCGACGAGTCCTTCCGCGACGATCCGCGCGTGCTGATGGCCAGCTTCTTCCAGCACCCTTTCTATCCGTACAGCGAGCCGACACCGGTGACGGCAAACAGCGTCAACATTCCGGTGCCGGCCTACAGCGGCGGCGACGCGGTGCGCAAGATCGTGCTGGAGCAATGGTTGCCGGCCCTGCATGCGCACCGTCCGCAGATGATCTTCATCTCGGCCGGCTTCGATGCCCATCGGGAAGACGACCTGGGCGGCATGGCCCTGGTCGAGGCCGACTATGCGTGGATCACCCACCGGCTGCTCGAGGTCGCGCGCACGCACGCAAGCGGACGCATCGTCAGCTGCCTGGAAGGGGGCTATAATTTATCCGCACTGGGCCGCAGCGTAGCGGTGCACGTCAAAGCGTTGGCCGATCTCGACTGAGAACCACCGCAACGCAGCGGTATCTAACCTCGACAAACCACTGGACTGGAGGGGATATGAAACTGCTGCGCACTTTCATGGCGCTGTGCCTGTTCGCACTCACCGCATCGGCGGCGAACCCGGCAGCGGCGACCAACTACAGTCTCTGGATCAACGGCCGCACCGGCGGCGGCGCCATCGGCAACTACAACAGCTGGAGCTACTGGGGCCTCGGCACCATCAATGCCGGCGTCAACAAGAAGTCCGTCAACTGGGACGGACGCAGCAGCATCGCCAGTCAGAGTGGCCTCATCCGCAACGCCCTCGACTGCTTCTGCACCGGGAACAACTGGTGCTATATCGCAACCCACAGCGCGGGCGACCTGATGATGGGCTACGTGCTGGCCAACTACGGCGGCTCGGCGCGCATGAAGAAGAACGCGGTGCCGAATGCCTCCGGCGTGTGCAGGAATGCGGGCGGTGGCGCGCAGGCCGGCTGGAACATCAAGTGGGTCCTCTCCGCGGCCGGTTCCGGCGGCGGTTCCGAGCTGGCCGACTACGGCGCCTGGACCACCTCGGAACCGCTGGTGCAGGACGTGAAGACCAGTACCGCGCGCGCCATGTACAACCACAATGCCACGCACAATATCTGGTTCTACATGTATGCCGGCGCCTCCGGCGGACCGGGCTCCTTCCTCCTGCCGGGCCAGGACGACGGCGTCGAGGCCTACCACAGTGCGGGCGGCATCTCGGGCAGTTCCGGCAGGTCGCTCTGCAATCCGCGCGACTGGTTCTGCAACGACCTCACGCTGGGGGTGGCGCCCAACGAGGGCGGCAGCACCAAGTGGGCCTACCACTCAGTGTCCTTCCGCGACGATCGCGAAGTCTACGGCCACTTCACGGAAGCGAGCTGGAGCGGCATCGTCTCGGTGATGCTGGGCACGATGGTCAACTATGCGCGCTAGCTCGAAATGAGGCCATTTTCGCCACACTCAGCAGTTTGGCTCGCGCGGTGTGACTTGTAAATATGTCCCATCTACATTCGACTCGGCTCCCGCACGGTCGTGCGCTTTTTTGCGTACGCCTGTGTGGAGAAAAGATGAGACTGATACGCACGATACTGGCGGTGTGCCTGTTCGCGGTAGCGGGACTGGCATCGGCAACCAACTACACCTTATGGATCAACGGCCGCACAGGCGGCGGCACGATCGGTGACTACAACAGCTTCACCTACTGGGGCCCGTCGTCGACGGCGGCGGGCGTCAACAAGAAGGCCGTCAACTGGGACGGCTACAACAGCATCGCCTCGCAGAGCGGCCACATCCGCGATGCCCTCGATTGCTTCTGCACCGGGAACAACTGGTGCTATATCGCGACCCACAGCGCGGGCGACCTGATAATGGGTTACGTGCTGGCCAACTACGGCGGCTCGGCGCGCATGAAGAAGAACGCGGTGGCGAATTCCTCCGGCGTCTGCGGCAATGCGGACGGCAGCTCGCAGACCGGCTGGAACATCAAGTGGGTGCGCGCCGCCTCCGGCGCCGGCGGCGGCTCTGAGCTGGCCGACTACGGCTCCTGGGCGGTCTCCGATCCGCTCACCCAGGACCTCAAGACCGCCACCGCGCGCGCCATGTACAACCACAGCTCGGGCGGCGTCTCGGGCAGTTCGGGCGGCTCCTACTGCAACCCCAGCGATTGGCTGTGCAACGACCTGACCCTCGGCACCGCCGCCAACGAAGGCGGCGCGGCCAAGTGGAGTTACCACTCGGTGCCCTTCCGGGACGACAATGAGGCCTATAACCACTACACGAGCGGGAACTGGGCCGGCACCGTTTCCGTCGTCCGAAGTGCGATGGTGAACAGTGCGCTCTAACAAGCCACCGGAGAAAAAGCGCCGGCCGCCGAAGCCAAGGTCCGCACCGCGGCCCTGGCTGCGCCGGCTGGCACTGCCGGCCGTGGCGCTGGCGGTGCTGGCCGCGCTGGTCTGGAGCCTGATGGGCCATGGCGGCCCGGCGCCCGTCGCCACCGCGGCCCAGGCCCCGGCCCCGCAGGGCCGGGCCTTCTTCGATCCGGTGGGCGGGCAGGGCCTGCCGGCCGTCGACGAACGCGGCCAGCGCCGCCGCCAGCTGATCGAGAATGTCCGCCTGGCCGACCATACCTTCTGCAGCTACCGCGAGAGTAGCCAGTATCCGGTGGGCTCGCGCCCGATGGTCGAGAACGCCGACCAGAATCTTCCGAACGCGCCGGTCACCGACATGAACCCGATGCGCCTGCAGGGCGGCGGCGCGGACCGCGGCGTGCTGCTGCAGACCTCGCAGTCGCGGGTCTACATGGCGGCCAACGAGGCGGTGGCCTTCTCGCTGCGCGCCGTGGATGCCTCGAACCGGGTGCTGCCGCTGGTGGTCACGCGCGCGCTCAGCCAGGGCATCACCTATGCCGGCGCGCGCCAGACGCCGCAGGTGAGCATCCCCTTCGCCGACGACGGCAACGGCGCCGATCCGGTGCCGAACGACGGCGCCTTCGCCGGCGTGCTGGCGCCCGCGCAGACCGGCCTGGCCGGCTTCAACGGCACCATCCGCACCCAGGTCAGCTATAACGTGAACGGCAAGAACGGCATGGTGGTGTTCGATGTGATCTACACGCCCGAGCTGCCCGCGGTCTGGACCGGCCAGGTCCGCGAAGCGGTCGAGAACGGCTCGCTCAGCTTCATCCTTCCGGTCGAGGTGCGCATGCCGGGGCGCTACATCATCAGCGGCCGTGTCGACGATGCGCGCGGCAAGCCCTTCGCCCTGCTGACCTTCAACGAGCTGCTCGGCCCAGGTCCCAACGAGGTCAGGCTGACCATGTTCGGCAAGCTGATGYGCGACCAGGACGCGGCCCTGCCGCTGACCCTGCGCGACGTCGACGGCTATCTGCTGAAGGAAAACACGGACCCCGACCGCGCCCTGATGCCTCGCCTGGAAGGCAAGGTCTTCACCAGCAAGAACCATCCGCTGAAGGGCTTTTCGGACGCTGAATGGCAGAGCGAGGAGCGCAGCCGCTACCTGACCGAGTTCGGCAAGGACGTCAAGCTGGCGAAGAAGGAACTGGAGGCCTTCGACCCCAGCCAGCCCGCGCCGCCGAGCGAGTGCGCCACCAAGCCGGTAGCGCGATAGAATGTGCCAATGGCAGATTCGACGTTCAGCTACGACAAGCAATTTCAACTGAGTGCCCTGGCGGCATTGCCGCCGGCGGCGCGGCAGGCCTGCGCGGCGGCGGCCGCGACCCGGCTCATGCCGGCCTGTGAGCGCTTCGCTTCGATGCGATCCACCGGCAAGGAGGGCCGCGCGCGCGAGATCGTCGCCGAGCTCTGGCAAGCCATCCTGACCGGCGACGCCGGCCAGCAGCCCTGGCCGGCCATCCTCGATGAAGTCATGGCCATGATCCCGGGGCCGGAAGTGGAGGGCGGCTTGCTGGCGCAGATTGCCGAGGATGCGCTGGCCTCGCTGGCCTATGCGATCCGCTGCCTGCTGGTCGACGAGCCGTCCCAGGCCGAGTGGGCGGTGGCGCGCGAGTACGACTCCGCCGACCAGGCCGCGATCCGGCTCACCGGCGTGGTCCCGGATACCCCGAAAAAGGAGGCCAGGCTGCTGGCCCACCCCCTGATCCAGCGTGCGCTCGGACGCCAGCGCGCCGACCTGGCCCTACTGCGCCAGGGCGATGTCGCCGAGCTGTTGCGCCAGGCCGTGGCGAACCCGAGCTTCAGCGAACATGAGCTCGAGGGCTTCTCCAGCGTAAAATAGCGCCTTGTACGCAGATTATTGAGAATAAGTATGTCGATTCAATGGTTCCCGGGCCACATGGCCGCTGCCCGCAAGCAGGCCGCGGAGCAGATGGAAAACACCGATGTGGTCATCGAGGTCCTTGACGCGCGCCTGCCGGAGGCGAGCAGCAACCCGATGGTCGAGCAGTTGCGCAAGTTCCGCAACCGTCCCTGCCTGAAGGTCCTGAACAAGACCGACCTGGCCGACCCCGTGGCAACCGCCGCCTGGGCCGCCTGGTATGACGCCCAGGAAGGCGTGAGCGCCTATCCGATGACGACCAAGAAGCCGTCCGACGTCGCCCGCATCCCCGAACTGTGCAAGGCGCTGGCCCCGCACCGCGGCGTGCCGACCAAGCCGCTGCGCATCATGATCATGGGGATCCCGAACGTCGGCAAGTCGACCCTGATGAACGCGCTGCTGAAAAAGCGCGTGGCCAAGGTCGGCGACGAACCGGCCGTCACCAAGGCCCAGCAGAAGATCTACCTGGACAAGTTCACGGTGCTGGTCGACACCCCCGGCATGCTGTGGCCGAAGATCGCGATGGACAGCGACGGCCTGATGCTGGCCGCCAGCCACGCGGTCGGCACCAATGCCGTGATCGAGGAAGAAGTGGCCGAGTTCCTGGGCGGCTTGCTGCTGCAGCGCTACCCCCAGCTCCTGACTGCCCGCTACGGCCTCAAGACCGAGGGCATGGACGGTGTCGGCGTGATCGAGGGCGTGGCCGCGCGCCGCGGCTTCCGCGTGCGCGGCGGCGACTACGACTACGAAAAGGCGGCCCACGTGCTGCTGCAGGATTACCGCCAGGGCGCGCTGGGCCGCATCAGCCTCGAGACGCCGGCGACCCGCGCGGCGGCGCTCGAGCAGCACCGCATCGACATGGAAGAGAAGGCGCGCATCGCGGAGGAGAAGGCCGCGCGCAAGGCCGAAGAGGCGGCGCGCGGCAAGCGCGGCACCTGAGCCCTGCTCAGGTCTCCGTCATCAGCCCACGGCCCGGCGCATGAGCCTGGGCGAATCGCCGACCGGCTCGAAGCCGAAGCGGCGGTACAGCCCGTGCGCATCGGCGGTCGTCAGCATCAGCGAGCCCACGCCTTCCTGCTCGAGCTGCTCGAGCATGGCGGCGACCAGCAGCTTGCCGAGGCCGCGGCCGCGGTATTCCGACAGCACGAAGATGTCCTTCAGGTAGCCGAACGAAGCCAGATCGGTGACGACGCGCCCGAAGGCGGCGAATTCGCCGTCGAGACAAGCCACGAAGCACAGCGAATTGGCCAGCGCCTTGCGGACGAACTCGATCGATATGCCTTTCGACCAGTACGCTTCTTCGGCCAGGAAGCGGTGGATGCGTCGCAGCTCGGCCTCGGAAACCGTATTCGAGACCGTGAAATCGCCGCCCATGCCTCAGCCTTCTCCCGGCGCCGTTCCGAAGCGGAAGCTCGACACCGTCAGCGCGCCGAAGAAGGCGTCTTCGTGATACACGCAGGCGGCCTGTTCCTGCTCGGCCGCGCCCAGCGCCACCCACAGCGGCACCAGGTGGTCCTCGCGCGGATGCGCATGGCGCGCAAAGGGCGCCTCGCTCCAGTTCAGCAGGGCCTGTTCGCGGTCGGTGGGGGAGAGTTCCAGCAACACGTGCTGCAGCCAGGTGTCGAAGGCATGCGAGGCCAGCGCGCCGCCGGGGCCGAACTGGCGCAGGTTGTGGAAGGACAGGCCGCTGCCGACGATCAGCACGCCTTCGTCGCGCAGCGGCGCCAGCGCGCGGCCGGCGGCCAGGTGCACGGCCGGATCGTAGCCATGGCGGATCGACAGCTGCACCACCGGCATGTCGGCTTCCGGATAGACCGGGTAGAGCATCGAGAAGGTGCCGTGGTCGAAGCCGCGCTCCGGGTCCAGGGTGGCCGGATGGCCGGCGGCGCCGAGCAGGTCGGCCACGCGGGCGGCCAGTCGAGGATCGCCCGGCGCAGGGTACTGGATCTGGTAGGTGTGCGGCGGGAAGCCGCCGTAGTCGTAGATCATGCCGGGCGCCGGATTGCTGGACACCATGAACTGTTCGGTCTCCCAGTGGCTGGTCACCACCAGCACCGCCTTCGGCCGCTCGCCGGCCTGGCGCTTCATGTCGACCAGCGAGGCTTCCAGGCGGTCGTAGGCGCCGCCGTACTGGCCCTTCATCCAGGGCCAGGGACCGCCTCCGTGCGAGACGAAATAGGTGGGCAGGCGGGTGGGCATGGGGGCTCCTCGGCGGACGGTGAAAGCACCATGGTAACGCAGCCGTCGTTCCCGCGCAGGCGGGAGCGACGGTTTGAAGCTAGCTCACTGCGGACGGGCCCGCACCAGCGCCATCATCGCAAACAGCCGCGCGCTGCGCATCCAGCCCAGCACCAGCACCGCCAGCTGGGTCAGCAGGACCGCGCCGATCGTGCCGCCGGCGCCCAGTGCCGGCACCTGCACGCGCACTGCCGCCAGCAGCGCGGCCAGGACCAGGCCGATGCCGGTGACGATCACGTACACGCCCAGCAGCGAGAAGGGCCGGCGCAGCATCAGCCGTACGCCGCCCCACCAGGCCACGATGGCCGAGCGGCGCCGGCGTTCGTTGGCCAGCAGGGCGCGGCCGGCGTCGATGGTGGCGTGCACCAGCACGAACACCACCGCGGTGGCGATCAGCGCCAGATTCGAAGCATGCTCGGCATCGCTTTCCAGGATCGCAGTCTCGGCGGTCTTGCCGGCCAGCCTGAAGGCAATGCCGGCCACGATGCCCACGATGAGGAGCGGGACCGCGCTCCACACCATCATGCGGAACATGCGCGTGTATTCCTGGGCGCCGCCGGCCAGCAGCTCGCTGAAGCCGGGGCGGCGGGGCGCCCGCGCCGCATGGATGCTCATCCCCGCCAGCAGCGGCGACAGCAGCAGGGTCAGGCCCAGCGCGACGAGGCCGCCGGCGCCGATCGCCGCGGCGAAGCGATCGCGCATGCTGCCCGCCAGGTCGGCGATCGCGATCATGTCGAGCTTGTCCGCCAGCTGGGCCGCATGGACGGAATGGTCGAGGTTGGCGCCCAGCATCTGCCACACCGGCAGGCTGGCGACGATGGTCGGCAGCAGCAGGAGCAGGGCCCACCACAGCAGCAGGCGCCATTGCAGCGCGGCGCGCATGGCGCCGAACAAGGGCCGCAGGCCATGGCGGCGGCGGGCGCCGGCGTTCTGCGGCGCCAGGGAGGGAGAGTCGAGGGTCTGGTCGGTGTGCATCATACGGTCGCGATCAGGCTGAGGAGATATTCGATGAAGGAGGACGCGTCCATGCCCCAGCGGCGCGAGGCGCTGGCGTCGGCCTTGAGGGTGCGGCTGTCGTCCAGCTTGTTGGCGTCGAGGTAGTGCAGGCGCTGCGGGTCGAGTTCGGCCGAGACGGCGCGCGCCGGCTTGACCCAGCTGAACTTGTGCCAGCTTTCGCCGGCGTCCCAGCGCACGGTTTCCACGCTGCCGTCGGCGAACTTCACGGCCAGGGTCTGCGGCACCGCGGCGCCGTAGCGGCGCAGCAGGACCTCGGTGCGGAAGGGGTAGGGGCCGAGGCCATCCTTCGCCTTCGGGTTGGCCTTGCTCCAGGCTTCGCGCGTCTTCTCGATACGCTTGTCGAGGTCGGCCTGCTTGTCCTCGACCCAGCCGCTGCCCGCCTGGCGCGTGCCCGGCAGCGGCAGCTGTTCGCGGCTGCTGAAGTCGGCGATGCGGTCGTCGACCTTGGTCGCCGCATACACCTGCCGGGCGAATACCGATTCGACGGCGGCGCGCTGCCCGGTCACTTCGGCCAGGGTCTCGCGCAGGTCGGCGGTGCTCGGGTGGCGGAACTTCCAGCGCCGGTAGTATTCCTTGAAGGCGCGCTCCATCGGCTCCTTGCCGACGCGCGCCTCGAGGTCGCGCATCAGGGTCGCGGTGCGGCTGTAGACCGCGCCGATGTCCTGCAGGCGGTCGTAGGCGTTCTGTCCCGGCGGGTCGGCCGGGTCGTTGCGCGGCGTGCCCATGCGCTCGGCCGCGAAGGCGTCGAAGGCCGGCGTGATGCCGAGGCTGCGGGTGAAGGGCGTGCCGGCGTGGAGCTTCTGGCCGCGGTCGCGGAGCATGCGCAGGTCCCAGTACTCGTTCAGGCCTTCGTCCAGCACCGGTTCCTCGAACTCGTTATTCGCCAGGATGCCGTAGAAGTAGCCGTGGCCGAATTCGTGGATGGTGGTGAAGTCCAGCAAGTACTGGCTGGCGAGGTCCGGCTCGACCTTCGCATAGCCTTCGACCGTGAAGAAGGTCGGGTATTCCATGCCGCCGGCTTCTACAGCATTGTGCGGCGGGATCACCACGGTGAGGGTCTTGTAGGGGTAGGGGCCGAGGGTGTTCGAGAAATAGCTCAGCGAATCCTTGGCGGCCTTCATCGCCGGCGCCGCGCTGGCCGCGTACTCGGGCGGATACAGCACGGTGACGGTGACGTTAGGGCTGCCCGGGCCGGTCCAGGTCTCGACCATCGGCTTCGCGCTGCGTTTATCCGCGGTCCAGGCGAAGTCGTGGACGTCGCCCTGCACGTAGCGGTGGGTCAGCATGCCGTGCTGCTCGACGGGTGCGCCCTGCAGCTCGCCGGTGGCGCCGATCGTGTAGTCCTTCGGCGCCGTGAGCCGCACGTCGAAGCTGCCGAAGTCGGCGTAGAACTCCGAGTTCAGGTGCATCTCGTGGGCGTTCCAGCGCGGCGTGGTGGCGCCGCGTTCGCCCGGCAGTTCCAGCACGCCGATCTTCGGGAACCACTGGCCCACCAGGTGGAAGCTGCCGAAGTAACCGGTGCGCGCCATCACACGCGGCAGCTGGGTGTGGAAGTCGATGTCGAAGGTGGTCGAGGCGCCCGGCGCCACCGCGGCCGGCAGGTCGAAGCGCACCACGGTGTGGTCGGTGGCCGGGC
This sequence comes from Massilia sp. 2TAF26, assembly GCF_052115005.1. Taxonomy (NCBI): domain Bacteria; kingdom Pseudomonadati; phylum Pseudomonadota; class Betaproteobacteria; order Burkholderiales; family Oxalobacteraceae; genus Massilia; species Massilia sp. 2TAF26. The sequence continues at coordinate 67,350 of NZ_JBFRFV010000022.1, forward strand.
CGTTGTCCGGATGGACGAAGGTCCAGGGCACGGTGGCCTCGCCCTGGATCACGCCGCGCAGCGCGATGTGGCCCCACTCGCCCTCTTTGATGTCGACGCCGGAGCGGAAGGCGGTGCCGCGCTGGCGCTTCTCGGTGAAGAAGGTGCTGCCGGCGCCTTCGAAGGCGTTCATGTACAGGTGGACGTAGACGCTCTTCACCGCCACGCTGCTGCGGTTGCGCCAGGTGAGCTTTTCGCGGCCCGTCACGGTGTGCTTGACCGGGTCGAGGGTGGCGTCGATGTCGTAGTGGACCACGCGCTCGGACAGCGTCGTCTCGAGCCCGGTGCGTATGCCGCCCCAGGCGTTTGTTGCGCTTGCCACGGTGACGGCGGCCGCGTTCGGTGCCGCCAGCGGAATGCCGTCGGGCGCCGGCGCCGGCGTGCCGGCCGCGGCGGGCGCGGGCGCTGCCTGGTCCGGCCCGGCCAGCAGGTCGGCGGTGACCGCCACCCCGGCCGCCAGCAGGATGGCCGTCGCACCCGTGCGCAATAGTGTCGAACCCAATCTCATGCAAGCCCCCCAAGTATGGATTGTTTATTAAGTTGTATTTGTGTTCACACTATATGCGAAAACCTTGCTGAAAATCTCACGGGTCGCCACAATCGGACCCGAAATCGACGCCAGACGGCAGAGTTGTTGCTTGTTAGGTTTATAATTCGCCGGTTCTGGTGCCCGCACGCATGGTCTATGCGTGCAGTTAAACGGGAAACACGGAGCGCAGGCGCCCCCGGCGCCGCGCCAACGTGTGCTGCCCCCGCAACGGTAAACAAGCGCCGCCTTGATGGCGGCTGGCCGCTTCGATGACCACTGTGCGCTGCGCGTGCAGGAAGGTGGAGCGGTCCGTCTTGCGAGCCCGGATACCGGCCAGGACAGGGGGAAGCGGGTACTGTGCCGCGCTTCCGTGACGAGCCGGTGTGCGGGGACGCGCGCCGGCCTAACGATCGAACACTGAATAATCGATGATTTCCAAAAAGCCGCTCGCGCTGGCCTGCGCCATTGCCTTTTCCATTCCCTTTGCCGCCCTGGCCGACGAAGCCGCCCCGGCGACCGTCGTCATCACCGGCTCGCGCTTTCCCAGCAGCGAGGCGCTGCAGCCGATCGGCGCGACCGTCATCACCCAGGATGAGATCCGCGAAGCCGGCGTCAACGACGTCAACCAGGCGATCCGCAAGATCGGCGGCGTGTTCGGCCGCCAGAGCCTGGATTCCTCACCGGACTTCGCGCTCGACCTGCGCGGCTTCGGCACCAATGGCGCGCAGAACATGGTGATCATGGTCGACGGCGTGCGCCTGAACGAGAACGAACTGACCAGCTCGGTGCTGTCGACGATCCCGATCGACACCGTCGAACGCATCGAGATCACCCGCGGCGGCAGCAGCGTGCTGTACGGCGAGGGCGCGACCGGCGGCATCATCCACATCGTCACCCGCCGCTCGGGCCAGCCGGGCACCCACGGCTCGGTTTTCGCCGAAGCAGGGCAATTCCGTGAGCGCGACGTGCGCGCTTCCCTGTCTCACGTGGCCGGCAATATTAGCGCGGACGTGGCCGTGGCGCGTCAGGACAACGACAACTACCGTGACAACGGTAACTTTATCCAGAACAGTGTGTCCGCCGGGCTGCAGCTCACGTACTCGGGCGGCCGCGCCGGCGTGCGCATGGAAAGCGCGCGCCAAGACCAGCGCTTCCCGGGTTCGCTGACTCTGGCCGAGTTCCAGGCCGATCCGACCGACACCAAGACGCCGCGGGACTTCGGCAAACTCGATACCGACCGCGTCAACGCCTACGCCGAATACCGCCTGGGCACGGTCGACCTGGCGGCCGAACTGTCGCACCGCGAACGCGAGGCCGACTCGAACTACTACTTCGGTTCGTCGGCATCGGTCACGCATTTCAAGGGCCGCCAGAACCAGTTCTCGCCGCGTGCGCGCTGGCTGCATGACATCGGCAGCGGGATGCTGAACGAACTCGTGGCCGGCATCGACGTCATCGACTGGAAGCGCAAGACCACGTCCGGCTTCTCGCTGGCCGACGCCAGCCAGAAATCCAAGGCGCTGTATGTGCGCGACGAATTGCGCTTCGACCCGGCCCACAATGGCCGCGTGGCGCTGGGCGTGCGCCGCGAGATTTTCGACAAGGACTACGTCGATGCGATGGCGGGCGGCGTGGCCGACAACGGTTCGCAGGCCCAGAACGCGTGGGAAGCGCAGGGCAGCTACGCGGTGCTGCCACAACTGGAAATGTTCGCGCGGACAGGGCAGAGCTACCGTGTGGCCAATGTCGACGAGAACAGCTACCGCACCAGTCTGAGCCTGCTGAAGGTGCAGACCTCGCATGACCTGGAGCTGGGCGCCAGCTGGGGCGACGGCTTACGCAAGCTGACCGCGCGCGTGTTCCGCCACAAGCTGGACAACGAGATCTTCTACGACCCGACCGCCTTCGCCAACACCAACCTCGACCCGACACGCCGCCAGGGCTTCGAGATCGATGCCGAAACCCAACTGGCCACCGCCTGGCGCGCCACCGCCCACCTGCAACACGTCAACGCCAAGTTCACGGACGGTCCGAACGCCGGCCGCGAGATGGTGCTGGTGCCGAAGAACGTGCTCACGGCCCGCCTGGCCTGGCTGCCGGGCAATGGCCAGACCGCCGATTTCGGCGTGCAATGGGTCGACAGCCAGCGCTACGGCGGCGATGTCAGTAATGCCTGCCCGACACGGATATCCTCCTATACGACCATTGACGCTCGTTATGCATTGCGTGTCAGTCAATGGGAGTTCGCTGTCGCGGGCCTGAACCTGGCGGACCGTCATTACTTCAGCTATGCCTTCGATTGCGAAGGGGGAATTTACCCCAGTGCAGGCCGTCAGTTGAAATTATCGGCGCGCTACAACTTCTGAACGCTTTAGCTCGGCACTTTTAAGGCAAGATGGACGCAGCCCTGTTTCGGCCGGCTGCGTCCTGTCCGACGTGCGAATTGCCGTCGGCTTACCTGATCTCGTCCTCCCGGACGATGGTAATTCCAGCCGATACGCAGGCGTCGGAGGCCAGGCAGCCCGGCACAATGAATGGCGCGATCGTAACCGCCTTGTACCAGCCGTTTTCGCCGATCGAACCGAAGGCCTTGACGCTCCAGTTAATAAATGGGTCATGTAGTTCCGCCAGATGTTTCAGCGGCGGGAACCCGTTGGCCATTTGGAAATACCAGCACTGATCCCCGGTAGGGCAGCCAGCTCCGCTGACGCCAACCAGTGAGTCCGGATCGCCATAAGCGTTGAGGACCAGTTTTCCGGTATATGCAAGACCTGCGCCTTTTATGCCGCTCAGCAGTGCCTGGTTGACCTGTTGCCCCTGAAGTAATCCGGTACTGAAACTCGAAAATCCCGCCGCAAATGCTGCGTTTTCCGCCGTGCCCGCGGCAAGCCCGATATATTCACCAATATACTGGCCCTGGATCGCCAGACCGATACTGAATGCGACCACGATGAGCTTTTCGAGGAAAGTGGGCTCGGGAGGATGATATTCGTAAAGCCACCCATTTACCCTGGTGCCTGCCGCGTCTTCGAAGCCGATATTAATGTTTGCCGATCCGTTCGAAATCGGTATGTCGATGCGGCCGGTTCCACATACCGTGAATGGCGTAACGCATCCGTTCTGGTACGTGAAGTTGGATTCGAACACGCTGAGGATATGATAATACGCCGTCGGCTGCACGCGCCGCAGGTCGAGCCATCCCATGAACGCTCGCCGTTCTTCCATGGTGTACATCGGCCTGTATGGGGGCGATGCTATTTGATACGGAGGCGTCGTCGCTCTCAGGTCATAATGCGTTTCCGCCCTGACGGCCGAGATGCCGCCAAATATCGGCTGGTTTTCCCTGTCGAGTTTCGAGTCATACCATCCGGCGTACTGGACGATATTGTTCTTGTCTCGAAAAATGACAAGAATCGTACCGGGGCGAATGGGGTCGCCTGCCGCTCTGTCCGAAATTTTTGCACACTCGCCTTTGAAACCATAGCCGTTGGTTGCGGCAAATAATAGAACGCTCTTTTTCCACTGATTCCAGCGCGATCCGGTGATTTGGCCGCAGGTCCATCCGCTATCCAGCAAGGAACTCCAGTCAGCCGTCGTCGAGCTCGGCAAAGTCTCGGCTTTGGCCATTCCAGATCCCGACGAGAGAATGAAGCCCATAATACTGAATGCTAAAAGGCGTTTGAAAGCAAGCCAGCAGTTTCGGATATTTCTCAATTCGTCCTCGCATGGTTGGGGATGGATTTTCTGATTTTTACTATACATATTGTTCAGTTTCTCGGCAAGATATTTTCGGATATCTATTCCGTCTGAAAATGGGTTTTCTAGCGATAAAATTTGATAAGTGATTTGATATTTATCAAACGAATTTTTCTGATTTAATTTATTTAGATTTGTTTTATGCAAATCGAATTAATTGTTTTCTTGGAAAGTCATGGTGGAATGGGCTGGACAGTAAAAGTACCGATGTGATGCGAGATTCGACGAAATGCGTCCTGCCCGGCAGGAACTGAAGGACCGGTTCGACAACCTGGCGTGAACTTACTACGGCGCGATCAATTGTTAATTGACGGGAAGCCGGTTTTTGTTACCATTGGTAAGTGCCGTAAAAAATAAGCCCCGGCTAAGGCTCGCAGGCGAAAAAGTGGTAATCTCGCGGTCGTTTGCACAACCCACACTAGAAGGATACTTATGCGTTCCCTCCGTTTTGCCCTGCTTGCCGCCAGTCTCGTCGTCAGCACTGCTTTCGCCTCGCCGACCGACCCGAAGAACGGCGTCGAGTACGTGACGCTCGCTCAGCCGCAGCCGACGCAGGCCGCCGGCAAGAAGGTCGAGGTGATCGAGTTCTTCATGTACCACTGCCCGCACTGCAACGCGCTGGAACCGCAGTTCGAACAATGGGTCAAAAAGCAGGGTGATAACATCGTCCTGAAGCGCGTGCACATCCCGGCCAGCGGCCCCAACGATCCGGAAGCCCACCTCTACCTGACGCTGGAAGCGCTGGGCAAGGTCGACGAGATGCACGCCAAGGTATTCAAGGCCATCCACGTGGACCGCATCCGCATGAAGGACGACGCCACCGTCATCGACTGGGCCTCCAAGAACGGCATCGACCGCGCGACCTTCACCAACGCCTGGAATTCCTTCGGCGTGATGACCAAGCTGCGCCGCCTGTCGCAAGTCGTCGATGCCTACAAGGTCGATGGCGCGCCGACCATCGTCATCGACGGCAAGTACCAGACTTCGCCGGCGACGGTTTACAATTCGGTCAAGACGGGTAACGAACCCCAGCTGTTCCAGGCCACCCTGCAGGTCATGGATGCACTGGTCGCGAAGGCAGCCAAATCGAAATGAGCGATGCCGAAGGCAAGATCCTGAAGATCTATGACAAGTCCAAGCCGGAAGACGAGGACTTGTACGACACCAGGTATTACCTCCACTGGGCCTGGGCCCTGGTGGCGGTCCTCGTCGGCCTGGTCTTCTGGCTCTGCATCGCCCTCGTGAATGCCGAAAACCAGCGTTATGCGCTGATGACGAACAAGTGTGCCGATCCCCTGTTCAAAGGGGAGATCGACCGCCGCTGCCTGCTGACCGTGGACTCGCGCCCGCACTTCTGGGAACACCTGTGGTACGGCATGAGCCACCTGAAGCCGGAACGGCCTGCGGAAACGCCGGCGCGCCGCCGCTGACTCTTCAGGTTTATTCGAGAATCCCGCGACCCAGGCGGGATTTTTTTTGCCCGAAAGAATGATAAGCTAGACAATACCGATAACCACAAGGGGAATTGTCCATGCGTCTACTGCGCCTTGCCGCCGCCTGCCTGCTCGCCACCGCCGTCGCCATCCCGGCCTTCGCATCGCCGGCGAACCCGCAAAACGGCGTCGACTACACGACCCTCGCCCAGCCGCAGCCGGTACAGACCAGCGGCAAGAAGGTCGAGGTGATCGAGTTCTTCATGTACCACTGCCCGGTGTGCAATGGCCTCGAGCCGGGCTTCGAGGAATGGGTCAAGAAGCAGGGCGACCGCATCCAGGTGCGCCGCATCCACATGCCATTTACGGGCGCCAACGATCCGGAAGCCCACCTGTTCCTGACCCTGGAAGCCCTGGGCAAGCTCGACGAGATGCATGGCAAGGTCTTCGATGCCGTCCACAAGCAGCGCATCCGCCTGAACCAGGACGGCCCCATCATCGACTGGGTCTCGAAGAACGGCATCGACCGCGCGACCTTCCTGAACGCCTGGAATTCCTTCGGCGTGCAAACCCGCCTGCGCGGACTGGACCGCGTGCTGGGCGCCTACAAGGTCGAGACGGTGCCGACCCTGGTCATCGACGGCCGCTACGTGACCTCGCCGGGGCAGGTCAACGCCAGCCTGAAGACCAACAATCCGCAGGAAATGTTCCAGGCCACGCTGCAGGTGGCCGATGCCCTGGTCGCCAAGGCGCTGCAGAGCAAATAAGCTCAGCCGGTCAGTACGCCGTCGGGCAGGGTGATGATGAAGCGCGCCCCACCCAGCGGCGAGCGTTCCACGCGCAAGGTGCCGCCATGCAGCCTGACCGCCTTGCGCGCGATCGACAGTCCAAGCCCGAAGCCGCCGGTGGCGCGGTCGCGGCTGCGGTCGAGGCGGTAGAAGGGTTCGAACACGCGTTCCCGTTCTTCCTCGGGGATGCCGGGGCCGTCGTCGTCGACCAGGATCCGCAGCAGGCCGTCGTCGCGGCGGGCGCTCAGCGCCACCGTATGCGCCGCGTATTTCTGGGCATTGCGCAGCAGATTGCCCACCGCGCGCGCCAGCAGGCGGCGGTCGCCGGCGACGCTGCCCAGCATGGCGCCGAGTTCGACGTGCAGCTCGGCCGGCGGCGGATGCAGGCCCTCGGCGCATTCGCGCAGCACCGGTTCGAGCTCGAACAGGGCGCGCTGCGCTTCCGTCGCATTGTCCAGCTTGCTCATCGACAGCAGTTCGTTTACCAGCTCGTTCAGCTCGGCCAGGTCGCCGTGCATGGCCGCAACGCGTTTCGACAGCGCCGGGTCGCCGGCCTTGTCGGCGAGCAGTTCGAGCCCGAATTCCAGCCGCGCGATCGGGGTGCGCAATTCGTGCGACACCGAATGCAGCAGGTTCCTCTGCGATTCCAATAGCCCCTGGATGCGTCCGGCCATCGCATTGATGCGCTGGGCCAGCGGATAAGCCGCGTCCGAGGGTTTCATCTGCGCGCGCGCCGCCAGCTTGCCGGCGCCGAACTCGTCGGCCACCCGCGCCAGCATCTGCAGGCCCTGCCAGTGCGAGCGCGACCACAGCGCGATCGGCACCAGCAGCGCCAGCGCCACCACCACGTAGCGCACCAGTTCCATCAGCAGGGCCTGGCCGAGGTCGACCGGCAGGCGGGAGGCGCGTAACGCCTCCTCGTTGCTGCCGATATAGCGCTCGCCGGCCAGGTCGACCCGGCGGAAGAAGGTTTTATGGCTGGGGTCGAGCACCAGCTCGCCGCGCTCGAAGGCCGCCCGGCTGCCGTAGGGCAGGGCCTGGCGCGCCTGGTCCAGCGGGATCAGGTCGAACTGCGTCGTCGATACCTCGCGCACCTTGTTCAGGCGCCCCAGCCATTCGTCGGCGGGCGCCTGGTCCACGTATTGTTCGAGCAGGAAGATCTGGGCCGAGGCCTGGCGCCGCGCGATGTCTTCGAAGGGATCGCCGAACAGGCGCGTGAAGACGAAATACACGACGAAAGTCGCTGCCGTGATCGACAGCATGACCAGGATGAAAAAACGGAAGAAGAGGCGGTTCACGCTGCCGGGCAGGTCGTCATGCTCATGAGGCGAAATTGTATAGGAGCAATGATCAAAAAAACCATCTTTTACAAAGTTCAGACAAAAGCCGGACATCTCGAGGGGGATTTGCTTGCATGTCCTGCGTAGGATCGTTACTCATCAGGTTTTTCCGTTTGGCCCACCTGATGCGCGACTGACGGTGGGCCTTTTTTATTCCGAAAGAGGGCAGCATGAGGATCTTTGGACGTGCGATGTTTGCGCTGCCGGTCGCCGGCGCGCTTCTGGCGGCGGGACTGGCCGCTTGCGGCGGAGGTTCCGGTACGCAATCCGACCGCCAGGCAGGCCAGGCCAGCCAGGGTGTGGCAGTGGGTGAACCGGCCCCGAGCCTGGCGCTGGGCGACTTCATCACCCGGGCGCGCGAGGCCAGCTGTAACGAGACCCGCAACCGCCTCTACCTCATCGACGGCAAACAGGTCCTGTGGGACCATGCCGGCTACTGCGCCGATGCTTCCTATGAACAGGTGCTGTACGGCGACAAGCCGGACACCGTGCTGTGCACCCACGGCGACACCTTCGCCGGTCCGCGCACCACCTGCCAGGACGGCGCCGCGCGCACGCTGTTCGAGACCATCATCCAGAACCTCGACAAGCCCGACCTCGGACTCGGCGGCACGCACAAGGTCGAACGGGTCAGCTTCCTGCCGACGGCCGGCACCCGGATCCCCTTCGAGCGCGTGGCCAAGGACAGCTTCTCCGGTGTGACCGGGAAGAAATATGTCGTCATCAAGGACGAAGCTTCCTGGGGCCGCCTGTGGAGCGAGCACGTCGCCGGCCGCACGCCGGCGCCCACACTGCCGGCGGTCGATTTCGCCAACAAGATGCTGGTCGGCGTGTTCGCCGGCGAATCCGGCAGCGGCTGCCACACGATCGCGATCCCGCGCGTGACCGCCGGCACGACCACCATCAAGGTCGAGGTCGACGAGCGCGAGCTGCAGACCTTCGACGTCTGCCCGGCCGTGGTCACCCATGCAATGCAGGTCGTGGCGATCGAGCGCAGCGATATCCCGGTCGAGTTCGTCGCCGCCTCCGCCAACGAGGTCCCGTTCAAGACCATCAGCCAGACCAGCCAGTCGAAGGTGGAGGAAGCCCGCACCGTGGTCGTCAAGGATGCCGACGCCTGGTCCCTGCTGTGGCGCTACCATGCGCCGGACCAGCCGGTGCCGCCGGTCGACTTCAGCACCACGATGGTGGTCGGCGTCTTCATGGGCTATACCAACCCCTGCTATTCGACCTCGATCGCGAAGATCACCCGCGATGCCGGCAAGATCACGGTCCAGAAAGTCGACCGGCATCCGCCGCCGGGCGTGATGTGCGCGATGATCATGACCTCGCCGGCCCACCTGGTCGCCATCGAGCGCAGCGATCTGCCGGTCGAATTTGCGACAGAAGTCGTGCAGGGACAGTGAAGATGTGGGAGGACGAAAGACAAGCACGTAGAATGTTGTCTTCCTGAATCTTTACTCACCCTATGAACAAGCTTCTCTTCCTCGTTGTGAGTACCGGCGCACTGGCGGGCTGGCTGGCTGGCGGTGCGGCGCGCGCCCAGACGCCGGCCGTCAATCCGATGCCGGACGGCAGCCGCGACATGTACGTGGGCCTGGGCGCCCAGTCGGCACCGCGCTACGAGGGTTCGGGAAGCCGCAAGCTGTCCGCATTGCCGGTGCTCCAGGTTGAATGGAGCAACGGCATTTTCATTTCCGGGATGAGCGCCGGCATGCACCTGTCCAGGTCGCCCACCGTCGAGTACGGCCCGCTGCTGGCGGTCCAGGCTGGCCGTGACGAGTCCGGCACCAGCGTCGAGGTCGGCGGCGTCGGCATGAACGGGCTGATCGGCCCGGCGGCCGGCGAGAAGGCGATGTTCATGACCGGCCGCCTGGCCGGCATGGACGAGATCGGTGCGCGCCTTCAGTTCGGCGGATTCTACAATGTCTACCTCGACCCGCAGTGGCGCCTGACTTCCAGCCTGCTGGTCGGCGCCGGCCGCGACCATGACGGCGCGCGCCTCGAGCTGAACGTCCAGCGCCTGGCCCTGGCCGCCGGCAGCCATCACCGCGTGTCGCTGACGGCCGGCGTGGGCCTGGTCAACCGCCAGTACAGCGAAACCTATTTCGGCGTCACCGTGGCGGAAGCCATGCGCAGCCGCTTCGGCGCCTGGCAGCCGGGCGGCGGCCTGCAGGACGTGCACGCTTCCGTACGCTGGAACTGGGTGCTGAGCCCCTCCTGGATGCTGACCTCGAACCTGCAGGCCAAACGCCTGCTGGGCGACGCCAGCCATAGCCCGCTTACCCAGCGGCCCACCAACCTGACGGTTTCGACCGCCTTCGCCTATCGATTCTGACGATGCGTCCCGCCCGACCACTCATCGCATCCCTTGCCCTGCTGCTGGCGGCCGGTTCGGCCGGCGCGCAGGCGCAGGATGCCGTGAGCTACCGGGACGCCTACCGGGCCATGGTGGTGTTCGACAAATACGGCGGTCCGAAAAACCTGCTGGTGAACCAGCTGCAAGTGCTGCCCAGGGAGCGCGGCGCCCTCGCCGAAGGGCTGCAACTGAGCCTGACCGGCAGGTCGACTCAGCTGAACCTGCCGCTCGATCCGCTGGGACGCGCCGTGTTCCCCCTGCAGAAAGCCGCCTACGACGAGAACGCCTCGCTGAGCCTGAACCGCAAGGGCATCGCCTTCACCCTGCGCCCGCAGGTGTCGATCGCGCCGCGCGCCGACGGCGTCTACGACGTCGCCGAACTGCGCAGCGCCTGCGCCCAGGCCCTGGATTTCGCGCGCTACGTCGATGCCTCCCAGCGCTCGCGCCAGTGCGCCGGCGTGCGCTTCGTGTTCGCGAAGAAGACCGAAGCCGGCGCCCGCCTGCGCCGCCCGGACGGCACCGAGCAGGTGCTGCCGGTGACGAATGCCGAGGCCGAGGACGGCTTCCCGGCCGTCGGCTGGCGCTTCGGCGGCGGCGCCGAGCGCGGCCAGATCGCCACCTACAACGCCCCGCTGGCCATCCTTCCCATCTTCGAATAGCCGCGTTATTCTTGCGGCATGACTAAATCCTTGCTCATTACCGGCGCCGGCCGCGGCATCGGCGCCGCCTGCGCCATCCTGGCTGCCGAACGCGGCTGGCAAGTCGCCATCAACTACCGTGCCGACCGCGCGGCCGCCGCCACCATCGTACGCCGCATCGAAGATGCCGGCGGCAGCGCCTTCGCCGTGCAGGCCGACGTCGCCCGGGAAGACGATGTGCTGCGCATGTTCGCCACGCTCGACGAACGCTTCGGCCGGCTCGACGGCCTGGTCAACAATGCCGGCATCCTGGCGCGCCAGATGCGGGTCGAGCAGATGGATGCGGCGCGCATCGGGCGCATCCTTGCCACCAACGTGACCGGCAGTTTCCTGTGCGCGCGCGAAGCGGTGCTGCGGATGTCGACCAGGCATGGCGGCAGCGGCGGCGCGATCGTCAACGTCTCCTCGCGCGCCGCGGTGCTGGGGTCGAGCGGCGAATACGTCGACTATGCGGCCTCGAAGGCGGCGCTGGATGCGCTGACGATCGGCTTGTCGAAGGAAGTGGCGGACGAGGGCATCCGCGTGAACGGCGTGCGCCCCGGCCTGATCGACACCGAGATGCACGCCAGCGGCGGCGAACCGGGACGCATCGCGCGCCTGCAGGGCTCGGTGCCGATGGGGCGGGGAGGGGAAGCGATCGAGGTGGCGCGCGCCATCCTGTGGCTGCTGTCCGATGAAGCGTCCTATACGACCGGCAGCTTCATCGACGTGTCTGGAGGTCGTTGATCAGTTCCAGGCCGAGGGCGAGAACAGGTAACCCTCGCCCCACACGGTCTTGATCTTTTCGGAGAGGTTGTCGTCGAACTTCTTGCGCAGCTTGGAGATGCAGTTGTCGATGCTGCGGTCGAGGCCGTCGAACTCGATGCCGCGCATCTTCTTGAGCAGTTCGTCGCGCGACAGCACGCGGCCGGCGGCCTCGGCCAGGACCAGCAGCAGCTTGTACTCGGTATTGCTGAGCACGCATTGCAGGCCGCGCCAGGTGACGCTGCGGTCGTTGGTCATGATGCGCAGCTGGCCGAATTCCAGCATCCGGGTATCCGGCACCGCCTTGGTCTGGGTGCGGCGCAGCAGGGCGCGCAGGCGGGCCAGCAACACGCGCGGCTGGACCGGCTTGTTGACGAAATCGTCCGCGCCCTGTTCCAGGCCCGAGACTTCGTCGTAGGTATCTTCGCGCGCCGTCAGGATCAGGATCGGCACATCGGACTGTTCGCGGATCTGGCGGCATACCACCATGCCGTCCATGCCGGGCAGCATCAGGTCGAGCACGACGATGTCGGGCTGCTTTTCCTTGAAATGTTCGAGCGCGGTATCGCCCCGAGTGACGAGCTCGACCGAAAATTCATAGCCGGACAGGTATTCCGTGACCAGTTCCGCCAGGCGCGGATCGTCTTCGATCAACAGTACGCGATACATGATGTTCTCCTTGAGCCGTGATTGTATAAGAGCAAATATCAAAGAGGCAGATTTACCGTCGTAGCTGGACAAATTGATACAGTTTCGCGACAAAAGCGGGGTAGTAAACGAAAGCATCCGGCGCAGCGGATTTCGTCCGGCGCGGCACGGACGCTCGCCGGTACCGCTAACTGGCGCACAGTCGAGAAAGTCGTGCGGTAGGATCATGCTTCCCATTCACGGGAGCATCCGCATGACATTGCACTGGAAAGGAATAGCCGTTATGGCGGCCTTCATGCCGCTGCTGTGGCCGCTCAGCGCGCAGGCCGACTGGGCGCAATCGGCCGATCCCCTGGTCGTCCGGACCATCCCCTCGAACAGCGAAGTCCAGTTGCAGAACCCGCCGACCTTCAGTTGGGCCCGTTACCCGGGCGGCGTCCCCCGCTACGAGATCCAGATCAGGCCGGAGGGCGGTTCGCCGCTCGGTGCGACCGTCGACCGCAACTGGTACCTGCCGGCCAAGTCCCTGGCGCCGGGCAACTACAGCTGGCGCGTGCGCCCGTACGGATCGAACGACTGGTCGACGCCGCGGACGTTCTCGATCACCGGCAAGTCGACCGCATTCGAGGTGCCGGACAATGCAGCGCTGCGCGCGCGCATCCTGGCCAGGGCCCGGCCGCGTTCGCTGCCGCCGTCGTTCACGCCCTACGCCGCCTGGAGCGCCTCGAAGAAGAAGGAGCTGGACCCTTACCTGAGCCGCCTGGTCAAGGAAGTCGGGGTGCAGATGGGGGCGCTGCCCGACCTGGAGGACGCGCGCTGGCCGCTCGTGATCGCTGCGCCGCTGACGGCGGCGATGGCGGCCCAGCAGAGGGAGGTGGCGAACAGCATCAACGAAGCCTCGCGCCAGCTCGAAGCGGCAGCCGTCCTGTGGCGCCTGAAGGAAGATCCGGCTTACCTGAACGAGGCGTTCAAGCGCGGCGACCAGCTGGCCGCGCTGGACCCCGCGGGCCCGACCGGCTATGCCGGCCAGGACCAGGCGACACGCCAGATTGCGCTCTCGCTGGTGAAGGCGGCCGACCTGCTGGCCGGCGACCTGGACGCCGGCCGCAAGGCGAAGTGGCTGAAGACCGTGAGCGTGCACGGCGCCGAGATGTTCAAGGACCTGGCCGCCGACCGCGGACGCCTGGACCAGCATCCCTTCGATCCGCACGCCACCACGCTGCAGGGCTATATGGCGCTGATCTCGACCCTGGCGCTGGGTGACATCCCGGACGCGCAGCAGTGGTTCGACTTCAGCTTCCGTGCCCATGCCGCCATGCCGGAGCCGTGGTCGGGCCAGGAGGGCGGCTACGCCAACGGCACCGCCTACGCCGAATACACGGCCGGCTACCTGGTCGCGCTGTGGGACCCGATTCTCCAGGCGACCGGCGTCAACCTGTACGCCAAGCCGTGGACGGTGGGTTTCATGAACTTCCTCATCGAATTCGTCCCGCCCGGCGCTCCCGTGCATGCCTTCGGCGACGGTTCCGAGACCAGGCCCGACTTCCGCGTGCTGCGCGCGCTGGCGAACCGCATGGTGTCGCCGCGCGCCGCCTGGTATGCGAGCAAGGTGAAGGCCAGCGAGGATGCGCTGTCGCTGCTGGAGGGCCCCTACCCGATGCCCGTGACCGGGACCCGGCGCAAGATCCCGCCGGATAACGCGGCCTCGTTCCCGAGCATCGGCTGGGTGGCGATGCACAAGGACATCGGCTCGAGCGGGGATACCTCGTTCTACTTCAAGTCCAGCCCCTACGGCGCGTTCAACCACAGCCACGGCGACCAGAACGGCCTGCTGCTGACGGTGGCGGGCAAGCCGCTATTGATCAAGGCCGGCTGGTACGACTGGTACGGCTCGCCGCAATGGACCGACTGGTACCGCCAGACCAGGTCGCAGAACGCGATCACCTTCGACGGCGGCAAGGGCCAACTGGTGGACGGCTACCGCGAGCAGCTGCGGCACAACGGCCGCATCACCGCATTCTCGGTGAAGCCGGACCACGACTACGCGGAGGGCGACGCGACGCCGGCCTATGGCGCCCAGCTGACCCAGGCCAGGCGCCAGGTCGTGTACCTGCATGGCCCGAACGCCTTCGTGGTGCGCGACAAGCTGTCGTCGAAGGCGCCGCGCACTTACGAGTTCAACGTGCACGCACCCGTCCTCATGAAGGTCGAGAGCCCGGCCAGCGTGAAGATCGGATCGGGCCGCCAGTCGGTCTGCCTGCGCGACCTGAACGGCGACGCCCCGTTCGCCAAATGGGACGGGCCGCGGCCGAAGAAGGGCGTGACGGAAGATCATGGCGCCTTCTACCTGAAGAAGGATGGCGGCGCGGTGGCGGAATTCCTGGTGCTGCTGGATGTCGGCTGCAAGCGGCCGAAGGTGACGGTCAATAGTGCGGGGAGCCGGCGCCTGGTGACCGTTGGCGGACAGGCTTTCGAATTCGATTGACCTTGCCATTGTTGGAAGGATTACGCTCGATCCCCTATTCATTTCTCTTGGAGCGATCATGGTCGAGTATCCCGTGCCGGGCTTGCGCTGCGTGTTGTGCGTTTATCGTCTGAAGACGGCGATCCGGAAGATCGATCCGGGGCTGGAGGTCAAGGTCGATCTTCGAAGCGGGCGGGTTGGGGTTGGGCGGCAGGACGACATCGCTACCGTCGAGCGTGCACTGGCGTATTTGAAGGCGCTTGCACCCGTCAGCTGATTCAGTTGACCGCCACCTACAATTTTTCAATCTGCCGGTCGATCTCCTTGCACGCTCGTTGCGCTCGCTGTAGCGGTCGCTCAGGTAGTCGGTACGGCCGCGCATCAGCAGCGTCATTTTATAGAGCTCTTCCATCACGCCGACAACCCGGTCGTAGGCAGAAGGCCGCATCCGCCCCGCGTCGTCGAATTCCTTGTACGCCATCGGCACCGACTGGTTCGGTATCGTGCACATGCCCATCCAGCCAAAAGCGCGGCAGGGCGTAAATCGTGCTAAGTTCGCCCGAAAAGCTGGTTTGCACGGTAGTTCGACAAGGTGCGGCATCCAATATGTCTAAGCTAATGTTGCTCAGCGGTTTTGCAGTATTACTCATGAGCTCGGCTGCAGCGTCTGCAAGAAACCTGTATGTTTCCACCTCGGGCCGCGACACCAACGCCGGTACGTCCAGCACCGCTCCGTTGCGCACCATCCAGCGCGCCTCCAACCTGGCCCTGCCGGGCGACACGGTTCACGTCGCACCGGGCACCTATTCCGAAACCATCACCTCGTCCGTCAACGGCACCGCGAGCGCACGGATCCGCTTCGTGTC
>NZ_JBFRFV010000023.1:0-78820 GCF_052115005.1 Massilia sp. 2TAF26
GTGCTGACCCAGTTCTTCGGCCACATCGTGCGCGGCGAGACCATCTCGCTGGTCGACGGCGGCCACCAGAAGCGCGCCTTCACCTATATCGATGACGGCATCGAGGCCCTCATGAAGATCATCGAGAACAAGGACGGCAAGGCCAGCGGCCAGATCTACAACATCGGCAACCCGGCCAACAATTATTCGATCCGCGACCTGGCCGGCATGATGCTCGAGCTGGCCGCCGAGTACCCGGAATACGCGGCCGGCGCGCAGAAGGTGCAGATTGTCGAGACCAGCTCGGGCGCCTACTACGGCGCCGGCTACCAGGACGTGCAGAACCGCGTGCCGAAGATCGAGAACACGATGCAGGACCTGGACTGGGCGCCGACCACCAACATGGCCGACGCCCTGCGCGGCATCTTCGATGCCTACCGCGGCCAGGTCGGCGTCGCACGCGGCCTGGTCGAGTGAACCATCCCCGGCACAGCAGTGCCGACGGGATGACCTATATCCGTCGCGACCCGGTGACTGCTCGTGTCATCTACAAGGCGCAGGTCATCCTCCGCATCCTCGGTCCGGGTGCGGCGCGCGCCTTCATGAGGACCATGAGACTGGACGCCGCCCTGATCGAGCGCGTGCTGGGGGCGCAGCAGCACGCGCTGCGGCGCTAGGATGCCGGACCGGCGGCGCCGGCAAGGAAAGCCCACAGCGGCGAATCCTCGCGCGTCGCCACGTTCAGCCGCATGCGCGTGGACGGCAGCTGGTCCGGCGAAAACAGGCTGCCCGGCGCCAGCAGAAGGCCCTGCTCCATGGCCTGTGCCGCCATTACGCTGGTATCCCTGCCGGCATCGACCCACAGGAACATCCCTGCCGAAGGCAGGCTCTCCAGCTTCAGTCCCAGCTCTTCGCTGCGGCGGATGGCCTTCGGCCGCGCGCCGTCCAGGCGCGCGCGGATGCGCTCGAGGTGCTTGCGGTAGACGCCCTCCGCCAGGATCTTGTAGACCACCCGTTCGCCCAGATCGCTGGTGGTGAGGGTCGCCAGCATCTTGCGGTCGGCCAGGCGCAGCGCCAGTTCCTTCGAGGCCGCGATGAAGCCGACCCGCAAATTGGCCGCCAGCGACTTCGAGAATCCCCCCAGGTAGATCACCCGCCGCAGCTGGTCGAGCGGCGCCATGCGCGTGGCCGGCTGTGCCGACGGACCCGGGTGCAGGTCGCAATAGATGTCGTCTTCGACGATGACGAAGCCGTGTTCCTCGGCGATGCGCAGCACCTGGAAGGCCTTGGCTGCCGACAGCGAGGTCGAGCTCGGATTGTGGAGCACCGAATTCACCACGAACAGGCGCGGCTTGTGCAGCGCCGCCAGTTCGGCCAGCTTCGCCACGTCGGGCCCATCTCCGAGGCGCGGGATGCCGACGACCTTCAGGCCCATGGCGGCAAAGGAGCCGAACATCAGGAACCAGGCGGGATCCTCGACGAACACGGTGTCGCCCGGCCGGCACAGCTCGCGCGCCACCAGGTCCAGGGCCTGGGTCACGCCCACCGTGGTCACGATCTGGTCCGGCGCGGCTTCGATCTCGAGTTCCGCCAGCTTGCGCTGCAGTTGCTGGCGCAGCGGCAGATAGCCCTGCGGCGCGCCATAGTTGAGCAGCATGGCGCCCGGCTGGCGGCCGATGGCGCGCAGGGCGCCGGCGATGCCGGGACCGTCCAGCCATTCGGCCGGCAGCACCCCGGCGGCGGAACTGGTCTGGCCCGGCGCCTGGCGGAACAGGTTGCGGATCAGCCAGACCACGTCCAGGGCCGGCGCCGGCGGCGCACCCGCCACCACCGCTTCCTTCAGGCCCGTGTTCAGCGGCGAACGCTCGCGCACGAAAAAGCCGGCGCCGCGGCGCGATTCCAGATAGCCCTGGGCCACCAGGCGGTCGTAGCTGGCCACCACCGTGAACGGCGAAACCCCGTGCGCGCCGGCGAACTGGCGGATCGAGGGCATGCGGGCGCCGGCGCGCAAGTGCTTGTCGTCGATGCGCG
Organism: Massilia sp. 2TAF26; assembly: GCF_052115005.1. Taxonomy (NCBI): domain Bacteria; kingdom Pseudomonadati; phylum Pseudomonadota; class Betaproteobacteria; order Burkholderiales; family Oxalobacteraceae; genus Massilia; species Massilia sp. 2TAF26. Next base: position 2,011 of record NZ_JBFRFV010000023.1, read on the forward strand.
CGGCCACCGCGCGGACGATCTGGTCGGCCAGCGGCTCGCCGGAATCGCGTGAGATCCGGGCTTGAAACCCGGGGGCCTGGGAGACTGTGTTGGTCATTTCGCCATGACAGTGTGAGGGTTTATGCGGGTAACTGTATAGGTACTGTACTGCTCTTGAGGTCTAGCATAGCGCTGACCAGGTATTGACGCAATCGCCACAGGAGCCAATATGACACAGTCCACCCTCGCCTCACCTTCCTTGCAGGCGGCGCGCGACGAGCACCGCAGCGAAACCCGCGGCATGCTGCTCGGCCTGGCCGCGGTCGCCCTGTTCAGCCTGACCCTGCCCTTCACGCGCATGGCCGTGGCCGAACTCGACCCGTTGTTCGTCTCGCTGGCGCGGGCCGTCGGCGCGGCGCTGCTGGCCGGCGCCTGGCTGCGCTGGAAAGGCGCGCCGCGGCCTCCGCGCACGGCCCTCCCGGCGCTGGCCGTGGTGGCGCTGGGCTGCATCATCGGCTTTCCGCTGCTGACCTCGATTGCCATGCGCACCCTGCCGGCCTCGCACGGCGCGGTGCTGATCGGCGTGCTGCCGCTGTGCACCGCGCTGTACTCGGCGCTGCGCGGCCACGAGCGTCCTTCGGCCGGCTTCTGGGCGCTGGCCCTGATGGGTTCCGGCCTGGTGGTGGTATTCGCCCTGACCCAGGGCGGAGGCCGCCTCGAGCCGGCCGACTTGCTGATGTTCGCGGCGGTGCTGTCGGCCGCGGCCGGCTACGCGGAGGGCGGACGGCTGGCGCGCGACCTGGGCGGCCGCGAAACCATCTGCTGGGCGCTGGTGCTGGCGGCCCTGCCCAGCGCGGTGCTGCTGGCCGTGCTCGACCCCGGCCAGTTCGCGCGGCTGGGCGCGGTGGGCCTGCGCGCCTGGCTGGCGCTCGGCTACGTCACCGTGTTTTCGACCATCGTCGGCTTCTTCTTCTGGTATCGCGGGCTGGCGCTGGGCGGCGTGGCGCGGGTCGGCCAGGTGCAGCTGGTGCAGCCCTTCCTGTCGCTGGGCGGCGCCTGGCTGCTGCTGGGCGAGCCGCTGACCGCCGCCAATTGCGGCTTCGCCCTGGCGATCATCGGCGTGGTCGCGGCCGGACGCCGGATGCAGGTGCGCACGCGATGAGCCGGACGTAGCCGCGCGCAGTGGCAAGTCGTACAATACCGGCTCTTTATCACGTAATCTGGGGATTCCATGTCCGTCTACGACAAACTCAAAGAACTGAACATCACCCTCGCGTCGCCGGCAGCCCCGGCCGCGGCCTATGTCATGTATGTGCAGACCGGCAACCTGGTCTTCATCTCCGGCCACATCGCCAAGAACGCCGACGGCTCGCCGAACACCGGCCTGCTGGGCAAGGACAAGACCACGGCTGACGGCCAGGCCGCCGCGCGCTCGGTCGCCATCGACCTGATCGGCACCCTGCAGGAAGCCTGTGGTGGCGACCTGAGCCGCGTGAAGCGCATCGTCAAGGTGATGAGCCTGGTCGCCTCGACCCCGGAGTACAACGAACAGCACCTGGTCACCAACGGCTGCTCGGAACTGCTGGGCGAAATCTTCGGTGAGGCCGGCAAGCATGCCCGCTCGGCGTTCGGCGTGGCCTCGCTCCCGCGCGGCACCTGCGTCGAAATCGAGATGATCGTGGAAGTAGCGTAATCACGCAGGATGGGCACCCGTGCCCACCCTGCAAATTCCGGGGCGAGCCCACAAGGCAAGCTCCTTTTAACGAAGCCGCTCATCCAGCGTGCTTTATAATGGCCGACGCACCCCAGCCGTCCTTCTCCAGTGAGATCAGTATGAAAATCGAAAATCCCAATCCCATCCAGTGGCACTTCTCGGAACGCGCACAGCAGCTGCAAAGCTCGGCGATCCGCGAAATCCTGAAGATTACCCAGCGTCCGGAGATCATCTCCTTCGCCGGCGGCCTGCCGTCGCCCGCCACCTTCCCGGTCGAGCGCATGAAAGCCGCCTACGACAAGGTGCTGTCCGAAGCCGGCAAACAGGCCCTGCAATACGGCCCGACCGACGGCTACGCGCCGCTGCGTGAATGGATTGCGGCTTATCTGTCGACCCCGGACTGCAAGATCCTGCCCGAGCAGATCCTGATGGTGTCCGGCTCGCAGCAGGCCCTCGACCTGCTGGGCAAGGTACTGATCGACGAAGGCAGCAAGGTGCTGGTCGAGACCCCGAGCTACCTGGGCGCCCTGCAGGCGTTCTCGGTGTACCGTCCCGACTTCCACTCGGTCGAGACCGACGATCACGGCCTGGTGCCGTCCTCGCTCGAAGGCCTGGCCGAAGGCGCGCGCCTGCTGTACGCGCTGCCGAACTTCCAGAACCCGACCGGCCGTTCGCTGTCGATCGAGCGCCGCCGCGAGCTGGTCGAGACCTGCGCCCGCCTGGGCCTGCCGCTGATCGAGGACGATCCCTACGGCGCGCTGTCGTACAAGGGCGAGCCGATGCCGCGCATGCTGAACATGAACCCGGACGGCGTGATCTACATGGGCTCCTTCTCGAAGGTGCTGACCCCGGGTATCCGCCTCGGCTACGTGTGCGCCCCGCTGCCGCTGGTGCGCCGCCTCGAGCTGGCCAAGCAGGCCGCCGACCTCCACACCGCCCAGCTGACCCAGATGGTCGTGCACGAAGTGGTCAAGGACGGCTTCCTGAACGAGCACATCCCGACCATCCGCAGCCTGTACGCCAACCAGTGCCAGGTGATGCTGGACGCGATGGACGAGCACTTCCCAAACAGCGTGACCTGGACCCGTCCGGAAGGCGGCATGTTCATCTGGGTCGAGCTGCCGAAGCACATCGACGCCACCAAGCTGCTCGACCAGGCGATCGCCGCCCGCGTCGCCTTCGTGCCGGGCGCGCCGTTCTACGCCAACGATCCGGCCACCAACACCCTGCGCCTGTCCTTCGTGACCGTGCCGCCGGAGCGCATCCGTGAAGGCATCGCCGTGCTGGGCAAGCTGATCAAGGACCAGCTGTAATCTCCCCGCTTCGAGTGCGACTTTTGGTTGTCCTGGACGACCAAAAGTTGCGCCAAAGTCACAAATTTTTCTATCAAACAAGCAATACTTGCCCTCTGACGGTGCCCAACGATGTATGATTTTGAACGATCAATCATCGCGCAGCTTCACGAGGCACAGTATGCCCAACCTAGCCAGCGCGGGGCTGTCCACGCCCCGCAAGCCTGCCATTCTCATCGTCGACGACGCCGCGGACAATCTCGCCGTGCTGCGTACGATGATGCTGCGCCAGGGTTACCAGACCTTCGTCGCCACCTCGGGTGAGCGCGCCCTCGAAATCGCCCGGCGCATCCAGCCCGACCTGGTGCTGCTCGACGTCGTCATGCCCGGCCTGAGCGGCCTGGAGACCTGCCGCCGCATGAAGGCCCACCCGGCCACGGCGCGCATTCCCGTGATCTTCATGAGCGCGCGCGGCGAGACGGAAGACATCGTCGCCGGCTTCGACATCGGCGCCGCCGACTACATCCCCAAGCCGCTGCGCATGGAAGAAGTCTGCGCCCGCGTGCGCGCCCAATTGCGCCTGACCGGCGGCAGCGACGCCCAGAAGGAACAGGCGGACCGTCTGCGCATGATCGTCGACAGCATGGACCAGGGCCTCCTGATCGTCGAACGCTGCGGCCGCATCCAGTACGCGAACCCGGCCTGCGACCGCTACCTGGGCCATGCCGCCGACGAGCTGGTGGGCCGCTCGCTGGCCGAGCTGCTGGCCCAGCAGGAGAGCTATCCCGACGACTGCGCCGCGATGGAAGCGGTCGGCCACGGCACCCGCGAAGTGCTGATCCGCCACCGCGACGGCGGCCTGCGCGCGATGGACCTGACGATGACCCCGATGCACGCGGCAGACGGCCTGTTCGTTGCCCTGCTGCACGACATCACCCACCACAAGCAGTCCGAGGATGCGCTGCAGCGCGCCGCCATGCTGGACCCGCTGACCAGGATCGCCAACCGGCGCCACTTCGACAGTTTCCTGGAGCGGGAATGGCAGCGTGCGATCCGCAACGCCCAGCCGCTGTCGCTGGTGGTGCTCGACGTCGACCACTTCAAGCTGTACAACGACACCCTCGGCCACGCCGCCGGCGACGTCTGCCTGCAGAAGGTGGCCCAGGCGCTGCAGGCACACGCCCTGCGCCCGACCGACCTGGCGGCGCGCTACGGCGGCGAGGAATTCGTGCTGCTGTTCGCCGAGACCCCGCAAGAGGCCGCGGCCCGCCTGGCGGAAGCGATCCGCACCACGGTCGAAGCCCTGCAGTTGCCGAACCCGCGCTCGCCGACCTCGCCCTGGATCACGGTCTCGGTCGGCGTCGCGACCATCGTCCCAACCCAGCTCGACCAGATCGGCCAGCTGTTCGTCTGCGCCGACCGGGCCATGTATGCGGCCAAGGGGGGTGGGCGGAACCGGGTCGAGACCGCGGTGGCGGGGGCGGCCTGGGATGCGGTTCGGAATGCGGCGATGATGTAAGCACGCCACCGTCGTTCCCGCGAAAGCGGGAATGACGTTCATGGGCCAACGACGTCAGCGGACCTGCGGATACCCCGTAATCTCCGCAATATCCCGATAAAGCGGCTGCAACTGCTTATACATCCGCTTGTACACCTGCCGGTACAGCCGGTCATAAATCGACCGGTGCTCCGCCACCGGCTCGAACACCCGCCCCACCCTGGTCATGGCCGCCACCGCCGCATCGAAATCGCGGTGCAGGCCCAGTCCCACCGCCGCATCGATGGCCGCGCCCAGGCCCGAGGTCTCGTAGACGTGGGGGCGCGCGGTCGGCAGGCCGAAGATGTCGGCGGTGAGCTGCATCGCGCAGTCGCTCTGGGAGCCGCCGCCGGACACCCTCAACTCGGTGATCGCCACGCCGCTGCGCTTCTCGATCCTCTCCTTCCCTTCGCGCAGCGCATAGGCCAGCCCCTCCAGGATGGCGCGGTAGACGTGGGCGCGGGTATGGACGTCGCCGAAGCCGATGATGCCGCCCTTGGCCTCGCGGCCCGGCACGCGGATACCGGGCGTCCAGTAGGGCTGCAGCATCAGGCCCATCGAGCCGGGAGGCACGGTGCTGGCCATGCGGTCGAACAGCTGTTCGGGCGCGACGTCTTCCGCCAGCGCGCGCAGCTGTTCGTGGTGGCCGAACTGCTCCTTGAACCAGTTGACCATCCAGTAGCCGCGGAAGACCTGCACCTCGTTGCTGTAGGCGCCGGGCAGCGCCGCCGGGTAAGGCGGAATGAAGGGCGTGACCTCGGTATAGCGCGTGCTGGTGGTGTTGATGGTGGCCGTGGTGCCGTAGCTCAGGCAGCCCACGTGGGGCTCGCGGCAGCCGGCGCCGATCACCTCGCAGGCCTTGTCGGCGGCGGCGGCCAGCAGCGGCAGGCCTTCCGGGATGCCGGTGGCCTGCGATGCGTCGGAAGTCACCGTGCCCAGGCGCTCGCCGGGCTCGACCAGCTCGGGCAGCATGTGGGGCTCGACCGCCAGCGCCTGCCACTTCCAGTCGTGGCGGGCGGCCCAGCGGCGGCGCTTGTAGTCGAATGGCAGATAGGCCACCTGCGAACCGCTGGAGTCGGCGAAGCGCCCGCACAGCCGCCAGTTCAGGTAGCCGGACAGCAGCAGGAACTTGTCGGTGGCCGCCCAGATGTCCGGCTGGTGGGCCTTGATCCAGTTGATCTCGGCCTCGCCGCGGAAGTAATCGATGGTGCCGTCCACGCGCGCCAGCTTGAACGCCGCCTGCCACCACCAGGCGATGCCGGGCCAGGTGTCCGTGCGGCGCTGGTCGAGCCAGGTAATGGCCGGCCGCAGCGCCTTGCCGTCCTTGCCGAGATTGACCACGGTGCCGCGCTGGGTGGTCACGGCCACGCCCTGCACCGCGGCCTTGTCGACGCCGGGCTGGCCCCACAGGCCATGGCAGGCCTTGCACAGCGCTTGCCAGTAATCCTCGGGATCGTGTTCGGCCCAGCCGGGCTGCTCGGAAAAATATGCATCCAGCATAATTTGCGACTTCGCCACGATATTCCCGTTCAGGTCGAACAGCAGCGCGCGCACGCTCTGGGTGCCGTTGTCGATGGCGAGGATGGTCGGCTGGGTCGTCATTGCGCTGTCTCCTGCGGCAGCCCGTAGTGGGAGTTCCACAGGGCAGCATAGTTTCGTTCTTCTTCTTGCCAACGCGCGTCGCTCCAGCCCAGCTCCGGCCGGCAGATCGCGCGGACGCGCGGCATCAGCGCGGCGCCGCCCTGCTTCAGCTGCAGGCCCAGGCGGGTGCGGCGCAGCAGCAGGTCGTCGAGGTGCTGCACGGCTTCCGCGCGCGCGGCCCAGCGCAGCTCCGCCCACAAGGTCTCGGTGCCGGGAATGAGCTCGAATTCGTCCGCGCCGGCGGCGGCCAATAATGCGCCGGTGGCGGCGCCGTACCGGCCTTTCAAACGGCGAAGCCGGGCGCCGCACAGCCGCTCGTGGCAAGCCTCGGGCGGCGGCGCGAACACCCGGCAGGGCTGCAGCTGGTCGCGCCAATCCGGCAACTGGGCGCGCACGCTCGCAAGCGCGTCGAGGGCGATGGCGCGGAAGGTGGTCAGCTTGCCGCCGGCCACCGCCACCAGCCCGTCCTCGCTCCAGACGCTGTGCTCGCGCCCTTCGCGCGAGGCCTCGGCGTGGCCGCCCGCGATGACCGGACGCACCCCGGCAAAGGTCGACAGCACATCGCCTTCGCCGATGCCGAGCTGGGGAAACTGGGCCTGCACGGCCGCCAGCAGGTAATCGAGTTCGGCCCGCGTGATGCGCGCCTCGGCATCCAGCGGCTGGGCGTGATCGAGGTCGGTGGTGCCGACCAATGTGACGCCCTCCCAGGGATAGGCGAACACCGGGCGGCCATCGTGCGGGTGCATCAGGCTCACGGCCTGGGACAGCGGCAGGCGCCAGGCCGGCAAAATCAGATGGCTGCCGCGCAGCGGACGCAGGCGCGGTCCCTTGCCGTGCAGGGCGCCGGACCAGGCGCCGGTGGCATCCACGACCACGCGGGCGCGGACTTCATGGCCGGCATTTCCGATCCCGTCATGCAGCAACGCGCCGGCCACCCGCCCCTGGTCGCGGATCAGCGCGCGTGCGGCCACGTAGTTCAGCGCCGAGGCGCCATGATCCATCGCCTCGCCCAGCACGCGCAGCACGAGGCGCGCGTCGTCGGTCTTGGCGTCGGTGTAGACGATGCCGCCGGCCAGGCCTTTACGTTCGACATTCGGCGCCCGTTCGAGAAATTCCTCGGCGGCGAGCCAATGCCGCTCGCGCCTTCCGGCCAGCAGGTCGTAGATGGCCAGGCCGGCCAGGAAGCTGCGGCGGCCGCGCTGGCCCTCGTAATGGGCGAAGGCGAAGCCCTGCGGCTCGACCAGCCCGGGCGCGTCGCGCAGCAGGCTTTCGCGTTCGCGTACCGATTCGCGCGTCAGGTGCAGGTGACCATCCTTCAGGTAGCGCAGGCCGCCGTGCACCAGCTTCGACGAACGGCTCGAGGTGCCCCAGGCGAAGTCGCGCTGCTCGACCAGCATGGCGCGCAAGCCCCGGCGCGCGGCTTCCAGCAGGATGCCGGCGCCGGTGATGCCGCCGCCGATCACCAGCAGGTCCCACTCCTGCGCCATCAGACCGGGCAAGGCGGCGCGGCCGTCCCTCCTCCATAGCGCCGTCATGGGCTCACCAGTTTGCCGGGATTCATGCAGCCGCCCGGATCGAACTGGCGGAACACGGTGCGCAGCGCCTCCATGCCGAGCCGGCCCTTCTCCGCCTGCAGCCAGGGCGCGTGGTCGCTGCCGACGCCATGCTGGTGGCTGATGGTGCCGCCACTGGCGACGATCGCTTCCGACACCGAGGTCTTGAGGCGGCGCCAGCGCGCCAGGTCGGCGTCGTAATCGCCGGCCAGGCGCCAGATGAAGGTCGTGTACACGCTGGCGCCCTGCGGATACAGGTGGGACAGGTGGGTGTAGGCATGCACCTGCTCGCCATCCGCGGCCAGGGCATCGGCGGCGGCCCGCTCGACCGCGCGCATGCCCGGCGTCACGCGCGGCCAGTCGAGGGCCGTCTCGACGGTATCGATCGCATACCCGCGTTCCCAGGCCGCGTTGCGCAGGTAGACGTTGCGGAAGCGGTTCTTCTTCCAGCGCTCGCCCAGGCCGCGGCCCGCGTGCACGCCCTGGAACCGGCGCGCGAGCGTCAAGGCCGCCGCCAGGGCCGCGCGCGCCTGCTTGCGAGCGCCGCTGGCGCCGACCAGCAGCATGCACTTGCCTTCGCCCGCGCCGCGCAGCCGCAGCAGTGTCTCCAGCAGGGCCACCTGCCGGGGATGCCCGGCCAGGGTCAGCATGGTCGCCGTCTCCACCGGATTGGACAGGCGCAGCATCGACATCCCGAGCCGCGCCTGCACGATCGCGCGCACCGCCGTCTCGGCGCGCTCCCAGTCCGGCAGGAACACGGCGTGGAAGGCTTCGAATTCCGGCACGGGACTGATGCGCACCGTGGCATCAAGGAGGATGCCGAGCCGTCCTTCGGAACCCAGCACCAGCTCGCGCAGGTCGGGGCCGGCGGCGGACGCCGGGAAGGTCGGCAGCTCGAGCCTGCCCTGCGGCGTCTCCATGCGGCCGCCGGCGAACAGCTGCTCGATGCGGCCGTAGCGCAGCGACTGCTGGCCGGAGGAACGCGTGACGATCCAGCCGCCCAGGGTCGAGTATTCGAAAGATTGCGGAAAGTGGCCGAGGGTATAGCCCTGGGCGCGCAGCTGGGCTTCGAGGTCAGGACCGGCGACGCCGGCGCCGAAGGTGGCCAGCAGGGATTCGCGATCGAGGCCGGTGAGCGCGCGCAGGCGTCCCATGTCGACCGACAGCGTCGGCCTGTCCCGCGCCGCATCCAGATGGCCGCAGACACTGGTGCCGCCGCCGTAGGGCACCACGGCCGCGCCGGCGTCGACGGCGAAGCGGATCAGGTCGCGCACCTCGTCCGCGCTTTCCGGAAAGGCCACGCCGTCCGGCGCCGCCTCGATCCGGCCGTAGCGCAGGCGCAGCCAGTCGGGCAGGCTCTGGCCCAGCGCATGGGTCAGGCGCACGGCCGGCGTGGTGTCGACCAGCGGATGCGGCGGCAGGCGCGAAGGCGCGAGCTGCGCGCACACGGCCTCGAAGGCGGCGTCACGCGGCACGCTGCCCGGTCCCAGCTTCTGTTCGAGGAAACGCAGCGCGCCCTCGCCGATCGGCACCTCGATCGTATCGTCTCCCCAGCCGTTCCATCGCCTCATGGTTCTCCCATTGCATAGTTTTATATTTTGCAAGAAGATAAGCCATTCGCCTCCCCACGTATTGCGGATTCATGCCAAGCGCTTGTTCGAACATGCCACCGGCCAAAGGCCCCCTGCTTGCCCGGGTCACCGGCTCCTACCTGCAGCCGCTGCTCGAGACCGCGGCCGCGTGCGGCGTCGATGCGCGTGCGCTGGCCCGGGCGGCCGGGCTGCATGAGGGCGCGCTCGGCCCGCTGCCGGAATCGCTGGCGGCAAGCGACTACATCGACCTGCTCGCGGCCGGCGCCGACCTGACGCGGGATCCGCACTTCGGCCTGCACGTGGGCGAACGGGTGCGTCTTGGCACCTACAGCGTCTACGGCCTGATCCTGCTGGCCTGCGCCGACTTCGCCCAGGCCCTCGAACAGACCCAGCGCTACGAGCAACTGGCCCACGACCTCGGACGCTCGCGGCTCGAAGTCGACGCCGCCACCGGACTGGCGCGCTACACCTGGATCAGCCACTTTCCCGGCGCCAACCGCCATCTGGCCGAAAGCGTGTTCGCCGGCATCCGCACCTTCGGCTCCTGGCTCGCCGGCCGGCCGCTGGCGCCGGTGCGGCTGGCCTTTGCGCATGCGAGCGATGCCGATCCGGCCGAGTACGCGCGGGTGCTGGGGATGGCGCCGGCGTTCGGCGCCGAGGCCCACCTCGCCTGCTTCGACGCCGCCCTGCTGGCGATGCCGGTGCCGAACGCTGACGCCGGCATGTATCCGGTGCTGCAGCAGCATGCCGAGCGGCTGCTGAAGGAGCGGAACAATGCGCGCGAGGAGGAGCGCGGGCGCCACGGCATCGTCGCCCAGGTGCGCGCCTGCGTGATCCGCAACCTGGCGAACGACCGCGTGCGCCTGGCAAGCATCGCCGATGAACTGGGCCTGTCGCAGCGCACCCTGCAGCGCAAGCTTTCCGAGGCCGGCGCCAGCTTCCAGCAGGTGCTCGACAGCGCCCGCCATGCGCTGGCCCAGGACTACCTGCGCCAGCGCGGCCTGTCGCTGGCCGACATCGCCTTCCTGCTCGGCTACCAGGAGCAGAGCGCGTTCACGCACGCCTTCCGCGAGTGGTCGGGGATGAATCCCGGGGCCTGGCGCGAGCGGGCGCTGGCGGGTCAGGTCTGACGCGGCGCCAGGCGGCGCAGGTCATCTACCGCAGGCACGATCGCCAGAAGGCACAGCACGCAGGCCAGCGGCAAGGTCGCCAGATAACCGGCATGCTTGAAGCCGAGCGCCCCCACCAGTCCCCCGCTGAAGAAACCCAGCAGCAGCGACAGCAGCAGGCGCAGGCGCGCATGGTTGGCCGCCACCCTGGGCTGCGCCGGGTCGCGGTTCCAGTACAACATGCGGCCCAGTTCGATGCCGATGTCGGTGACGATGCCGGTCATGTGGGTGGTGCGGATCTCGGCGTGCGAGATCTTGGTGATCAGCGCATTCTGCAGGCCCATCATGAAGCACAGCAGCATCACCGTGGCCGGCACGAACAGGGCGTCGACCCCGGCCAGGCGCGCGCCCAGCACGCCGAAGGCCAGCAGCAGCATCGCTTCGAACAGCAGCGGCAGCGCATACTCGCTGGCCAGGCGACGGCGCCGCCCGTAATTGACGGCGAGCGCGGTGCAGGCTGCCCCCGCCAGAAAGGACAGTACGGCGCCGAGTGCATCCAGCGCCAGGTCCCAGGCGCCGAGGGCCAGGTTGTCGGCCGCGGAGGAGATCGCCCCCGTCAGGTGCGAGGTGTACTGGTGAACGGCAAGGAAACCACCGGCGTTGATGGCGCCGGCGACGAAGGCGAGCGCCACCCCGAGGTGGCGGTTGGCGCGCGGGCTGCGCGCATTGCCGAGAAGGCTGCGGGCGTAGTGGATTGGCACGTCGGTAATATTACCGCATTCCAAGCGAAAGCAGCATCAGGCCGGCCTCGCTATAATTGACCTTCTCGCATCGATCACCCGTCCTGGTATAGCCGTGAACCCACATCTCGAAAGACTGCACCCCTATCCCTTCGAAAAGCTGCGCCAGCTGTTCGCCGGCGTCACGCCGAATCCCGAGTACGTTCCCATCAGCCTCGGCATCGGCGAACCCAAACACCCGACCCCGGCCTTCATCCAGAAAGCCCTGACGCAGAGCATGACCGGGCTGGCGAACTATCCGAGCACGCACGGCGGCGATCCGTTGCGCACGTCGATCGCCGGCTGGCTGGAACGCCGCTACGGGGTGCCGGCGCTGGATCCGAACACGATGGTGCTGCCGGTGAACGGCTCGCGCGAGGCGTTGTTCGCGATCGCCCAGTGCGTGATCGATCCGCGCGCGGGATCGAATAACGGCGCGAACGGCAGCGCCCTGGTGATGTGCCCGAACCCCTTCTACCAGATCTACGAAGGCGCGGCCTACCTGGCCGGCGCCGAACCGTATTTCGTGAATTCGGTCCCGGCGCGCAACTTTGCCCCCGACTACGACAGCGTGCCCGACGAGGTCTGGGCCCGCGTGCAGCTGCTCTACCTGTGTTCCCCGGGCAACCCGACCGGCGCCGTGCTGACCCTGGACGACTGGCGCGAGCTGTTCGAACTGTCCGACCGCCACGGCTTCGTCATCGCGGCCGACGAGTGCTATTCCGAGATCTGGTTCGGCTCGACCCCGCCGCTGGGCGCGCTGGAGGCGGCCCACCAGCTCGGCCGCAGCGCCGGCCAGCGCCCCTACGCCAACCTGGTCGTGTTCTCGAGCCTGTCGAAGCGCTCCAACGTGCCGGGCATGCGCTCCGGCTTCGTGGCCGGCGATCCGGACGTGCTGAAGAAATTCCTGCTCTACCGGACCTACAGCGGCGGCGCGATGTCGCCGCCGGTGCAGGCGGCGTCCTGCGTGGCCTGGAACGACGAGGCCCACGTGCAGGAAAACCGCAACCTGTACAAGGAAAAGTTCAGCCTCATCACCCCGCTGCTCAAGCAGGTGATGGACGTCGAACTGCCCGACGCCGGCTTCTACCTGTGGGCCGACGTGCGCGCCAGCGGCCTGTCGGACACCGAGTTCGCACGCGGCCTGTACGCCGAATATAATGTGACGGTTTTACCCGGCTCCTACCTGGCGCGCGACGCGCACGGCAGCAATCCGGGACGCAACCGCATCCGCATGGCGCTCGTCGCCGGCGTGGACGAAGGACTGGAAGCCGCCAACCGCATCGTCCAGTTCTGCAACGATTTGAAGTCCTCCTGAAAACAGATCCGTAACCTGATAGATCCATCATGACCCAACAACTCCAGACCATCATCGACACCGCGTGGGAACAGCGCGCCGAAATCAGCCCGTCCAACGCCAGCGCCGAAGTGCGCGACGCAGTTGCGCACGTCCTTGCCGGCCTTGACGACGGCAGCCTGCGCGTCGCCCAGAAAGACAGCGGCAGCTGGGTCGTGAACCAGTGGATCAAGAAGGCCGTCCTGCTGTCGTTCCGCCTCGAGAACAACGTGCCCGTCGAAGGCGGCGGCCTGCAGTTCTACGACAAGGTGCCGACCAAGTTCGCCGACTACACCGCCGACGACTTCGCCAAAGGCGGCTTCCGCGTGGTGCCGCCGGCCGTGGCCCGCCGCGGCTCCTTCATCGGCAAGAACGTGGTGCTGATGCCGTCCTACGTGAACATCGGCGCCTACGTCGACGAAGGCACCATGGTCGATACCTGGGCCACCGTCGGCTCCTGCGCCCAGATCGGCAAGAACGTCCACCTGTCCGGCGGCGTCGGCATTGGCGGCGTGCTGGAACCGATGCAGGCCAACCCGACCATCATCGAAGACAACTGCTTCATCGGCGCACGTTCGGAAATCGTCGAAGGCGTGATCGTCGAAGAAAACTCGGTGATCTCGATGGGCGTGTACATCGGCCAGTCGACCAAGATCTACAACCGCGAAACCGGCGAAATCAGCTACGGCCGCGTGCCGTCGGGTTCGGTGGTCGTGTCGGGTTCGCTGCCATCAAGCGATGGCAAGTACAGCCTGTACTGCGCCGTGATCGTCAAGCGCGTGGATGCGCAGACGCGTGCCAAGACTGGTATCAACGAGCTGCTGCGTGGCGTGTAATCCGCAACGCTGAATACGCCATTCCCGCGGAAGCGGGGCGTCGGGTCGGGCAATGCCCGGCACGACGGTGGCGTATTTCCCCACAGCGGGCTCTTCCGCCCACCGCAATCCTTCCACAACGGTTAGAATCCCCAAAACGCAAAAATTACCGCGAAGCAAGGGAGAGAACCATGATGATGGAACGCCTGTTCCAGTTGATGAAGGAAAAGAACGCGTCGGACATGTTCTTCGCGGTCAATTCTCCCGTCCACATCAAGATCAACGGGAACCTCATCCCGATCAACCAGAACAAGCTGGAACCCGAAAACATCCAGGTCCTGCTGTCGGAAATCGCCTCGCCCGAACAGATGGCCGAGCTGGAGCGCGAGAACGAGCTGAACATGGGTATTTCGGTGCCCAATCTGGGCCGCTTCCGCCTGTCGGCATTCCGCCAGCGTGGCTCGATCTCGGCCGTGTTCCGCTTCGTGCCGGCGAGTATTCCGCCGCTGGCCGAGCTGGGCCTGCCGCCGGTGCTGTCCGAACTGATCATGGAAAAGCGCGGCCTGCTGCTGATCGTCGGTGCCACCGGCTCCGGCAAGTCGACCACGATCGCCTCGATGCTCGACCACCGCAACGAACAGCGCTCGGGCCATATCCTGACCCTGGAAGATCCGATCGAGTACCTGTTCAAGAACAAGAAATCGATCGTCAACCAGCGCGAGATCGGCAGCGACGCCGCCAGCTTCGACGTTGCCCTGCGCAACTCGATGCGCCAGGCGCCGGACTGCATCCTGATCGGCGAGATCCGCGACAAGGACACCATGGCCGCCGCCCTCGCCTACGCGCAATCCGGCCACCTGGTGCTTGCGACCCTGCACGCCAACAACAGCTACAACGCGCTGAACCGCATCATCAGCTTCTACCCGATCGAGAACCGCCCCGCCCTGCTGCAGGATTTGTCGTCGGCGGTGAAGGCCATCGTCTCGCAGCGCCTGGTGCGCTCGAAGGCCGGCGGCGCGCGCCAGGCGGCGGTCGAGATCATGGTTAATACCCGCTACGTCGCCGACCTGATCGAAAAGGGCGAAATCGGCCAGATCAAGGAAGCCATGGACAAGAGCCTGTCGCCGGGTTCGCAATCCTTCGAGAAGGCGCTGCTGGAACTGGTGCAGGCCGAGCTGATCACCCAGGAAGAAGCGCTGGCGAATGCGGATTCGGCCACCAATCTGCTGTGGCTCATCAATAATGGGCCGGACAGCCAGGGGGCCAAGGCGGAGGAGCAAGCCAAGCCGGCCGAGGAATCGGCAGGTCCCTCGTTCACGGAATTTACGCTCGACAACTAGCAGGCGCCGCTCGAGCTCAACTCTCAGGATCGTAGTAGAACTCGCGCAGCTCTTGTGCGCAGCGGCAGGCCGCAGCGATCCTGGCCGCCCATTCAAGGGCTACTGCCCGGGACGGCAGCTCGAGCACGCAAAAGCCGCCATCGAACTCTCTGGTCTGGCGGTAGGTCTCGCTTGTACAGCGCCCGTCCGCCGCAACGACGACCGGCGCGACCTCGGCGTTGATTCCTCCGCCAAACACGTAGACCCCGGCAGCCTTTGCCTCGCGGATGACCGCATGCGCCGCATCGCTAACGGCGGGCATGTCTTCGGCAGGAACATCCATTGCACTCGCAGGAAAGGAGATAAGAAACTTTGTCATGATTCGATGCTCAGTTGTGACAACGAAATGGATGAGCCATCGTCTGGGACATCATTACCGTTTATCCATCATAGGCCATGTGTGGCCGACCGCACGTAGCCATAAATACGCTCTTGCATAGATTAAGCATTGGTGGCCGAGTCAACATTCTCAAGCCTTTAATGCAAGGATCACATGGTTCTCACCCACCTGGCCAGACACTGGTACGCCAGAAGGAATTTTCCGTTTATTTCATGGGTCGCATGTATTGGACGCAGCCTGCGTGTAGTTCTGTTCTATCGCTTTCATCGACGATTGCTCGCCTTGGAAATCTATCGCAATTATGTCAGCGCGGCCCATGACGATGTATTCCATCATCTCAGCCATCGGAACTATCTCATCCGTGGTTTGACGCTCCGACAATGTGTTCAATGCGTCGCTACGCATTACCACTTTGACGAGGCGACATTCGACCGAGCCTACAAGCGCGCCGTTTACGCCGATGGCGGCTTGGTGCTGTGGGAGCGTAATCTCGATGGCATTCCGGTTTCAATCAAACTCGAGATGGCGGCACGCTTGTGTGCCGAAGGTGACCTGACCATTTGTGCGTATGTCGACAAGCTTGCCCTGCACTGCCTGTCGTTCAGCTGGACTGAAGGCAGTTTCGTTGGTATCGATGCGCCAGTCGTACCGTTCGTCGTGCGCAATCAGGGACACCGGGCCGACGCTGCGGCCGCGCTCAAAAATTTCGAACGAGCATATCCAAACAACTCACCAAGCTTTTTCTGCATCGCGGCTGTGCAAGGGCTTGCCCTGGCGCTGGGAATGAATCAGGTAGTGGCGGTGAGGTCAACATGGCAATGTTCCTACACCGCCGCCGACGATAAGCATTTTGCCAACGCCTATGACGGACTGTGGCAAACTTTGGGCGGCGCACCGATGGGTGACAGAATCTTCTGCATCGCCTTGCCGTTTTATGTGAAGCCGCTATCGGAGATGGCTGCCAAGCATCGTAAACGCGCAAGAACGCGACGCGAGCATTGGGCGTCGATTTCAGAATCGGCGTACTCGACCTTGCGTGCCCATCTGGTGCAGAAGCGATCCGAACAAGGCTGAGTTGGGATGGCGTTCAGTGCACGGACAGGAATGTCGCTTGTCGGCTAAGGGCAAGCGGATCAGCTTGCACAACCGACGCAGCCTGCCAGTCCGGCGACAGGCCCGGAATGCACTTGCTAAACTATCCTCAGTAGGTAGCGGGCTGTGCTATCCTTCGCGCCTTTCCCCAGTACCAATGCCATGAAAAAAACTCTCTACGGTATTCCGAACTGCGACACCGTCAAGAAAGCGCGCACCTGGCTGGCCGACCATGGCCAGGACGTCGAGTTCCACGATTTCAAGAAGCAGGGCCTGTCCCGCGAAACCGTGGCCGCCTGGCTCGAACAGAGCGGCTGGGAAACCCTGGTCAACCGCAAGGGCACGACCTGGCGCAAGCTGTCCGACGAGCGCCGCGCGCAAGTCGTCGACAAGGCCAGCGCACTGGAGTTGATGCTGGAGAATCCCTCGGTCGTCAAGCGCCCGGTCCTGGCCGGCGCCGGTCCGCTGCTGGTCGGTTTCTCCGCCGACCAGTACGAGCGGACTTTCGGAGACTGGCCGGCATGAAGACTTCGCGCACCCTGCAGCTGACCGAGGAGCTGATCGCCCTCGATTCGATCACCCCGCAGGACAAGGGCTGCCAGCAGCGCCTGAAGGAACTGCTGGCGCCGCTCGGCTTCGCCTGCGAGACCATCGAGTCGAACGGCGTCACCAACCTGTGGGCGCGCAGGGGTACGGCGTCGCCGGTGTTCGTGTTCGCCGGACATACCGACGTCGTGCCGTCCGGTCCGACCGAGCAATGGCAATCCCAGCCCTTCACGCCGACCCGCCGCGACGGCAAGCTGTACGGCCGCGGCGCATCGGACATGAAGACCTCGATCGCCGCGATGGTGGTGGCAAGCGAGGAATTCGTCGAGGCGCATCCCGGCCATGCCGGCTCGATCGCCTTCCTGATCACCAGCGACGAGGAAGGCCCGGCCGTGGATGGCACCGTGGTCGTCTGCGAGCTGCTGGAAGAGCGCGGCGAGACCCTCGATTACTGCCTGGTCGGCGAGCCGACCTCCAGCCACGTCCTCGGCGACATGATCAAGAACGGCCGCCGCGGCTCGCTGTCGGGCTGCCTGGTGGTCAAGGGCGTGCAGGGCCACATCGCCTATCCCCACCTGGCGCGCAATCCGATCCACCTGGCGGCGCCGGCCCTGGCCGAGCTCGCGGCGGAAAAGTGGGACGACGGTAACGAATACTTCCCGCCGACCAGCTGGCAGGTCTCGAACATCCACGCCGGCACCGGCGCCAACAACGTCATCCCGGGAACGCTTACGGTCGACTTCAACTTCCGCTTCTCGACCGCCAGCACGGCGGACGGACTGGAAGCGCGTGTGCACGCCATCCTCGACCGCCACGGCCTGGATTACGACCTGAAGTGGACCCTGTCCGGCGAGCCCTTCCTGACGCCGAAGGGCACGCTGTCCGATGCGATCTGCGGCGCCATCAAGCATGAGCTGGGCGTGAGCACCGAACTGTCGACCACCGGCGGGACCTCCGACGGGCGCTTCATCGCCCGCATCTGCCCCCAGGTGATAGAATTCGGGCCACCGAACGCCAGCATCCACAAGATCGACGAGCACATCGAACTGCGCTACGTCGATCCGCTCAAGAACATCTATCGCCGCACGCTGGAAGCGCTGCTGGCGCCCTCGCCGTCCGCGGCGTAACCGACTCTCTGCGAGATCATCGACATGGCCATGACCACGCCCAATTTCTGCACGCCGCGCGACCTGCTGCGCTACGCAGTCACCCGCTTCAACACCGCCAAGCTGTTCTTCGGCCATGGCAGCGCCGAGGCCCTCGACGAAGCCGCCTACCTGATCCTGCACACCCTGAAGCTCCCGCTGGACAAGCTCGATCCCTTCCTCGACGCGCGCCTGCTGCCGGAAGAAGTGCTGCAGGTGCTGGCCGTGATCGAGCGCCGCGTCAGCGAGCGCGTGCCGGCCGCCTACATCACCAACGAGGCCTGGCTGGGCAGCTATAACTTCTACGTCGACGAGCGCGTGCTGGTGCCGCGTTCCTTCATCGCCGAACTGATCCCGAACCAGTTCAGCCCCTGGGTGCAGGATCCGGACAGCATCGAGAACGTGCTCGAACTGTGCACCGGCTCCGGCTGCCTGGCGATCATGCTGGCCGACGCCTTCCCGAACGCCCTGGTCGACGCGGTCGACATCTCGAAGGACGCGCTGGCGGTGGCCGAGCGTAACATCCGCGACTATAAACTGATTGGCCGCGTGAACCCGATCGAGTCCGACCTGTACGAGAACGTGCCGTTCAAGAAGTACGACCTGATCATCACCAACCCGCCCTACGTGAACAGCGACTCGATGGGCAAGCTGCCGCCGGAATACCTGCGCGAGCCGCAGATCGCGCTGGCGGGCGGCGAGGACGGTATGGACCTGGTGCGCAAGATCGTCGACGGCGCCGCCGAACGCCTGACGCCGGAAGGCGTGCTGGTGGTCGAGATCGGCAACGAGCGAGAATATGCGGAAGCGGCCTTCGGCCATCTGGGTCTGACCTGGCTGACCACCAGCCAGGGGGATGATGCGGTGTTCCTGCTGACCGCCGAGCAGCTGGCACAATAATTTCGACCCTGTACGCTAGCACCGTCATCCCGTGACCAACGTCGCCCCCGCGACCAACGTCGCCCCCGCGAAGGCGGGGGCCCAAGTTCGCAGCGAACCATAAAAAACTTGGGTTCCCGCCTTCGCGGGAACGACGCTCTACCACTTAGTTCCCATGATCCGATTCTCCAACGTCAGTCTCATGCGCGGCACCAAGCCGCTGCTGGAAGACGCCGACCTCACCCTCAACCCCGGCGACAAGATCGGCCTGATCGGCGCGAACGGCGCGGGTAAATCCAGCCTGTTCGCCATGCTGCGCAGCGAACTGCACCCGGACCAGGGCGCGATCGACTTCCCGCAGCGCTGGCGCATGGCCTACGTGGCCCAGGAAACGCCGGCGCTGGACCGTCCGGCGATCGAGTACGCGATCGACGGCGACGCCAACCTGCGGACGCTGCAGGCCGAACTCGAGCGCCTGGAAGCGATGCCGCACAGCCACGACAACGGCATTGCGATCGGCCACCTGCACTCGGCGCTGGCCGACGCCGACGCCTACACGGTGCAGTCGCGCGCCGAACAGCTGCTGCTGGGCCTGGGCTTCTCGCTGGCGCAGATGCAGCAGCCGGTGGCCAGCTTCTCGGGCGGCTGGCGGATGCGCCTGAACCTGGCGCAGGCCCTGATGTGTCCGTCCGACCTGCTGCTGCTGGACGAACCGACCAACCACCTGGACCTGGACGCCATCATCTGGCTCGAGGACTGGCTGAAGCGCTACCAGGGCACACTGATCATCATCTCCCACGACCGCGATTTCCTCGACGAGATCGTCAACGTGGTCGTGCACATCGACGAGCGCAAGCTGAAGCGATACTCCGGCAACTACTCGGCCTTCGAGCGCCAGCGCGCCGCCCACATGGTGCTGGCCCAGGCGGCCTTCGAGAAGCAGCAGCGCACCCGCGCCCACCTGCAGTCCTTCGTCGACCGCTTCAAGGCCAAGGCCACCAAGGCGCGCCAGGCCCAGAGCCGCATGAAGGCGCTGGCCAAGATGGAAGAACTGGCGCCGCTGCGCGCCGCCGCCGAGTTCTCGTTCGAGTTCCGCGATCCCGCCTCAAGCCCGAATCCGCTGCTGGTGATGGAAGACGTCGACGCCGGCTACCCGATCCTCGACGGCCACGGCGACAAGGTCGGCGGCAAGACCATCGTCCACCGCGTGAATTTCTCGCTGCAGACGGGCCAGCGCATCGGCCTGCTGGGCGTCAACGGCGCCGGTAAATCCACGCTCATCAAGACCATCGCCAACGAACTGGCGCCGCTCGCCGGCACCGCGACTCTCGGCAAGGGCCTGGTGATCGGCTACTTCGCCCAGCACCAGGTCGAGATGCTGCGCCACGACGAGTCGCCGCTGTGGCACCTGCAGAAGATTGCGCCGACCACGCGCGAGCAGGAGCTGCGCAACTTCCTGGGCGGCTTCAACTTCCCGGGCGATATGGTGACCAGCCCGATCAAGCCCTTCTCCGGCGGCGAAAAGGCGCGCCTGGCGCTGGCGCTGATCGTGTGGCAGCGCCCCAACCTGTTGCTGCTGGACGAACCGACCAACCACCTCGACCTCGAGACGCGCGAGGCGCTGACCCTGGCGCTGGCCCAGTTCGAAGGTACGCTGGTGGTGGTCTCCCACGACCGTCACCTGCTGCGCGCCACCACCGAGGAATTCATTATCGTTGCCGACGGCCTCCTGCAGCCCTTCGACGGCGACCTGGACGACTACAAGGACTGGCTGTTCAAGACCAAGCTCGCCAAAGGCAATGAGACCACCCCTCTGCCTGCGAAGGACGACAAGCCGGCTGCCGCGCCGGCCGTGGTGCCCGCCGTCGACCGCAAGGAACAAAAGCGCCTGGAAGCCGGGGAGCGCCAACGCCTGGCCTCTCTGAAGAAGCCGATCGAGAACCGCCTCAAGCGCCTGGAAGAGCAGATGGCCAAGCTCAACGCGCGCAAGTCGGACATCGACGCGCGCCTGCTGGAGCCTGCGATCTACGAGGCCGACAAGAAGGACGAGCTGAAGACGCTGGTGGCGGACCAGGCTTTCCTGGTGCGGGATCTGGGTACGCTGGAGGAGGAGTGGCTGGAATTGCAGGAGCAGCTGGAGGCGTTGGCGGCCTGAGTTGGCTGATGCCCGTTGCTCTCGGCGCCAGCCGTCGTTCTAAGCTTATGGGCTGAGGCTCAGGCCACCTGCCGCGCCGCCGGCCGTTTCACCGACATCAGCTTTTCGATATCCACCAGAATCAGCCGCCGCCCGCCGGCCTGCCCCAGCCCGAGCAGGTAATCGGGCCGTCCGCCGTCCGCCGCCGCCACCGGCAGCGGCGCGACCTGTTCCGGCGCCACGGTGACGACGCCGGTCACGCCATCCACCACCATCCCCATCACGCAGTTGCTCAGCCTGAGGATGATCACGTCGGTCAGCGGGTCCGGCGCGTCCGGCGTGGTGCCGCAGGCCACGCGCATGTCGACCAGGGGGATGATCACGCCGCGCGAGACGGCCACGCCGCCGATGATCTCGCCGCTCGCGGCGAAACGCTCGAGCGCCTTGAGCACACGAAGTTCCTGCACCCTGGCGAAGTCGATGCCGTATTCGAGTCCGCCGAGCGTGAAGCTCAGGAACTGAAGCGCTTGGGAACCGCGAGAAGTCGTCGTGTCATGCATGGCGCGTCCTTTCTTCAAGATTGTCATGCTAAGGCGGACGCCTCATTTCACTTTGAGTCCAGTCAACTTTTCCTGAAAGCAAAAGCAAGCTTGCTTTCGCCGGGCCCGCCCGTACAATGTCCGCCCATGTGCGCAAGCGAAACGAAGAGGAATTGATATGTACCGGTGGCTGCGACGCCTGATTTCCGGCTCACCCGCGCCCGCGCGGCCCGAGCCTGCCCCTGCGCCCTCCTCGATGCCCGATCCCGTACCGACCGCGCCGCCTCCGCCCGCTGCGCCGGCTCCCGCAGCCGCCGGCGTCACAGCGGCGGATGCGGGCGCGCGTCCGGCCCGGCCGCCGGTGCCGTTCGAGCTGCTCGACCGCGTCGGCGGTGCCTGGAACGCCTGGCTGTACGAGCGCCCCGACGAGGGCGGGCTGGAACTGAATCCCCAGGAAGCCCAGGTGCTGGAGACCTTGGCCGGCATCCTGTCCTCGCAGCAGTCGGGCGCCGCGCTGGTGCGCCGCATGCCGGGCCTGATCCCGCAGCTGCTGCAAAGCCTGCGCAGCGAGAGCTTTTCCGGCAGCGCGCTGTCGCGCACCATTTCCTCCGACGTGGTGCTGGTGGCGGCCGTGATCCGTCTCGCCAACAGCTGCTACCAGGGCACCGGCGCCACCGTCACCAGCGTCGAGCAGGCCGTGATCCTGATCGGCCAGGAAGGCCTGCGCCAGCTGATCACGACGGTCGCCTTCCGCCCCATCATCGACGTCAATTCCGGCTTTTACGTGCGGCGCCTGGCGCCGATCCTGTGGGAGCACTCGGAGCGCAGCGCGCTGGCGGCGCGTACGCTGGCGCCGAGCCTCGGCATCGAAGCCTTCGACGCCTTCCTGGCCGCCCTGCTGCAGAACGTCGGGCTGACGGTGGCGCTGCGCAGCATGGACCAGGCGACCAGGGGCGAGGCGCTGCTCGGTTCCGGCGTGTTCTGGGCCCAGCTGGGCCGCGACACGCGCCGGCTAAGCGTCAACATCGCGCGCGAGTGGAACTTCCCGGACAGCGTGGTGCGGGCGCTGGACGAACAAGGCGGCCTGCGCAAGGGGGCTGTGATGTCGCCGCTGGGGCGCCTGCTGATGCTGAGCGATTACCTGGGCAAGGTGAGGATGCTGGTCGAGCAGGGCGTGGTGGAGGATGGGGATGCCGCGCTGTTTGGGGGGCTGCCTGAGGATGCGGCGACGTGTTACGAGTTGCTGGCTAAAACACGCGGCGCGTAATTGAGGCCGGCGGCTTGTAAACGTCGTCCCCGCGCAGGCGGGGACCCAAGTTTGCATGCGTTAACGTGATGCTGGCAGAACCTGGATCCCCCGCCTTCGCGGGGACGACGTTTTTGCGCTGCGTGAAACGCACGTGCAGCGACGGATCAGGGCTTCACCGACCCATCCGTCTTCGCCAGCTCCCGGTTCTGCTCATCCAGCCAGGCCTTCAGCGGCGCAAAATAATCCAGCATCGCCGTCGCATCCATCTTGTCTTCGCCGGTCACGGCCTTCAGCGCTTCCGGCCACGGCTTGCTCTTGCCCATCGCCAGCATCTGCTGGAACTTCGCACCCGCCTTCTTGTTGCCATAGACCGAGCAGCGGTTCAGCGGGCCGGTGTAGCCGGCTTCGCGGCACAGCGCGCGGTGGAACTGGAATTGCAGGATGGCGGCCAGGAAGTAGCGCGCGTACGGGGTGTCGCTGGCGACGTGGAACTTGGCGCCGGCGTCGAAGCCGTTGGCGGCGATCGGGGCCGGACGCGAGACGCCCTGGTACTGCTCCTTCAGCGCCCACCAGGCCTTGTCGTAGTCGGCCGGTTTCACCTGGCCGGCGTACACCTGCCAGCGCCACTTGTCGACCAGGTAGCCGAACGGCAGGAAGGCGACCTTCTGCAGCGCGGTGTACAGCAGCGGGCCGATGTCCTGGGACGGATCCGGCTCGCTCTTCATCAGGCCGATCTGCTTCAGGTAGGCCGGGGTGATCGACAGCGCCACGGTGTCGCCGATGGCTTCGTGGAAGCCGTCGTTGGCGCCGTTCTTGAACATCGGCGACTGCGCGCTGTAGGCCAGGTCGTAGTACAGGTGGCCAAGCTCGTGGTGGATGGTGCGGAAGTCCTCGGCGGTCGGGGTGATGCACATCTTCACGCGCACGTCGTCCTTGCCGTCCAGGTCCCAGGCCGAGGCGTGGCACACGACTTCACGGTCGCGCGGCTTGGTCAGCAGCGAGCGCTCCCAGAAGGTGGCCGGCAGCTGGCGCATGCCGAGCGAGGTATAGAAACCCTCGGCGTAGCGGGTCATCGCCACGGCGTCGGTCTTGCGCTCTTCCAGCAGCGCGGTCAGGTCCTCGCCGCCCTCTTTCGTGGCCGGCTTGAGCAGCGGGTACAGGTTGTCCCAGGTCTGGGCCCACATATTGCCCAGCAGGTGGGCCGGAATATTGCCGTTCTGCGGCACCACCGAGGCGCCATAGGCCTGGCGCAGCTTGTAGCGGGTATAGGTGTGCAGCGAATCGTAGAGCGGCTTGACCTGCTGCCACAGGCGCTCCATCTCGGCCGAGAAGGCCTCCGGGCTCATGTCGTAGCCCGAGCGCCACAGCGCGCCGGTGTCGGCATAGCCCATCGCACGGGCGCCCTTGTTCGACAGCTCGACATACTTCGCGTAGTCGTCCTTGTAGGCCGGCGATTGCGCATGCCAGCCGAGCCAGACTTCCTTCAGGCGGTTCGGATCGTGGCTGGTGGCCAGCACCTTTTCCAGCTCGCCGAGCGGCATGCAGGCCGGCGCGGCGGCACCGGCGGCGGCCGGCGGGCAGTACTTGGCCGAACCATAGGCGCCGGTCATGTGGGCCGCCAGGCGGGCGTAGGCGCCACGATCGGCGGCGTCCGGCAGCATCAAAGTCTGCTGCATCAGCATCAGCTTGCGCGCGCTGGCTTCCGGCAGTTTCAGGTCCTTGTAGCGGCGCGACTTCAGGGCGGTCTCGCCGCTCAGGGTCAGGAAGCCTTCGTTGGCCTGGGCCGTCATGGTCTGGGTGTCGAGCGTGATGAAATTCTCGGCCACCCACTCGGCGCGCTGGGCGTCCAGGCCTAGCTGCTCGAGCTTCTCCTCGGCGTCCTTGATGAAGCGCTCAGCCTCGGCGACGGTCGGTTTGCCCTGGGTCTTGACGGGTGTCGCCTTGGCGGTGGCTGCGTTGGCGCCGGCCGGCAGCGCCAGGACGGCGCCCGCCACCAGCGTCGCGATCAGGCTGCGTCGGCATGTCGTATGCATGGTCTTCAAGCTGTCTCCTCTCTGTTCTCTTGGGATTCGTCAGGCCGTCGCGGCCTGCTCGCTGCTCCATGCAAAGCTGCCCTGCGCGCCGGAGAACAGCAGCTCCCCGGTCTGCGGCCCGCGCAGGCGCGCCTTGATGTCGCGCGGGGCAATGATATACGGACTGCCGGACGCCGGGCTGAATCCGAGCACGCGTACCAGGGTGTCGCCCTGCACCCGGTGCACGGTAACGGCGGAGGTGCAGGCGGCGTCGCGGCGCTGGCGCTCGAGGTCGGCCAGCACCTTGCGGCCCTGCTCCAGGTCCGTATCCAGCTGCTTGATTTTGGCGGACACCTCGCCGATCGCCTTCAGCGCCGGCGCCATGTCCTGCGCCATGCGCTGGAACTGGCGCCCCTGCTCGGGGGTGAAGCTGATCTCGTTCTTGCGAACGCGCGAGGCCAGGATCAGGTAGCGGCGCACATCCGGCTGCGCCGTCAGCCCATCCATCTGCGCCTTGTGCTGGACCGCCAGCTGCTCGAACTGGGCCAGGCGCGCGCCCACCGCCGCGATCACTTCCTCGACCTGGGCGCCTTCCGGCAGCAGCGCGTAGACCAGCATCTCGCCCTGCTTGCGCGGCATCGCGAATTCGACCGTCACGCGGCGGCCGGCAATCGCGCTGCCCTCGGCCTGGCCGATGTGCACTTCGTCGCCGATCACCTCGCAGTTGACCGCATGCGCGATCGTGACGCGGGTGCCGGACACCACGCAGTTCTCGGCGCGTTCCAGCACCACCGCGCCGTCCTCGGCCTGCAGCACGGCGCCGGAGGCCACGCCGCACACACGGATGTCGCCGCGCCGGTTGTGGGCGCTGCCGCCGACCAGATTGGCATGCAGCAGGATGGTGCCGCCGCGCGAGACCAGGCGCCCGAACACGTCGGCGTGCAGGGTGATGCTCTCGCCCTCGATGACGCGCATTTCCTGCACCTCGCCGAACTCCTCGTAATCGCCCGTCAGCTGCAGGTTGCCGGTGGTCTTGGCGCTGACGCCGTCGCGGCTGACGATCTTGGCACCCACCGAAATCCGGCTGGTCGAGGAGTCGACCGTCAGGAAGCCGGCCTGCTGCGAGACCAGGAACTCGCCTTCCTTCAGGCGCTCGACCTTCGTGCCCTCGCCGGCATATTCGCCGAGGTCGAGGTCGCGCCCGGGCTTGGCCGTCAGCTGCGCACCCGCCATCTCGAAGCCGGGCTCGCCTTCGGTGAGCGGGATCTTCTGCAGCAGGCGTACGCCGGGCTGGATCTGCGGGAAGCGGTTCTGGAAGCTGCCCAGGTCGAGTTTCCCGTTGGGCAGCTGGCGCGGCGCGTCGTTGCGGTGGATGTCCTCCGAGACTTCGGCGATGCGGGCATCCTGGCCCGGCACCGGATCGAGACGGCGCGCCACAGTGATGCGATCGGCCTTGCCGGTGGCGATGGCGGCGCGCACGGCGTCGAGGTCGACCCCGAAGCGGATACCCTTGAGCCAGATGTCGGCGACGAACTCGTCGAGGTCCAGGCGGGCCGGCATGCCAGGACCGTCGGGGTTGGCGAGATCGGGCAGCCAGACCGGCTCGAAATAGTATTCGGCGCATCCGCCGCCGATCTTCACCGAGCGGTAGAGTTCGCGCCGGGCGGGATCGAAAGGCAGGATGTCGGCGGCGATGCGGGCCAGGACCGTGCCGTCCGCCGCTTTCGGCAGCGCGGGGCCGTAGTCGAACAGGGCCTTGAGCAGGACCGGGTAATCGATACCGGAGAGGTAATGGCCGCCGCGCAAGATGCTGTCGATGGCGGCGACCAGGGTCGTGCCGAGCACGGCGGGATCGGCGTAGACGCCGTCATGGCGCTTGGCGATGCAGTGCTCGGGGCCGGTGGCGGCGAAGCGGGCCGCCTGTGCTTGCGCCGGCGCTGCGGCAGAATCCGTAGGCACTTGATACTCCCAATCCAGGTTACCTACCCCGGCAAGGCTTGGGCCAAGGTATAGACTGGGTAGCGTATCACGTTGCAGACGCTAAATAAACATCTGGCAACTAGATTGCATCAAAGAAATAACCCGGCGTGGAGCAATCAACGCTTGGGCGGGTACAGATCCATGCCCGCTTCGTTGATCTGGCGGCGCAGGTCGCGCCGTTCGTCGGGCGTCATGCGAGGGCTGCGGCGCGACTCGCGCTGCTCCTGCTGGAGCTGCTGCTGTTGTTGCTGCTGCTGGTATTGCTGCTGCAGGCGGCGCTGTTCCTCGTACGCACGGACGTCGTAGCGCGGGTCGCGGTCCTGCGAGATGTGCCCGCGGCCGGACTGCTGCATCGACGGGTCGTCGCGGCGGTCGAGCTGGCGGTCGCCATACTGCTGGGCGAACGCGGTCCCGGCACCGCCGATGACCAGGGCGCACGCCAGCGCACTGCGAAGCGCGCAGCGGGCGATCCGCCCTGCCTTCGTTCCTGCGTAGTGGTGAGTGACGCTGTTCATGGTGTGCCTCTTCCGCGATGCCAAGTAAGGGGATAAGCTGTGATTCAGATTCAGTTTCAGTTTCAGTTTCAGTTTCGACTTGAGGCCAGTGTAGGTGGATTCCACTGGTGGTATAAGGCCAAATGGGTAAAGTTTGTAACACAATGTAATGCCTCAGCAATATCTCCCGTTCGCGAAGCCATATGAAGTTACCATAGCGACATTAATCTGACAAATCCTGACAGACTCATGAATGCAACTACCCCGAATAACGCAGGCCAGAACAGTGGCCATTCCGCGAAAATCATGGTGGTCGACGACGACGTGCGCCTGCGCGACCTGCTGCGCCGTTACCTGACCGAACAGGGCTTCCAGGTCGTGACCGCGGAAAGCGCGCCGGCCATGAACAAGCTGTGGCTGCGCGAGCGCTACGACCTGCTGGTGCTGGACCTGATGCTGCCCGGCGAGGACGGCCTGTCGATCTGCCGCCGCCTTCGCGGCGCCGGCGACCAGACCCCGATCATCATGCTGACCGCCAAGGGCGAGGATGTGGACCGCATCGTCGGCCTCGAGATGGGTGCCGACGACTACCTGCCGAAGCCCTTCAACCCGCGCGAACTGGTGGCCCGTATCAACGCGGTGCTGCGCCGCAAGGGCCCGGACGAGATCCCCGGCGCGCCTTCCGAGACCCCGCAGACCTTCGAGTTCGGCGACTTCGTGCTCGACCTCGGCACCCGCACGCTCAAGAAGAACGGCGAGACCGTGCCGCTCACCACCGGCGAATTCTCGGTGCTGAAGGTGTTCGCCCGCCATGCGCGCCAGCCGCTGTCGCGCGAGAAGCTGATGGAACTGGCGCGCGGCCGCGAGTACGAGGTGTTCGACCGCTCGCTCGACGTCCAGATCTCGCGCCTGCGCAAACTGATCGAACCGGATCCGTCCAGCCCGCTGTACATCCAGACCGTGTGGGGCCTGGGCTACGTGTTCATCCCCGAAGGCCAGCCGCGCTAAGTGTCCCAGGCGATGTTCGAAGCACCCCGCGCGCGCCTGCTCGGCCGCATGAAGAGCGGCCTGTTCTGGCGCACCTTCCTGCTGCTGTCCTTCCTGACCACGCTGTCGATGGCATCGTGGATCGGGATGATCAACGTATTCCAGCGCGGCCCGCAGGCCGAGCAGACCGCCGAGCTGCTGGTCTCGGTGGTCACCCTCACCAAGGCCGCGCTGACCCACTCGGCGCCCGACCTGCGGCGCGAACTGCTGTTCGAGCTGGTGTCCAACGAAGGCATCCGCATCCTCACGCTGGAACCGGACGACAAGGTCGAGCCGCCGCCCTCGAACGCGCTGATGCCAGAGATCGCCGCCATGGTGCGCGAGCGCCTCGGCAAGGACACCCGCTTCTCGCGCAAGGTGAACGACATGCCGGGCTTCTGGGTCAGCTTCGACATCGACGGCGACAAGTACTGGCTGATGCTGGAACGCGACCGCCTGGCCGGCCTCACGCGCGTGCAGTGGCTGGGCTGGGCCACCGTGGTGGGCGCCCTGTCGCTGCTGGGCGCGGCCCTGATCTCGACCCTGATCAACCGGCCGCTGGCGCGCCTGACCGCCGCCGCGCGCGCGATCGCCCAGGGCAAGCGCCCCGCCGCCCTGCCTGAAAAAGGCTCGAAGGAGATCATCGAGGCCAACCGCAGCTTCAACCAGATGGTCGACGACCTGCAACAACTCGAGAAGGACCGCGCGATCATCCTCGCCGGCATCTCGCACGACCTGCGCACGCCGCTGGCGCGCATGCAGCTGGAGGTCGAGATGGCCAACCTGTCGCAGGAAGCGCGCGACGGCATGCAGTCCGACATCGCGCAGATGGACGCCATCATCGGCCAGTTCCTCGACTTCGCGCGGCCGACCGAGGCCGCCACCTTCGTGCCGGTCGACCTGTCCGAGCTGCTCGAAGACTGCGCCCACACGGCCGACCGCCTGCCGGACGTGCGCACCGCCACCTCCATCGAGCCGGGCATCGAGGTGCCGGCCAACGCCACCGACCTGCGGCGCGTGATCAACAACGTGATCGAGAACGCCCGCCGCTACGGCAAGACGCCGGGAAGCGACGTGACCGAGATCGACATCGCCTGCCACGTGAAGATGACGGGCCACGGCCGCCGCGCCGTGGTCGAGATCGGCGACCGCGGGGTCGGTGTGCCGGACGACCAGATCCAGCAGCTGATGCGCCCCTTCACCCGCCTGGACAGCGCGCGCGGCCAGGCCAACGGCGCCGGCCTCGGCCTGGCGATCGTCGAACGCGTGATCAGCCGCCACAACGCCGAGCTGCTGGTGCGCAACCGCGAAGGCGGCGGGCTGGTGCTGCAGTTTGCCTTCCCGCTGGCGGCCTGACCCTCCGCTATACTGTCGCCTTTCGATCCAACCGAACGAAGGGCCGACAGACATGACCGACACCCAACTCCAGTACGCCGACGTCGAACAGGCGGCCGCCCGCATCGCCGGCGCGGCCCACCGCACCCCGGTGCTGACCTCGCGCACCGCCGACGCGATGGCGGGCGCGCAGCTGTTCTTCAAGGCCGAGAACTTCCAGCGCATGGGCGCGTTCAAGTTCCGCGGCGCCTGCAACGCCATCGCCAGGTTCAGCGAGGCGCAGCGCCAGGCCGGCGTGCTGACCTTCTCGTCCGGTAACCACGCGCAGGCGATCGCCCTGTCGGCCAGACTGGCCGGGATCCGCGCCACCATCATCATGCCGAAGGACGCGCCGGAGCTGAAGGTGCGCGCCACCCAGGGCTATGGCGGCGAAGTCATCTTCTACGACCGCTATACCGAGAACCGCGAAGAGATCGGCGCCCGCCTGGCGAAGGAGCGCGGCATGACCCTGATTCCGCCCTACGACCATCCGGACGTGATCGCCGGCCAGGGCACCGCCGCCAAGGAATTGTTCGACGAGGTCGGCGAACTGGACCTGCTGCTGGTGCCGCTGGGCGGCGGCGGCCTGCTGGCCGGCAGCGCGCTGTCGGCCTCGAAGCTGTCGCCGAACTGCCGCGTGATCGGCGTCGAGCCGGAAGCCGGCAACGACGGCCAGCAGTCGCTGCGCAGCGGGAAGATCGTCGACATCGGCGTGCCGCAGACCATCGCCGACGGCGCCCAGACCAGCCACCTCGGCCATCACAACTTCGCCGTGATCCAGCGGCTGGTGTCGGACGTCGTCACCGTCAGCGATGCCCAGCTGGTCGAGACCATGAAGTTCTTCGCCGAGCGCATGAAGACCATCGTCGAGCCGACCGGCTGCCTGGCCGCCGCGGCCGCCCTCCATGGCGCGGTGCCGGTGGCCGGCAAGAAGGTCGGCATCCTGATCAGCGGCGGCAACGTCGACCTGGCGCGCTTCGCCAGGCTGGTGGCCGTCTAATTTACGCAAGCGGGGCAAATGCGAGGAACAGGCGGTAAAAGCGCCTGTAATCGTGGCTTAGAAAACAACGCCGCCCCGCTATTCTTCTTCCCAATTTGTCATCCACAAAAGGGAAGAAGATGTTCTCAGGGTTTATCCACCTCTCGCCAGCAGCAGTCATGATTGCGATGGCGATCTCGTTCGCGCTGACCACCGCCGCGAGCGAGCTGTACCTGCACCGCTCGCGCACGCACCGGGCCATCACCTTCCATCCGCTGCTGTGCCAGTTCTTCCGGATGTGGATGTTCCTGACCACCTTCGGCCTGACCACCAAGGCCTGGGTGGCCGTGCACCGCAAGCACCACGCCAAGACCGACACCGCCGAGGATCCCCACAGCCCGATCGTGCACGGCCTCTGGGCCATCCTGACCAAGGGCGTGCTCTTCTACCGCAAGGCGGCCCTGAATCCGGAAGTGATCAAGACCTACGGCGTCGGCATCAAGGACGACTGGATGGACACCCACCTCTACACCCGGCACCGCATGAAGGGCGCCTGGTTCTTCCTGCTGGCCGAGATGGCGCTGTTCGGCATCGAGCACGGCTTCTATATCTGGCTGTTCCAGCTGTCGGTATCGCCGATCTGGGCCGCCGGTTTCGTGAACAGCTTTTTCCACGTGGTCGGCTACCGCAACTTCGAGACGCGTGAGCATTCGCGCAATTTCTTCCCGATCGGCATCATCTTCTGGGGCGCGGAGCTGCACAACAACCACCACGCCTACCCGGGCTCGGCAAAGACCTCGATGCGCTGGTGGGAATTCGATGCCGGCTGGCTGGCAATCCGCGTGCTGGCCCTGTTCCGCCTGGTGACGATCAACCGCGTCGAGAACGGCATCGTCGAACAGGGCGCTGCGGCCGACCTCCCGGGTAGCGGCCTGAAGGCCTGAAGGCCTGAACACGTTAAGCCGCGCACAGTCGGGCTGGCTTCCGAAGCGTAGAGTGAACCTGCAGTATCACTCTTACAAGGAGGCCACAATGAAAAACCTGCACAAGCTTCTGATCGCCAGCCTGATCGCCGGTTCCGTCGGCAGCATCGCCGTCCCGGCGGTCGCCGATACCGTCATCATCCGCGAAGCCCCGCCGCCGCCGCGCGCCGAGCGCACTCCGCCGCCACGCCGCGGCTATGTGTGGGCGCCGGGCCACTGGGAATACCGTCACGGCCATTACGCCTGGGTGCGCGGCACCTGGCTGCGCGAACGCCACGGCTATGCCTACAACGCCCCGACCTGGGTGCAGCGCGACGGCAGCTGGGTAATGGAACGCGGCGGCTGGCGCCGTGGCGACCGTGACGGCGACGGCATCCGCAACGGCCGCGACCGCGATCGCGACGGCGACGGCGTACCGAACCGCTACGACGCCCGTCCCAACAACCCGAACCGCAGCTGAGGTCTAGTCGGGAGCCGTGGCAAGGTTGACGGTGAACACGCTGCCCTTGCCCGGCCCCTGGCTGTAGGCACTGACCGTGCCGCCGTGCAGCATGACGATGTTGTGCACCAGGGCCAGGCCGATGCCCAGTCCGCCCTGGATCGACCCCGGCATGCGTTCGGCCCGCGTGAACAGCTCGAACACATGGGGCAGCAGCCTGGGCTCGATGCCGACGCCGTCGTCGCGCACGGCGATGCGCACCGCCGGCGCCTGGCGCATGACCGACAGCAGGATCCTGCCGCCGGGCGGCGTGTACCTGATTGCATTGTCGAGCAGGCTGACCAGCACCTGGACCAGGCGCCTGGCGTCGCCGATCACGGCCGGGCCGCGTCCCGGCCCATCCTCTTCCTGCTCCACCACCAGCGCATGAGCGCGCGCCCCGGCCGCCGGCCGCACCTGCTCGACGGCGGCGGCGACGATGCCGGCCACCTCGACTCTCGAGCGTTCCAGCTGGATCTGGCCGCGCGTGACGCGCGAAACGTCCAGCAGGTCGTCGACCAGGGCGCCCAGGTGCTGCACCTGGCGGCCGATCTCCTGGCCGGCTTCCAGCACCCGCGCGTCGGCGGCGTGCGCCGACTGCAGCGTCGCCATCGCCTTCGAGATCGGCTCCAAGGGATGGCGCAGCTCCTGCGCCAGCATCGCCAGGAACTCGTCCTTGCGCCGGTCCTGCTCCTGCAGCGAACCATACAGGCCCGCATTCTCGAAGCCGTTCGCGGCGATCGACGCCAGCTGCGCCAGGATGGCTTCGTCTTCTTCCGTGAACCCGCCCTGCTTGTCCCAGGCCTCGATCAGGCCGATGTTGCGGCCCTTGCGGTCGACCAGGGGCACGGCCAGGCGGGCGCGCATCGGTGCGGGCTCGGCGCCGTCGTCGGCGCGCGAGACCGCCTTGATGGCCTGGCGCACATGCGGCCCTTCGCTCAGCGACACGCCGGCATGGCGCACGCCGAGGATCAGGCGCACCTCCTCCACCAGCGCGCTGGCGATGTCCTTCGAGGACAGCGCGGTGTGCAGGGTGCGCGAGGCCCGCGCCAGCTTGTCCAGCAGCGCCGAGTTGCGCTTCTCCAGATCCAGGCGCTGGGCCAGCTCGGCCAGCGCCATGACCTTCTCGTGGATGTCGGTGTTGGCGCCGATCCATTCGCGCACCGCACCGTTCGGGTCGAGGATCGGCACGCTCTTCACCGCGGTCCAACGCCAGGCGCCATCGGCCCGGCGGACCCGGTACTCGGTCGCGAATTCAGTGCGCGATGCCACGCTGGCCTGCCACAGGTCGCGGGCGCGCTCGCGGTCGTCGGGGTGGATGGCGGCCAGCCAGCCGAAGTCCCTTCCTTCTTCATAGGACTGGCCGGTGAAGGCCCGCCACGAGGGCGAGTCTTCGCGCACCCGGCCGTCCGGCGCACCGGTCCAGACGATCTGCGAAGTCGCCATCACCAGCGAGCGGAAGCGCTCCTCGCGCAGGCGCAGGGCGGTTTCCGCCTCCACCTGCTCGGTGATGTCTTCGTGCATCAGCATGACTTCGACCACCGTGCCGCGCTCGTCGATGATCGGGTGGGCGCGCGCCCGGATCCAGCGCACGTGCGCCACCCCGCCCAGCAGCGCGGTGTCGAATCGGATCGGCGGAATCTCGACCGACTCGCCGGCCAGGGCGCGCCGCAGATAGCCGGTGACGCCGCTGGCGACCAGCTGCGGATCGGTCAGGACATTGAGCGCCCCGCTGAGGAAAAGCTCCTTGAGCGGCGAGCCCTCGTGGATCTGGAACAGCGTTTCCCAGGCCTTGTTGACGCCCAGCGTCCTGCCGTCCGGGGCCAGGATCTGGATGCTGACCGGGGCCTGCTGGAACAGCGCCTGGAAGCGCTGCTCCTGGCTGGCGCCTGGCCCGGGACCGGCACCGGCACCGGACGATGCCGCGGAACTGAAGTCGTTTTGCATGTCGTTTTACCCGATGGCGTCGAGAGTCACCGTGAACACGCTGCCCAGACCTGGCCCTTCGCTGTGGGCGGCGACCGTGCCGCCGTGCAGGCCGACGATGTTGCGGACCAGGGCCAGGCCGATGCCGAGGCCGCCCTGGGCACGGTCCGGCGTGCGTTCGGCCTGGGTGAAGAGGCCGAATACATGCGGCAGCAGCCTGGCGTCGATGCCGATGCCGTTGTCGCGGATGGCGATCGCCACCCTGCCCTCGCCGCAGCCGACCGAGAGCGCGATGCGGCCGCCGCGCGGCGTGTACTTGGCCGCATTGTTCAGCAGGTTGACGATCACCTGCACCAGGCGGTTGGCGTCGCCGGTCACGGCGGCGCCGGGCGGCACCTCGCCGATCGCGAGCGCGTGCTCGCGCGCCTCGAACTGGGGCCGGGCCTGCTCGACGGCGCTGGCGACGATGGCGCCGACCTCGACCCGCTCGCGCTCCAGCTGGATCAGGCCCCGGGTCACGCGCGAGACGTCCAGCAGGTCGTCGACCAGCGAGGTCATATGGCGCACCTGGCGGCCGATCACTTCGCTCGCCCTGGCGACCCGTTCCTCGCCGGCGTGGCCGAGCTTGAGCATCTCCGCCGCCGCCGCGATCGGCGCCAGCGGGTTGCGCAGCTCGTGCGCCAGCATGGCCAGGAATTCATCCTTGCGCCGGTCCTGCTCCTGCAGCGAGGCGACCAGGCGCGCGTTCTCGAAGCCGGTCGCCGCGATCGCGGCAAGCTGCACCAGGATGGCTTCGTCCTCGGCCGTGAATTCGCCCTCGGCCTTGTCCGAGGCCTGGATCACGCCGATATTTTTTCCCTGGCGGTCGATCAGCGGCACCGCCAGCCAGCCGCGCATCGGCGGATGCTGCGCCGCATGCGCGCCGAAGCCCTTCCACAGCCGGTGCGCCAGCAACTCCTCCTGGGTCAGGCGCATCGTCCGGTTGCTGCGACAGACTTCGGCATAGATCCCGCTGCCGTCCGGCGCCGCGTCGTAGCTGCGATAGCGCGCATACTTGTCGGACAGCGACACCGCATTGATAGCCTGCGCCAGGTTCGTGCCGTCGTTCAGCGACACCACCGCCTGGTGCACCTCGAGGATGGCGCGCACCTCTTCCACCAGCGCCTCGGCGATGGCCTTGTCCGACAGCGCCGAATGCAGGATACGGGTGGCCTGGGCGACCCTGGCCAGCAGGGCCGAGTTGCGCTTTTCGCGCTCCAGCCGGTGGGCCAGCTCGGCCTGGGCCATGACCATGTCGTGGATGTCGGTGTTGGCGCCGATCCATTCGCGCACGGTCCCGTCCTCATCGGTGACCGGCGCGCCCCGCACCGCCGTCCAGCGGTAGCCGCCGTCGGCGCGGCGCAGCCGGTACTCGGCCTCGAACACGGTGCGGTGCGCCACGCAGTGCAGCCACAGGCGCTCGATGCGCTCGCGGTCGTCCGGGTGCAGGGCCTCGAGCCAGCCAAGGGCCTTCCACTCGTCATAGGACTGGCCGGTGAAGGCGCGCCATGAGGGCGAGTCCTCGAGCACGCGGCCGTCCGGCGAGGTGGTCCAGACGATCTGCGAGGTCGCCATCACCAGCGAACGGAAGCGCTCCTCGCGCAGGCGCAGCGCGCGCTCGGCCTCGACCCGGTCGGTGATGTCCTCGTGCATCAGCAGCACGTCGAGCACGGCGCCGCTGTCGTCCTTGATCGGATGGGCGCGCGCGATGACCCAGCGCGCATGCTGGACGCCGCCCTCGAGCTGGCCGACGTCGTAGCGGATCGCCGGGATCTCGACCGACTCGCCGGCCAGCGCCCGCCGCAGATAGGCGTGGACGCCCTTGGCGACCAGCTGCGGATCGGTCAGCACGTTGTACTGGCCGAGCACGAAGCGCTTCAGCTCCGAGCCCTCGTGGATCTGCCACAGCGCCTCCCAGGCCTTGTTGACGCGCAGGGTGCGGCCGTCGGGCGCAAGGATCTGCAGGCTGACCGGGGCCTGGCGGAACAGTTCGCGAAAGCGCAGTTCCTGGCTGGCGGCGTTGTCGGGGGTGGTCGGCATGTCGGGCATCATGTCACAGTTTCCCGCTGAGCGCACGCGGGAGGCTTGTCAAAGCAACATTCGTTCACGGTGAGTCAGCGAACAGAGAGCGGCGGGCGCGGCGGGCAGGATGGGAACCAGGTAAAGGAGAACATCATGAAGCGTCCAGTTACACTGCTGAGCATCGTTGCCGCTGCCGCCTGCGCGGCATCGATGGCAACCCCGGCCGCGCTGGCCGGCAACGAGATCGTCAAATGCGTCGACGCGGGCGGCCACGTGACCCTGACCGACCAGCCCTGCGAAGCCGGCAGCGCCACCGTGAGGCTGTCGAGCGAAACACCGCCGCCGCAGCGCCACGTGCTCCCGGCCACCGAGCTGCGCCACGAAGGATGGAAACGGCCGCAGGAACCCAAGGCGGCCCCGCTGTCGCGCGACGTCGCTACCCTGAAGGCGGCGCGCCGCATGCTGATGCTGCAGGAAGCTCGTCCGCGTCTGGCCGGGCTGAACTGAAACTGCCTGGTGCGGCTCGGCTTGCTTAGTGCAGGTCCCGCAAGGGCATCAGGTCGGGGAGTTCCGGCTCATTGGCCGACGCGCCCAGCGTGCGCACCAGCTGCAGCACCTCTTCGCTCTTGATGAAGCTCGCCGACGAGCTGGCCGCCAGCAGTTTCTCAGGGGGCTGGGAACGCGCGATCGCATAGCCCTGCACGTAGTCGACGCCGATCTCGGCCAGGGTCCGCACCGTGTCGGCATCCTCGGCCCACTCGGCGATCGTCTTCATGCCCAGGTTCACCGCCAGGCTGACGATGGCCTCGACGATGGCGACGTTGGCCGGGTGCGCATTGATGTTGACGATGAAGTTACCGTCGATCTTCAGCACGTCGGCCGGGAGTTCCTTCAGGTAGGAGAAGGAGGTATAGCCGGCGCCGAAGTCGTCCAGCGCCACCTTCACGCCGAAGGCCCGCACCTGGTCGATGAAGCGGCGCGTGTTGTCGAGATCGTGCAGGGCCACGCTTTCCGTGATCTCCATGCACAGGCGCCCCGCCACATGCTCGTAGCGCGACAGGATCTCGAGCGTGTCCTGCACGAAGCGCTCGTCGTTGAGCGAGGCCCCCGACAGGTTCATGCAGACGAAGCGCGTATTGCGCAGCGAGTCCACGTGCTCCTCGATCCAGGCCAGGGTGCTCGACAGCACCCAGCGGTCGATCACGCCCACGCGTCCGCTCTTCTCGGCGGCGGCGATCA
This sequence comes from Massilia sp. 2TAF26, assembly GCF_052115005.1. Classification (NCBI taxonomy): domain Bacteria; kingdom Pseudomonadati; phylum Pseudomonadota; class Betaproteobacteria; order Burkholderiales; family Oxalobacteraceae; genus Massilia; species Massilia sp. 2TAF26. Next base: position 39,213 of record NZ_JBFRFV010000023.1, read on the forward strand.
GCGGGCCGGCCGGCGACACCCGTCCGTCCTCTTCGCGCATGCGCAGCAGCACCTCGAAGTTCAGCGATTCGTGCGGCGAGCGCAGCGACATGATCGGCTGCATCTCCAGGAACATGCCGTCGGTGGCGTTCGGGCCGTTCAGGCGCGCCACCAGGTTCAGTTCGGCCTCGCGCTCGTGGAAGGCGGAAGAGCCGCGCTTGTACACCACCAGCCCTTCGCTATTGCCTTCCTTGGCTTCGCGGCAGGCACGGTCGGCGGTCGAGATCGCATCCTTCATCTCCATGCCCGGCGCCACTTCGATCAGGCCGACCGAGCCGCGCACGTGGAAGGCCTTGTCGCCGACGCGGTAGGGTGAGCCGCCGATGCGGTCGACGATGCTGCGGCAGATCAGCGAGGCCATCGAGATCGCCGTGTCCGGCATCACGATCACGAATTCGTCGCCGCCCACGCGGCCGACCTGCTGGTTGCCGGCCAGGGTCATCGATACCCGGTCGCATACCTGCTTGAGGACTTCGTCGCCGGCGGCGTGGCCGAACAGATCGTTGATCAGCTTGAAGCGGTCGAGGTCGAGGTAGGCCAGGGTCAGCGGACGGCCCGGCGCCGTGGTCGCGGCGACCGTCTCGAACAACTTTTCGATCCCGCGCCGGTTGTAGACCTTGGTCAGCGGGTCGTTGTTGGCCATGAAGCGCAGCTGTTCGGTGGCCTTGGTCTTTTCGGTGATGTCCTCGAGCACGCCTTCGATGCGGCCATGCGCCAGGGTGGCGCGCACCAGGAAGCGGCGTTCGCCCTCGCGCGGGTCGATCTCGAGTTCGACGCTGAGCTGGGATTGCACCTGCTCGCGCAGGTAGCTCCAGGTGGCGTCGCTGAAGAATTGCTGCCAGCGGGTGCGGCCCACCACCACCGCCTCGCAGTCGAGCATGCGCAGCAGGGCCGGATTGGCGGACAGGAAGCCGCCGTACTGGTCGAGCGTAAACAGGCCCACCGGCATCGCTTCGTACGCGTGTTCGAGTTCGGCCTGGACCGCGATCCGCTTCTTGGTTTCCAGGCGCATCTGCTCGGCGATGGCCAGCGCCGCCAGCAGGCTGGACGCCAGCGCCGCGGTCACGCTGTTGACCAGGCCCAGCATCTCGCGCACGCCGAGCGCGGCGGCGACCACCTCGGCCAGGCCGGACAGGAAGGTCACGCCGAAGGACGCCGCGAACCACATCGCCACCCGTGCCTGGTCGCGCAGCATCAGGTTGATCAGGCCGGCCGTCATCAGGGTCAGGCCGGACGAGGCCACCACCCACATCGCCGGCAGGTAGTAAGCGAAAGGCAGCACCAGCGAAAGCGGCAGCAGCGCCAGGGCCAGCCATTGCATCAGGCGCAGCGGCCTGGCGAAGCGGGACTTCGCGAGGTCGGCGCCGAACAGGGACATGTACAGCGTCAGGGTCGAGATCGAGTACAGCGCCGTGGTCACCGCCTTGCTCGGCACCAGCCAGCTGGCCGGCAGCGCCTGGCCCAGCCACTGGATATCCCAGCCGGCCGAGATCGCGCCCACGCGCAGGTTCAGGATCAGCCAGGCCGCGAACTCGAGGTAGAGCAGCTGGCGGTTGATCAGCGCGGTGATCAGGATGAACAGGCTCAGCACGATCATGCCGCCGTCCAGCAGGCCGGACTTGCGGTGGAACTGCTGGATCGACAGGGTCATCTCGCTGGCCGGCCACTGCACGGCGCTCAGTCGCGCCGGTCCGGTAAAGCGCGCGCGGCACAGTACCTCGGCCGGCGTGAACGGCGTGCGCAGCACGAAGCCGGCCTTGGCGGCCGTCATCGCGCCGCTCGCCCCTTCGTGCGAAGCGCTGCCGAGCGACACCAGGGTCGCCGCATCCCAGCAGCTGACGTCGACCGCGTGGCGCGACGGGAATTCGACCACATGCGGTCCGCCGGGTATGTCCCGGGTACGCAGGGAGAACCAGACCGGCGCTTCGGAGAGGTGGGTTTCGTAGCGGTCGGTGGCCGGCGCATGCGCCAGCTCGCGCAGCGCGCTGGCCGGATCCAGCCGGGCGCTTGCATCGCTGAGCACCCGCAGCGGCAGGGTGACGTCGCCGCTGGCGACGTAATGGCTATTCCAGGAAGCGTAGGCGACGACCGAGACCAGCAGCACGCCCAGCGGCACGAAGTAGACCGACAGCAGGCGCATCATGGCCTGCAGTAGACGGTCGAAGACTCCGGACACCGGTATTCGTGCTGGACTGGAGGGCTGTGGCATAAATTGTATCGATCGGGCAGGCAGGCGCCGGCATGCTGATGCGGGCGCATGAAATTTCCCTAAGGATACATCCTGCCGATGATACGGTCATGGAATATTTTACTCAGACTAGGCGAACTGGGGCATATGCATCGGCACGCCCCCCTCGCTGTGCAGGCCGTGTGGTTGCAAAACCACGTTGCGGGGTGACGCCGCCGATGTCGATGTCCGGATGATGGGTTTCGCGGAAGAACTTCAGCAGCGGATGGTTGGCGGCGCGCCAGCGCTCCTCGGCGGTGGCGATCTCGAAGGCCATCACGCGGTGCGGGATATTCCCGGTGTTACGCAGCGGTACCATTTCCTTGTCGCCGAAGACATCCTTGAACAGCAGTTGTTCGTACTGGCGGTCGACCGGGCTGCGGCCCGCGACCACGGCGAATTCGGTGCCACTTAATTCCCAGTAATCGAAAAATGCTTTCATCAGTGCAACTTTGACCATATGGCCGATACGGCCCTCGCCCACGCCCAGGCGCTCCACTTCGCACAGGGCGCGGCCCTGCAGCCAGTCGGGCAGCGCCACCGATTCCTCGAGGTGCAGCGGACGGAAGATATTGGTCTGCAGGCGCGCGGTGCCGATCGGCGAGCCGTCCAGCTTGGACTCGGCCAGCAGCACGACGGTGTCTTCTTCGTAATCGCAGGCTTCCGGCACACTCAGGGTGCGGGCGAACTCGGGAACGTGGCGCGCATAGGCGGCATGGCGAATGCGGACTGCCTTCCGCAGGCCATCCTCGGTCTCGACACGGCGGACGGTGAACGGCAGGCGTTCGATCTTCATGCCTGCCCGCGGGTGCACGGCGGACACGGCGGCGGGGATGCGCATTTCCATGACAGGATTCCTTGATTGGCTAGACAACGGTTTTTCGTTTTGACCATTATCAATCGTTCAAAAAAATCCTAAGCCTTGAGGAAAGGCGCTTTTTACCCCCTTTTCACGCGTTCCCGAACACCCGTTCGCTTCATGGACAGGCTTACATGAAGCGGGCCGTGCCTGCCACGCGGATCGAGCTGCCGGGCGCATTCCCGATATCCGCATGGAGGCGCGAGCGCATGCCCATGTCCTCGCCCTGCACCACGTCGATCGCTCCGCCGTGTGGCCAGCCGAGGTTGCGCAGATAGCCGGCCAGGGCCGCGGTGCCGGCCCCGGTGGCCGGGTCTTCGTAGACGCCGCCGATGGCGAAGGGGTTACGGGTATGGAGCAGGCGCGCGCGCTCGGCCCACACCAGCACGATGGTGACCAGGCCGTGGGCCTGCATCAGGGCGCGGCCGGCCTCGAGCTCGTAGCGCATCGCCGACAGCAAATCACGGCTCGCCAGGCCCAGCACCAGGTGGTCGTTGCCGGCATGGGCCAGGCCGGGTGGAATGCGCGGGTCGAGGTCGGCCTCGCTGTAGCCGAACAGGTCAAGCGCCGCGGCCACCAGCCGCGGGTCGGCCGGCTGGCTGCGGGTCGGCGGCGACTGCAGCGCCGCGGCGACCATCGCGCCCTCGCGCCGGCCTTCGACCGTGATCCTGGCCTGGTTCAGGGCCAGCGGATAGACGCCGTCGCCGAACTCGCGCGCCAGCGCGGCGCCGAGGGCGATGGTGGCGTGGCCGCAGAACGGCACCTCGGCCGCCGGCGAGAAGTAGCGCACGCGAAAACCCTCGCCCCCCTCTTCCTTCACCGCGAAGGCGGTTTCCGAGAAACCCACTTCATGCGCCAGGCGCTGCATCTCGGCGTCCGGCGGCATGGCCGCGCCGATCCAGACGCCGGCCGGGTTCCCGCCCTCCTCGCCGTCGGAAAAGGCGGCAATGCGCAGCACCTGGGTGGACGATAGTCTCATGGGGCTCTCCTCGAACTGGTTGAAAGAAGAATAATGATAATGCCGGCTTGACGGCGGCGCCGGGCCGGCCTATATTTAGACATCCATCTAATTAGAAAAGAATCGAATATGACGGGCAAGCTCACCGCCGCGTTCAAGGCCATCGCCGATCCGACCAGGCGCGAAATCCTGCACCTGCTGCGCAAGGAAGAGATGACGGCCGGCGACGTCGCCGCCCACTTCGACATGACCAAGCCGACCATGTCGCACCACTTCGCGGTGCTGAAGGATGCCGGCCTGGTCAGCAGCCGGCGCGAAGGCCAGACCATCTGGTACGCGCTGAACACGACCGTCCTGGAAGACGTGCTGTCCTGGACGATGGACATGGCGCGCGGCGGCGCGCGCGATTGACATAAAGGGAGACAAGAATGACGAAGAAGCGCTTTCTGTGGTGGTCGATTCCGGTGCTCGTGCTGGTGCTGACGGCGACCGCGCTGGTCTACCGCGACCTGCCGGACATCATCCCCATCCACTGGAACGCGGCCGGCGAAGCCAACGGCTACGGCGCGCGTATCACCATCTTCCTGCTGCCCCTCATCACGGGCTTGATGATGCTGCTGTGGCCCGTCCTGCCGACGGTCTCGCCGGACAAATTCCGGGTCGAGGGCTTCAGCGACACCTGGTGGTTCGGCGGCCTGGTGATGGTCGCCCTGCTCGCCTATGTGCAGGGCGTGCAGCTGGCGGTGCTGGCGCACGGCGCGCTGGACATCGGCCGCGCCCTGCTCGGCGGCATCGGCATCGCCTTCGTCCTGCTGGGGAATGTACTGGGCAAGGTGAAGCGCAACTTCTGGCTCGGCGTGCGCACGCCGTGGACCCTGGCCAGTGACCGGGTCTGGTATTCGACCCACCGGCTGGCCGGCAAGACCATGGTGACGGGCGGCCTGGTGGTACTGGCCGCCGCGCTGGCCGGCTTGCCCCCGTATGTGTCGACCGCCGCGCTGCTGGCGGGGGCGCTGGTGCCGGTGGTTTACTCGCTGGTGTATTACAAGCGGCTGGAGCGCGCCGGCGGCGCGTGAGCGTGGGCACGGGTGCCCACGATCGCAAACGGATCAGAATCCCGGCGGGCGCTCGCCCGCCACACCCGCGGCCTTCTCCAGCGCCAATCCCACCCGCCCAATCGTGCCCTCGTCGAACAGGCGTCCGATCAGGGTCACGCCATGCGGGACGCTGCGCGGCGGCGAGAATGTCGGCAGCGGTTGCGCCGGATCCGGCGCCCAGTCGCTGCGCGCCTGCGTCACCTCGACCTGCCCGGTACGCAGGGTCAGCGAGGGGTGGCCGGTGAAGTTCGAGATCGTCAGCATCTCGTCGCGCAGCGAAGGGACGAGAAGCAGGTCGACCTGGCTGAAAATGCGTGCCATCTCCAGCGCCACCTTCCTGCGCATGCGGTCGGCCTGCACGAAGTCCACCGCCGACAGGAAGCGCGCCTCGCGGAACAGGTTCGGCCAGGCATCCGGCACCTGGGCTTTCAGCTGGTCGACGCGGTGGTCCAGCGTGATCTCCTCGAAGGCCGCCGCCGCTTCGGCGAACAGCACCGCGTTCAGCGACTGATACGGCCAGTCCGGCAAGGTCACCGGCACCGGGTTCAAGCCCAGCTTCTTCAGGTTCTCCAGCGCGGCGCGGTCGGCATCAAGGGCCGGCGCCTCCTTCATCCAGTCGGCAAAATAGCCGACCTTCAGGCCCGCCACCTTCGCGTTCGCGTCGTAGTCCAGCTTCGCGGGCACGCCGGCGACGTCGCCGGGGTCGGTGCCGGAGATCGCCTTCAGCACCAGCATCGCATCCTCGACGCTGCGCGTCATCGGCCCCAGCTTGTCGAGCGACCAGCACAGGGTCATGGCGCCGGTGCGCGGCACCCGGCCATAGGTCGGGCGCAGGCCGGTGACGCCGCAGCGCATCGACGGGCTGATGATGCTGCCGCCGGTCTCGCTGCCGATCGAGAACGCGACCAGGGCGGCGGCGGTGGCCGCGCCCGGGCCGGCGCTGGAGCCCGAAGCGCCCTCTTCCAGCAGCCATGGATTCATGGTCTGGCCGCCGAACCAGACGTCGTTCAGCGCCAGCGCGCCCAGGCTCAGCTTGGCGATCAGCACGGCGCCGGCGGCATCCAGCTTCGCCACTACGGCCGAGTCCTGGGCCGGCACGCGGTCGCGATTGAATTCCGCGCCCCAGGTAGTGCGGATGCCCTTCGTATCCAGCAGGTCCTTCACGCCGTACGGAATGCCGTGCAGCGGGCCGCGGTATCTGCCGGCGGCGATTTCCTTGTCCGCCAGGCGGGCGCGCGCCAGCGCATGCTCTTCGGTCAGCGTGATCACGCTGCGCAGCTTGCCGTCGTAGCGCTTGATGCGGTCCAGGTAGATGCGGGTCAGCCGTTCGGACGTCAGCGCACGCGTCTCGATCCAGCGCGAGAGTTTCGCGACCGGGGCGTAGGCGATGTCCTCGTCGTTCTTCGGCAGCGGGCCGGCATCGCTGCGGCTGCGCACGAAGCGTTCGCGCACGGGTCCACCCGTTGCGCCCACGGCCGCCGCTTTCGCCCCGACTGTCGCCGGGGACCAGACCGTGGCCGGCGCGATGACGTCCTCGATCGCCAGCTTGCGCGGCCCGGTGCGCCGCTCCATCGTCGAGGCCAGCGATACCCGCCAGCTGCCGGCCGCCATCTGGCGTTCGGCGGGCGTCATCGGCACCTGCATCAGCTTTTCGGCTTCGGCAAAGGTGGCGGGCGTGACTTCCGGGCCGACCGCCGGGGTGGCGCCGAAGGTCGGCGGCGCACCAGGGGTATCGGCCACTTGCGGGACGGGTTCGGAACGGGCGGCGCCGGCGACGGCGAGCAGGCCGAGCGGCGCATTGATCAGGAACTGGCGGCGTTGTGTCATGACTCCTCTGCGGTTGGGTGACGGACTTGGAGCGTTGCGCGCTCTTGTCCGCCGATCCTAACCGATGCTCGTGTGCGGAACAACAAGCCGGCCCCAGCGAATCACAAGCGCCCGAAAACGAGGCTGGCGTTCACGCCGCCGAAGCCGAAGCCATTCGATATCGCGTACTCGGTCGCTATCGCGCGGGCCGCTCCGGCGACGATGTCGACGCCGTCCGCCGCCGGGTCCGGCCGGGCCAGGTTCAGTGTCGGCGGCGCCAGCTGGTCGCGCAGCGCGAGCACGGTGAAGATCGCTTCCACGCCGCCGGCTGCGCCCAGCAGGTGGCCGGTGGCCGACTTGGTGGCCGAGACGGCCGGGCCGCGGCCCGCGCCGAATACGGTCCTGATCGCGGCAAGCTCGCTGGCATCGCCTGCCGGGGTCGAGGTCGCATGGGCGTTCAGGTGCCCGATCATGGCCGGGGCGATGCCAGCCTGGCGGATCGCGGCCTGCATGGCGCGCCGGCCGCCGGCGCCGTCGTCCGGCGGCGAGGTCATGTGATGGGCGTCGCCGCTGGTGCCGTAGCCAAGCAGTTCGGCGATCGGCACGGCGCCGCGCCGCAAGGCGTGCTCGAGTTCTTCGATGACCAGGATGCCCGCGCCCTCGCCCATCACGAAGCCGTCCCGCTCCAGGTCGAACGGCCGCGAGGCCGCCGCAGGGTCGTCATTGAAGCCGGTCGACACCGCCCTGGCGGCGGCGAAGGCGCCCAGGCTGACGCGGTCGATGCAGGCCTCGGTCCCGCCGCAGACGGCGATATCGGCCTCGCCGGCCCTGATCAGGCGCGCGGCGTCGCCGATGGCCTGGGCGCCGGCGGCGCAGGCGGTGACGGGCGCACCGATGGGACCGCGCAAGCCGTGGCGGATCGAAATCTGTCCGGCCGCCATATTCGCCAGAAAGCTCGGCACGGTGAAGGGTGAAAGGCGCTTCGGGCCACGCGCATCGAGGATGCGCACCGCGTCCGTGATCGTGCCGAAGCCGCCGACGGCGGAAGCCACGATGGTGGCCGTCCGTTCGCGCTCCTCGTCGGTCTCGGGCCGCCAGCCGGCCTGCTCCAGCGCCTCGCCGGCCGCCGCCAGGGCGAACAGGCTGAAACGATCCATCTTCTTCAGATCCCGGGTTTCGGCCACCAGCCCGGCGTCGAATCCCCATGGCCGGTCCGGCGCCAGCGCCGGCACCAGCCCGCCGACCTTGCACGGCATCCGGTCCGCCAGCGCCTCGTTCAGGGGAACCAGTCCCGAACGGCCCTGCAGCAGATGGGCCCAGGCGGTCCCGACTCCACATCCCAGGGGCGATACCATGCCCATGCCGGTCACGACGATGCGTCTCGTAATCAAAGCGATGCTCCCATGTGTTGATGAGCGATGCAGCCGGCGATGCGCAAAGCACGCCAATGGCACGTTGCCGAGCCCGCCTCAAGGCAGCATCATTCCGTTGAACCGAGGAGAAGTATAGGCAAGTGACCCGGGAATAATTGCCCCGTCACGCCAACTTATATGCAAAGTACGCCATAATCACGAACCATGAACCTGCCCTTGCCAAGCGCCGTCACGGTGTCGGCCCGCGTCCTGCACGAGATGCTGCATGCCTTGCGCGGCAGCCGCGGCAAGGACGTGGCCGCACAGGCGCTGGCCAGCGCCGCCATTCCGCGCTCGCTGCTGCACCGGCCCGGCGCGCGCATCACCCGGCAACAATACGGGGCGCTCTACCGCGCCATCGCGGCGACGCTCGACGATGAAATGCTCGGCCTGTGGTCGAGGCCGATCCGGAGCGGCACCCTGAAATACCTGATGCTCAGCCTGCTCGACGCACCGACCGTGCTGGTGGCGCTGAACCGTTTCGTCCGTTTCTGGAACCTGCTGCTCGACGACTACCGCCTGCACCTCGCGACCAGGAACGAAACGGTCGGCATCGCCCTGCTGGAGAGGACGCCGGATACCGAGGTCAAGCCACTCGGCCATGCGCTGATGATGAAACTGGTCCACGGCATCGTGTCGTGGCTGCTCGGCCGCGACGTCACGCTGCTCCGGGCCGAATTCCGCTTTCCTGAGCCCAGGCATGTCGAGGATTATGTGTTCATGTTTCCGGGCGACGTCAGCTTCGATGCGGCTGCCACCGGCATGTCCCTCGCCTATGCGGATTGCGCGTCCGCGTTCAAACGCGAGAAGCACGAGCTGTGGGCCTTCCTGAAACGCGCCCCCGAAGACTGGGTATTCCGCCAGGCGGAAGGCGGCACCGTCACCGCGAAAGCGCGCGCCTATCTCGAGCAGGCGCTCTCCCGGCCGGCCACGATCGACGGCCTTGCCTCGGCCTTGCATATGTCGGTCCGTACCCTCAACCGCCGCTTCGCCGAAGAAGGGACTCACTTCCAGCAGGTGAAGGATGGATTGCGGCGCGACGTCGCGGTGCACCGGCTGACGCATTCGAACACGCCGGTGGCGGCGCTGGCCTTCGACCTCGGATTCGCCGATGCCACAGGTTTTTGCCGCGCCTTCAGGCACTGGACCGGCAGCAGTCCTCTTGAATACCGCAACGGTGCGCGCCGGGCGGATGTCATTCACTATCCCGATTTTCCAGCTCCGGATAGTGCCGGAAGATCCCCTCCTCATTGAAAGGCAGCCGCCGCTTCGATTTCAGATAGGCCGCGATTCGCGGCCGCTTCGCCACCCGCTCGCGCAGCGCGCCGAGCAGAGGATAGCTCGCATCGATCCGCGCCATCGTCGCCGGAAAGGCATAGCGCAGGCCCTCGACCAGCTGGAACAGCGACAGGTCGGCATAGGTGAGCGTGGCGCCGGTCAGGTAGTCCTTCGGCTCCGGCCGCGCAAGGACGCCTTCGAAGTAGTCGAGGAATTTCGGGATGCGCGTCTCGATTAAATCGGCCGAACGGCGCTTCGCTTCCGGACGCTGGTCTTCGTAATACAGCGAGGTCGCGATCGGGTGATGGGTGTCGTGGGTTTCGGCGACCAGGTCGGCGATCGTCAGCTGCAGCTGGTGCACCCATAAGCCACCGGCCTCGTCCGTGGGCGCCAGGCCATGGTGCTGGCCCAGGAAGAGCAGGATGTTCGCCGTCTGGCCGATGGTCAGCCCGCCCGCCCTCAGGAAGGGCGGCGCGAACGATGGATGGTCGGGACCGTCCATCGCCGCCAGCATGCGTGCCATGCCGCCCGGTTCGCGGGCCACGTCGACGTAGTCGACCCCGGCTTCCTCCAGCGCCAGCCGCACGAATTCGCCGCGGCCCTGGATCGTCGGCCAGTAAAAAAGTTCGTACACCATGCGACGCTCCTCATCTTATTCGGGATGACTCAATTATTCATTAGGATTTCGATGTTCGGCGCGGCAATCGTGCTAGTCTTGCGACTGGCAACCTCTGCCTGACAAAAAATCAACAAGAGACATCGTGATCACGAATAAGAAAACCCCAGGGATGCGTTATCGAGCGTGGCGATCTTGACCTGCTTGGCATTTTATTTCCGTTGAGCAATATCACCGTGCCGCCAAAGCCGGTGAGCCAAGATAGAACCACCCCGATAATGAATGCCCGGAGCGCACCATGATTTTCGCTCACCTCACCAAGCACTGGATGGCCCGCCGCAGCCAGTACAGCCTGACCTCCTGGATCCTCTGCATCGCGCGCAGCCTGCGCGTGCTGGCCTATATGCGCGACCATCGCGCACTGTGCCAGCTCGGCGTCTACCGCAACCACGTGGCGCTGCCGTCGAACGACGACCCCTTCCACCACCTCAGTCACCGCGACTACCTCATCAAGGGCCTGTCGGCGCGGCGCCGCGTGCAGGCGGTCCTGAGCCACTACCGCTTCGAGGAAACCACCTTCAACGACGCCTACAAGCAGGCCGTCTACGGCGCCCGCTGCCTGCCGCTGTGGCAGATCGATGCCGACGGCAGCAGCTTCATGATCCAGCTCGAAATGGCGTCGCGCAGCAATGCCGAGGGCGACCTGACCCTGGCCCTGGTCGCCGACGGCAAATGCCTGCACCGCCTGTCCTTCAGCTGGCTGGAAGGCCACATGGTCGGCGTCGATGCGCCGGTGGTGCCCTTCATCGCCCGCAATCAGGGCCGCTGGGTCGATGCCGGCGCCGCCTTCGAAGCCTTCGAGCGCGTATTCCCGAACAATTCTCCCAGCTTCTTCTGCTTCGCCGCGATGCAGGGCGTGGCGCAGGCGGTCGGCATCGACCAGGTCGTGGCCATCCGCAGCGAAGACCACATCGCCTACGACCCCGACCCGGAAAAGCACTTCGCCAATGCCTACGACGGCTTCTGGAAAATCCTGGGCGGCGAGGAAATGCCGGGCAAGCAGGGCTACCGGATCGCCCTGCCCTTCTACGTCAAGCCGCTGTCCGAAATGCCGTCCAAGCACCGCAAGCGCGCCGCCCAGCGCCGCGAACACTGGCGCCTGATCTGCGAATCCGCCCGCACGACGCTGCAGCGCCACCTGCTGCATGCCCGCGCCCACGTCGAGCATGCGGCGCCGGTGCTGGAGCCGGCGCAGGTCTGAACTCCGGCGGCGGACCGCCCGCCAACGCGCTTTTCCCGCTTGCGCGATAATCCCCCTCCTCTGCAACCCGAGGGGGATTTTTATTTTGCTTAACTTCGACTTCCACAATCCTACCCGCATCCTGTTCGGCGAGAACCAGATCGAGCACCTGGCGCAGCTGGTCCCTGCCCGCGCGCGCGTGCTGGTGCTGTACGGCGGCGGCAGCATCCGCGCCAACGGCACCTACGACGCCGTGATGGCCGCCCTGGACGGCCGTACCATCTTCGAATTTGGTGGCATCGAGCCGAACCCCAGCTACGAGACCCTGGTCGAGGCCATCGCCGTGGTCAAGCGCGAGAACATCGACTTCCTGCTCGCGGTGGGCGGCGGCTCGGTCATCGACGGCACCAAGTTCGTTGCCGCCGGCAGCCTGCTGGATGCCGACCCGTGGACCATTCTCGAACAGCGCGCAAAGAACGTGAGCGCGGCCCTGCCTTTCGGCGCGGTGCTGACCCTGCCGGCCACCGGCTCCGAGATGAACTCCGGCAGCGTGATCACCAAACAAGCCACGCAGGAAAAATTCGCCTTCATGTCGCGCCTGGTGTTCCCGCAGTTCGCCATCCTCGACCCGACCCGCACCTATACCCTGCCGGCACGCCAGGTCGGCAACGGCATCGTCGACGCCTTCGTCCACATCATGGAGCAGTACATGACGGTGCCGGCCGATGCCAAGGTGCAGGACCGCTTTGCCGAGGGTCTGCTGCAGACCCTGGTGGAAGAAGGTCCGCGCGCGCTGGCCGAGCCCGACAACTACGCGGTGCGCGCCAACCTGATGTGGACCGCGACCCTGGCCCTGAACGGCCTGATCGGCGCCGGCGTGCCGCAGGACTGGTCCACCCACATGATCGGCCACGAACTGACCGCGCTGTACGGCCTGGACCATGCACAGACCCTGGCGCTGGTACTGCCGGCCATGCTGCGCGAACGCCGCGATGCCAAGCGGGCAAAGCTGCTGCAGTACGCGGCGCGCGTATGGGGCCTGCGTGACGGCGACGAAGATGCGCGCATCGAGGCGGCCATTGCCCGCACCGAGGACTTCTTCCGCGCAGTCGGCGTGGGTACCCGCTTTGCCGACTATGGCCTCGGCAAGGATGTCGTGCCGGCCGTCGTCGCCGCCCTGGAAGCGCACGGCATGACGAACCTGGGCGAAAGCGGCGAGGTCACGCTGAACGTGAGCCGCAATGTTCTCGAGCGCTGCACCTGATGTAGACGCACGGTGGGGTGCGCGGACAGCCGTGCACCCCGCTTTGTTCTGGCAAGCCAGACTGGCACTCGATATCGCCAAAGTTCAATTGCTCATGAACATCGCCTGCATCGCCTGGGACTCCCCGCGTATCACCGGATGGATGCGCGGCAAGCGCATCGACGCCGTGGTCTGGACCGCCCTGCCCGCCAAATTCGACGGCGCCAGCGGCCGTGCGCCGACGGCCGGGGAAGCCGTCGCCTGGCTCGGCAGTCTGCGCGGCGACGAGCGCGCCAAGGCCGAGGACTACATCCGCCGCACACCCGCCCACATCGACACGCCCTACCGCCGCCTCATCGAAGCCCGCCTGGGCTGGCGGCCGTTGCGCGAAGCCTACATAACGCAAAGAAGCTGAGCGCCATCCGGCGAGCATTGCCAGACTCGCCACGCTCGCCCGCATCCGTGCTACACTCGCGCCTTCGCTAGGGGTCCTGGAAGCCGATCTGCTTCCGGGTGAGAGATACCCTTCGTACCTGATCTGGATAATGCCAGCGAAGGAAAGCGCAACGCGGTGCCGAACGGCGCCCACTCCAGTTTGCCCTTCCCCGAGCCGGCGCGAAGACGAGCAAACAATGAAACCACAACTGAAGTACCCGATCCTCGCCTGCGCCATCGCGCAAGCCTTCTCCCTCAACGTCCATGCGCAGGAACAGAACGGCCAGCCGATCGCCGAAGTGGTCGTGACCGGCGCCCGCGCCGGACTGGAACGCGCCGCCGTCGGCGGCTTCTCCGAATCCTCGCTGTGGGAAACCCCGGCCTCGATCAGCGCGATCGACCGCACCCGGATGCAGGACCTGTCGATCCGTAATGCCACCGAGGCGATGCGCTACGACGCCTCGGTCAGCGACGCCTACAACGCGGTCGGCTATGCCGAACAGTTCTCGATCCGCGGCTTCGCCCTCGACAACAACTACAGCTACCGCAAGGATGGCTTCGCGATTCCGGGCGACACCCAGATCCCGCTGGAGAACAAGGAACGCATCGAGGTGCTGAAGGGCCTGGCCGGCCTCACCGCCGGCATCGCCACCCCGGGCGGCATCGTCAACTACGTGACCAAGCGCCCGACCAATACCCCGCTGCGCTCCGCCACCGTCGAAGTGAGCGAGCGCGGCACCCTGTACGGCACGGTCGACCTGGGCGGCCGCTTCGACGACCGCCGCTTCGGCTACCGCATCAATGCCGCCGCCGCCGACCTGCATTCCTATGTGCGCGGCGCCAACGGCGACCGCCAGTTCGTGTCCGGCGCCTTCGACTGGCAGATCAGCCCGGACGCCCTGTTCCAGGTCGACTTCGACTACCAGCACAAGGCCCAGCTCACCGCACCCGGCTATCAGCTGATCCGCAACGAGGTGCTGCCGTCCGGCGTCTCCGCCAGGCTGCTGCTCAATGACCAGCCCTGGGCCCGTCCGGTCGATACCCGCGACACCAACCTCGGCCTGCGCTTCGAGTACAAGCTGGCGGACGGCTGGAAAGCGCTGGTTGCCGCCAACAAGCACTGGTTCAAGCGTAACGACTACACCGCCTTCCCCTACGGCTGCAGCAACGAGGGCGCGGGCTACTATCCGGGCTTCTGCTCGAACGGCGACTACGACGTCTACGACTACCAGAGCGAGGGCGAGCGCAAGACGCCGTGGGGCCTGCAGGCGATGCTGCAGGGCCGCTTCGCCACCGGCGCGCTGCGCCATGAGCTGACCGTCGGCGCCTCGTATTCGGAGCGCCACGACAGCTTCGGCGACTATGTCTACGACCTGGTCGGCTACAGCAATATCTGGCATCCGCTGGACACCCCGCACGCCGGCCCGGACCGCGTCACCGGCCCCGTGTTCGAACGCCGCAGCGACCAGGAGAGCGCGCTGTTCGCCCAGGACATCGTGACCATCACCCCGCAGCTGACCCTGCACGGCGGCCTGCGCTACGTCGAGACCAAGCGCCGCGACTGGGAAGACGACCGTCCGGTCGTGCACACCGCCGGCTACGTGGATAGCAAGGATTCCTTCCTGCTGCCGAGCGTCGCCCTGGTCTACAACCTGAATCGCGACTGGAACGTCTACGGCTCCGTGAGCCACGGCCTGCAGCACGGCGGCATCGCGCCGATGGAAACCTCGAACGAGAACCAGGTGCTGGAACCGGGCCGCTCGAAGCAGTTCGAACTGGGCGCCAAGGGCTCCGTGCGCGGGGTGAACCTGTCGGCCTCGCTGTTCCAGATCCGCCAGGGCCTCGAGTACACGGACCCGAACCGCACCGTGGCCGTGGTGGTCGACGGCGACACCGTGCAGCGCCATCCCTACGTGCGCGGCGGCCGCGAGACCCACCGCGGCATCGAGCTGTCGGCGGACGGCAAGCTGGCTTCCAACCTGCAGGCCGGCCTGTCGCTGATGGCCCTGAACACCCGGCAGGACGGCACCGGCGATCCGACCATCGACGGCAAGCGCGTCACCGACGTCCCCGGCGTCAAGTCGACCGCCTGGATCGAGTACGCCGTGCCGCAAGTGCCCGGCCTGAAGGTCGACGCCAACTGGCAGTACTCGGGCAAGAAGGCCTTCGATGTCGAGAACCGCGTGTTCGTGCCCGACTACCACGTGTTCGGCCTCGGCGCCGCCTGGGCCATGAAGCTGGGCGTGACGAAAGTGACGCTGCGCGCCCGCGTCGACAACCTGTTCGACAAGTTCTACTGGCGCGACGTCACGCCGGCGCTGGGCGGCTACCTGCTGCCGGGCGCGCCGCGCACCTTCCGCGTGTCGGGGCAGTTCGACTTCTGATCGCGAAGCTCAGGGAGGACCGAGCAGGTCCTCCACCTGGCGCAGCCGCTGCGCCAGGTCTCCCTCCAGCAGCGTGAACGGGATGCACCGTTCGCGCAGCACCGCCAACAGGCAGTCGTGCACCTGCTTCCTCACCTCTTCCGATTCGCGCTGCAGGCCGTCCGGCACCCAGGGAAGGTCCAGGCCCGCCACCAGGGTCGCCGCATAGTCGTGCGCGGCTTCCATCTCCAGCAGTTCCACCGGCACCCGGCCCCAGTAGATGCGGCTGTAGACCGCCGTCATCAGCGGCGTGGTGTCGCAGAACAGGAAACGCCGCGCATCCTTCGATGCGGCCAGGGCATCCTCGCGCCCGCGCTGGGCGCGCGCGATCGCGGGCTGGTCCTCTTCGCGCGGCACCCGCTGCTCCGTCTCGACGAACTCGCGCAGGTACTCCGGCACCCACAGCGTGCCGTAGCGCGCCGCCAGCGCCGGCGCCAGGGTCGACTTGCCGGTCGACTCGGCGCCGAGAATCGCGATCCGCGCCGGTAGCGAGCCGCGCGTCATCGCGCCCCCTCGCGCGCCGCACGCGCCCAGGCGCGCAGGCCCAGCGCCGCCATCCCCACGAACACCGCGTACAGGATCGCGGTCAGGTGCAGGTCCTTGTAGACGTACAGGCCGACGTACAGGATATCGACCACGATCCACACATGCCAGTTCTCGACCTTCTTGCGCGCCGCCAGCAGGGTGCCGAGCAGGCTGCCGGCGGTGAGGAAGCCATCCATGTGCGGCACGTCGGTGTCGGTGTAAGCGTGCAGGAACCACGACAGGATATAGAAGCCCAGTCCCCATCCGGCCAGCGACCAGATCCAGCCCTTCGCGTCCAGGCGCGTCACCACCAGCGGCTTGTCATCTTCGCCCGTACCGCGCAGCCATTCGTACCAGCCCCACACTGCAGCGGCGATGAAGACCGCCTGCAGGCCGGCGTCGCCGTACAGGCGGGCCTCGAAGAACACGACGCCGTAGGTGGCGGACGACACGATCGCGAACAGCCAGGCCCAGTGGATGCGGCGGATGTTGAGCAGCACCGTGACGATGGAGAGGACGAAGGAGATGAGTTCCAGCGGGGTCGTCGGGAAGCCGAGGAAGGTGAGCGGGTCGTTCATAGCGGTCGATTATCGAAGCTGGAGCGCGATTGCGCAAGCCGAAGGCGTGACAATTGGTGAGTCATTTGGGGGTTCATACATACATAATGAGCGGATCGTCCCGCCGGGACCGAACGGAGCCATCATGACGCTGCGATCCCTGTTGTTGTGTACCTTCCTGCTGGCCGCCAGCGCGGCGCCCGCCCTGGCCGCGCCCACCGTGCCGCTCGCCGCCTTCGTCTACGAAGACCAGTTCTCGCATCCGCGCCTGGCGCCGGACGGCAAGCACATCGCGATCACGGCGCGGGTCCCGGACGGCGACCGTTTCGTTCCCGTCGTGACCTTCTACTCGGTGCCGGAGATGACGATGACGGGCGCGATCCGCATGCCCGCCTTCGAGGTGCCGCTCGATTACCAGTGGCTGACGAATACGCGGCTGGCGATCACCAAGGGCATCGAACTGGGCTCGCGTGAAAAGCCGGTTCCCACCGGCGAGGTGCTGGCCGCGGAACTCGACGGCGGCAAACAGGAATACCTGTACGGCTACAAGATGCGCAACAGCTCCAGCCGCGGCAGCCGCTACGGCGCCGACGAAGGATATGGCTACATCGAAGACATCCCGCGCAGCCGCAACGGCCACCTGTTCATCGCCTCCCACGCCTGGGAAGGCAGCCACAGCTTGCTGTACGACGTCGATTCGCGCAGCGCGGTGCGCAGCCTGGTGGCCGACCTGCCGCTGTCGGACCTGGGCTTCGTCATCCAGAACAACGGGGTGCCGCGTTTCGCCTTCGGTGCGAACGACAGCGCGGAACGGGTCCTGATGCGCTTCGACGATGCCGGCAAGCGTTGGCGCAAGGCCGACGCCCAGCTCGGGCGGCGCTACGCTCCGATGGGCTTCAACGCCGACGACAGCGCCCTCTACGTCAGCTACTCGGCCGACGGCGGCCCGTATGAACTGATCCGCGAGCAGGTCGCCGACGGCAAACGGACGACGCTGTTCAAGGACGGGACCGGCAGCGTCACCAGCGTGATGTACGGCGCCAAGCTGGGCGAACCCTTCGGCGCCTCGACCTCGATCGGCCGGCCGCGCGCCGTCTACTTCGACGAGAACAGCGCGGAAGCCCGCCTGCACAGGGACTTGAGCGCCCAGTTCCCAGACCATCGGGTCAGCTTCGTCGATTTCAGCGACGACGGCACGGTCCTGCTGTTCGGCGTGTCGAGCGACCGCGACCCCGGCTCCTTCTATCTGCTCGACCGCAAGACCATGAAGGCCAGCCTGCTGTTCTCCTCCCTCGAGACCATCGACCCCGACAAGATGGCGCCGCGCCGCCCGATCAGCTTCCAGGCGCGCGACGGTCTCGAACTGCACGGCTACCTGACCATGCCGGCGCACGCGCAAGGAAGCAAGGTGCCGCTGGTGCTGATGCCGCACGGCGGCCCGTTCGGCATCGCCGACACCTGGCGCTACGATAACGACGCCCAGTTCCTGGCCAGCCGCGGCTATGCGGTCCTGCAGGTCAACTTCCGCGGCTCCGGCGGGCGCGGGGACGGATTCATGGAAGCCGGCTACCGCGAATGGAGCGGCAAGATCCAGGACGACCTGGTCGACGGCGTGCGCTGGGCGGTGGCGCAGGGCGAGGTCGACGGACGGCGCATGTGCGTGTACGGCGCCAGCTTCGGCGGCTATTCGGCACTGATGCTGGCGGCGCGCGAACCGGCGCTGTTCAAGTGCGCGGTCGGCTACATCGGCGTGTACGACCTGACCCTGCTGGCCAAGCCCGAGAACAACCGCAAGGACGCCTACCGCGCCGCCTACATCGGCAAGACCGTGGGCGCCGACAGGGCCGCGCTGGAGAAGGCGTCACCGGTGACGCTGGCGGCGAACATCACGGCGCCGGTGCTGCTGGTCCACGGCGGCAAGGACAAGCGGGCGCCGGTCGAACACGCGGAAGCGATGCGCGCGGCCCTCGTCAAGGCGGGTCATACGCCCGAGTGGTTCCTTGCTCCCAACGAAGGCCACGGCTTCTACGACACGAAGAACGT
Source organism: Massilia sp. 2TAF26 (assembly GCF_052115005.1). Taxonomy (NCBI): domain Bacteria; kingdom Pseudomonadati; phylum Pseudomonadota; class Betaproteobacteria; order Burkholderiales; family Oxalobacteraceae; genus Massilia; species Massilia sp. 2TAF26. The sequence goes on from NZ_JBFRFV010000023.1 coordinate 57,971, forward strand.
GACCGAGTTCTACCAGCGGCTCGAGACCTTCCTGGCCAGACATCTCGGCCAGTAGGCGCCCTTGCGACGCTCGCCACTGCCCGGATCCGGACACCCTTGCCCGCGCACGGGCAGGACCCGGCGCCTGATGGCGGCTTCCGCCCAGTGAAGCGGTGCTGGCACGATGCTTGCAATAAAGGATGCATCTTCACTCCTTCATCGCAAGCATCGTCATGGACCAAGCCATCGGCATCGATCTGCTCCGCCGCCGCCGCCACTTTCGGCTCGCCACCGGCCTCCTGCTGTGCGCCGGCTTCCTCGGCGCCGCCTGGGGCATCAACCGCGTCGTGCGGCCGGGCGTTTCCGCCGCCGACATCGTGGTGGCGGAGGTGCGGCCCGGCAGCGTCGACAACACCATCAACGCCGCCGGCGTGGTCATTCCCGTACACGAGGAGGTCGTGTCCAGCCCCGGCGCCAGCCGCATCGCCAAGGTCCACGCCAAGCCGGGCCAGCAGGTCAGGCAGGGCGAGCTGCTGCTGGAACTGGACGACCGCGAGATCCGCCTGGCGCTGGAAGCCCTGAAGGAGCAGCTGGCGCAGCAGGAAAACAGGGTCGTCGTGCTCAAGCTGGAGATGGACCAGAAGCTCAAGCAGACCAGGTCCGCCATCGAACTGCTGGAGATCGACCTCCAGTCCAGCCGCGCGCTGCGCGAACGCAACCGCAAGCTGCGCGAAAGCGGCCTGGTATCGGGCCAGGACCTGCTGACCTCGGAACTCAACGTGCAGCGCAACGAAGTCCAGCTGCGCCAGCAGCACGAGCTGATCGAGGACACGCGGCGCGCCACCGCCAGCGCCATCGCCGCCGCGAATCTGCAAAAGGAGATCCTGCAGAAGCAGATCGCCCGCCAGGACGGCCTGCTGCAGCAAACCAGGGTGACCGCGCCCTTCTCCGGCATGCTGACTTCGGTGGTCGAGGAAGAAGGCGCCAGCGTCGCCGCCGGCCAGCTGGTGGCGCGCGTGTCGGAGCTGAACAACTACCGCGTCGAAGCGTCCCTGTCCGACTTCCACGCCCGCCAGCTGGCCGCCGGCCAGCCTGTGCGCGTCGAGCAGAACGGCGAAATCCTGGCCGGCCGCGTGCACACCATCCTGCCCGAAATCCAGAACGGCACCATCAAGCTGCTGGTCGACCTCGAACAGCCGCACAACCCGCACCTGCGCAACAAGATGCGGGTCGACGTCAACGTCGTCACCGCCAGCCGCGCGAACGTGCTGGTGATCGACAACGGCGCCGCCTTCAACGGCAAGGGCCGCCAGCCGGCTTTTGCCGTGCACGAAGGCGCCGCCAGCAAGACCTGGATCGAGCTCGGCTCGAGCGACGGCAAGCTGGTCGAAGTCGTGAACGGCGCCCGTGCCGGCGACCGCTTCATCGTGTCCGACACCAGTACTTTCAAGGATCTGGACAGCATCCGCATTTCGAATTGACTGAGAAAACGAGGGGAACAACAATGATCAGACTGAACAAGGTCAGCAAGACCTACCGCACCGACAAGGTCGAAACCCTGGCCCTGAAAGACATCGACCTGCACGTCAGGGAAGGCGAATTCGTCGCCATGATGGGACCGAGCGGCTGCGGCAAGAGCACGCTGCTGAACATCATCGGCCTGCTCGACCGGCCCGGCAAGGGCAGCGTGGAAGTCGGCGGCACTTCGGTTGCCCGCTACGGCGACCGCCAGCTGGCCGGCATGCGCAACCGCACCTTCGGCTTCATCTTTCAGAGCTTCCACCTGATCCCGGACCTGCGCGTGATCGACAATGTCGAACTGCCTCTGCTCTACCGCAGCGGCAGCGGCAGCGAGCGGCGCCGGTTGGCGCGCGAGGCCCTCGAAAAGGTGGGCCTGGGTGCACGCATGGACCACTACCCGAACCAGCTGTCGGGCGGCCAGCAGCAGCGCGTGGCGATCGCGCGCGCCATCGTCGGCCAGCCGAAAGTGCTGCTGGCCGACGAACCGACCGGTAACCTGGACAGCAAGATGGGCGAGGAAGTCATGGACATCCTGCTCAAGCTGAACGCCGAGGGCACCACCGTGGTGATGGTCACCCACGACGAGCGCGAAGCGCGCCGCACCCACCGTATCGTGCGCCTGTTCGACGGCCAGCTGGTCACGCCGGAGCACCTCCATGCTGCGTAACTACCTGCTCACCGCCTGGAAGGTCTTCATGCGCCGCAAGCTGTTCACGGCGATCAACCTGGCCTGCATCGTGCTCACCCTGGTGGTGCTGATGGTGATCAGCGCCCTGCTGGAAACCACCTTCTGGCCGACCGGCGTCGAAGGGAAGAGCGAGCGCTTCCTGCAGATCTACACCATGCGCAGCATGAGCGCCGACCACAGCACCATCCGCACCGGCACGCTGGGCTTCAAGACCATCGACAAATACCTCAAGCCCATGCCGGGGGTCGAGCGGGTGTCCGCCTTCACCACGCCGGACGCGGTATCGGTCTACCAGGGCGACCGCGTCAGCGAGCTGCAGATGAGGCGCGTGGACGCCGACTACTGGAAGATCCTCGACTTCAAGGTGCTGGCGGGGCGCCTGCCGAACGAGGACGATGAAGCCGGCGGCCGCCTGGTGGCCGTGATCAACGCCTCGACCGCCCGCAGGCTGTTCGGCGGCGCGCCGCAACAAGCGGTCGGCCAGACCATCAGCGCAGGCGGCCAGCTGTTCCGCGTGATCGGCGTGGTCGACGATGTCATCCACTTCAATGCCTATGCCGACATGTGGGCGCCGCTCTCCACCTTCCCGTCGAGCGACTACCAGAACCAGCTCACCGGCTCCTTCGCCGCCATGCTGCTGGCCAGGGACAAGGCCGACCTGCCGCGTATCCAGCAGGAAGTCGCGCGCATCGCCAAGGGCTATGTGGCGGAAGACCCGAAGACCTTCGCCACCACGACCTTCTGGGCCGACAGCAAGCTCGACCTTTTCGCCCGCAACCTGCTCGGCGGCGAGATCAACCGGGACGAGGGCCAGGATTCCGGCGCCCGCAAGCTGCTGGCGTATATCGCCGGCGGCATGCTGGTGTTCATGCTGCTGCCGGCCCTGAACCTGGTCAACCTGAACATGGGGCGCATCCTCGAACGCAGCGCCGAGATCGGGGTACGCAAGGCCTTCGGCGCCACCAGCATGCAGCTGGCCGGACAGCTGGTGGTCGAGAACATCCTGCTGTGCCTGGCCGGCGGCCTGCTCGGCCTGGCCGCCACACAGGGGGTGCTGTGGTGGCTGGAGCAATCGCAGCTGATTCCCTACCTGCAGGTGAGCGTCAACCTGCCGGTGTTTGGTTGCGGCATGCTGCTGTCCTTCGTCTTCGGCCTGCTGTCCGGGCTGATCCCGGCCTGGAAGATGTCGCGTCTCGATCCCGTCCACGCCCTGAAAGGAGCCGCATGATGCTGCGCCACCTGTTGAAGCTGACCTGGAAGCGCAAATCCAGGAACCTGTTACTGAGCCTCGAAATCCTGCTCGCCTTCGCCATCGTGTTCGGCGTGGCCGCCTTCGCGCTACGCTACTGGCAGTTGTATCGCGAACCGATCGGCTTCGACGGCAGCGACACCTGGGCGGTCACGATCCGCACCGGCGAGGACACCGCGAAGATCCCGGCCGATACCTACGACACCCTGCGCCGCGGCCTGCAGGCGCTGCCGGAGGTGCGCACGGTCGGCTTCGCCGCCTACGCGCCGTACCGGATGTCGACCTGGCACACCTCCTTCAAGTCGCCGCAGACCGGCGCCGACGTCAACACCAACATCCTCGAGGCCGACGAGGGTTTCGCCGACGCGATCGGCATGAAGATGGTGCGCGGACGCTGGTTCGACGCCAGCGACGAAGGCGCGGCGGTACAGCCGGTGGTCATGGACCGGCGCATGGCGGCGGCCATGTTCCCCGGGAAGGATGCCCTGGGCCAGCAGCTGACCCATACCGAGAACAAGGTCGCGCAGACGCTGAAGGTGGTCGGCATCATCGACACCTACCGCAACAAGGGGCCGCTGATTGCGCCCGCCAACTTCATCATGACACGCTTCGCGCCGCAGGCCGGCACCTCGCGCCTGAACGTCATCATGCTGAAGGTGGCGCCCGGTACGCCGCGCGCCTTCGAGGCGAAGCTGAACCGCCAGCTCAAGCTGATCCGTAACGACTGGTCCTATGAGATCGCGCCGCTGACGGCGATGCGCGCCTCGCTGCTGAAGGAACACCTGGTGCCGCTGGCCGTCCTCAGCGTGATCGCCGCCTTCATGCTGACCATGGTGGCCTTCGGACTGTTCGGCGTACTGTGGCAGAACACCACGCGGCGCATCCCGGAGATCGGCCTGCGCCGCGCCATCGGCGCCCGCGCCGCCGACATCTACCGCCAGATCGTCGCCGAACAGCTGCTTGTCAGCTCTTTCGCGATGGTGCTCGGACTGGTGCTGCTGGTGCAGCTGCCGCTCACTGGGGCCATCGGCGAGAACCTGGACTGGCAAGTCTTCATCGGCGCCGCCGGGCTGTCGATGGCCGTGATCTATCTGCTATCCTTGCTCTGCTCGCTCTACCCGGGCTGGCGCGCCAGCCGCCTGAGTCCGACCGAAGCGCTGCACTACGAATAAAAAGGTTCGCATTAAAAATATGGAAGCAACACGCAAGCGGCGCATCCTGATCGTCGACGACGACAGCGCAGTCCAGGTCTCGCTGGCCCTGCTGCTCAAGCAGTCCGGCTTCGAGGCGGTCTGCGCCGACGGTCCGCAGCAGGCGCTGGAGCAGCTGCAGGCCGGCCCGGTCGACCCGCAGTTCGACCTGGTTTTACAGGACATGAACTTCTCCCTGCAGACCAGCGGCGAGGAAGGACTGGACCTGCTGGCCCGCATCAAGCAGCTGCAGCCGGCGCTGCCGGTGCTCCTGATGACGGCCTGGGGTTCGATTTCGCTGGCGGTGCGCGGCGTGAAGGCCGGCGCCGCCAACTTCTTCACCAAGCCCTGGGACAACGCCCAGCTGGTGGCGCTGGTCGAGGCCACGCTGGAGCTGGCAAGGCCGGCGCGTACGCCCGCCCTCACCCGCCGCGCGCTCGACGCGCAATGCGACTTTTCCGGCATCGTCGGCGAGCATCCGAAGCTGCTGAAGGTGCTGGAAACCATCGCCCAGGTGGCGCACACCCGCGCGCCGGTGCTGATCCTCGGCGAGAGCGGCACCGGCAAGGAGCTGATCGCCGACGCCATCCACCGCAACAGCCCGCGCGCCGCTCATCCCATCGTCAAGATCAATATGGGTGCGATCACGCCGACCTTGTTCGAGAGCGAGATGTTCGGCCATGTACGCGGGGCCTTCACCGATGCGCGCAGCGACCGCAAGGGCCACATCGCCAGCGCCGACAAGGGCACGCTCTTCCTCGACGAGATCGGCGAGCTGCAGCGCGGCGACCAGGTCAAGCTGCTGCGCGTGCTGCAGGACCAGCGCTACCAGGCGGTCGGCGCCAGCTCCACGACCCAGGCCGACCTGCGCGTGGTGTCGGCCACCAACCGCGAGCTGGCAGAGCTGGTGGCGAGCGGCGAATTCCGCGAAGACCTGTTCTACCGCCTGAACCTGATCACGATCCGCCTGCCGCCGCTGCGCGAGCGGCGCAGCGACATCCCGCTGCTGGCGCGCCACATCGCCGCCGGCGTCGCCGAGGGCTACGGCCTGGGCGAGGTCGTGCTGGCGCCCGGCGCGCTGGACTGGCTGTCGAACCAGCCCTGGCCGGGGAATATCCGCCAGCTCAAGCAGACCCTGGAGCGTGCCCTGCTCCTGGCCGGCAAGCAGCATCTCGGCCAGGCCGACTTCCTGGCCGCCAGCGCGGTCGACGAGGGCGTACCGGGGGCGCGCCTGGGCGTGGACGGGATGACGCTCGAGCAGGTGGAGCGTCACATGATCGAACAGGCGCTGCAGCAGCACGCGGGGAATATCTCGCGCATGGCCAAGGCGCTCGGCCTGTCGCGTACGGCCCTGTACCGCCGCCTCGAACGCCACGGCCTGGGCGCCGGCGTGCGCGAGGAATGAAGCTTCGAGCATTGAAGCTCCAGCCGCCCAGGCTCCAGACGCGGCTGGCCGTCTACCTCGCACTCCTGCACCTGGCGCTGGGGGGCTGCGCCGTCCTGCTGCTGCCTGAACGCCCGCTGCTGTTCGTCGGCGCCGAGCTGATGCTGGCGGCCAGCTTTGCGCTGGGCTGGTGGCTGATCCGCGGCGCTCTAGAACCGCTCGGCTACACGCGCCGCTTCCACGACCTGCTGCAGGACCAGCAATACGCCTCGCGGCTGGCGGCGCCCGGGGTGACGGAACTCGACGACCTGGTCGGCATGTTCAACGGCATGCTGACCGCGCTGCACCGCGAGCGCCTGGCGATCGGCGAGCAGCAGGGCTTCCTGGAACGGCTGCTGGAAGCCACGCCGAGCGCGGTGCTGGTGTTCGATTTCGACCATGCGATCAGCCTGGTGAACGCCAGCGCCACCGCCCTGCTGGGACTCGATGCGCCGCTCGGCAAGCCGCTGTCTGCCTGGACCGGCGATGACGCGGCCTTCGACCCGGCGCTCGACGAGCGCGGCCGCGCGCGCAGCCGCGACCTGGCGCGCCAGCTCGACGCCCTCGCCCTCGGCGACAGCCGCCTGCTGGTCGACACCGAGGGACGCCGCTATCGCGCCCAGCGCAGCCGCTTCTTCGACCGCGGCTTCGCACGCCACTTCCTGATCGTCGAGGAGCTGACCGCGGAACTCGAGGACTCCGAACGCGCCACCTATGCGCGCCTGATCCGCGTGCTGGCGCATGAGGTCAACAACACGGTGGCGGCCACCGGCTCGGTGCTCGACTCCCTGCTGACCTACCGCGGCCAGCTGGCGGAGCGCGACGCCGGCGACTTCGTGACCGCCATCGTCGCCGTCAAGCGCCGCAACGTCAGCTTGGGCGAATTCATCGACCGCTTCACGCGGGTGGTGAAAATGCCGGCGCCGGAGCCGCGCCCGACCCGCCTGCAGGACGTGGTCGACGACATCCTGTGGCTGAACCGGGAACAGTGCAATGCGCGCGGCATCCAGCTGGGCTGGAGCCGCTGCGATACGGTGGCGCCGATGCCGCTCGACGTGAACCTGATCGAACCGGCCCTGCTGAACATCGTCAAGAACGCGGTCGAAGCCATCGACGAGCGCAATGCGCGCGACGGTTCGAGCGGCGGCGCGATTCGTGTGGAACTGGAAGATCTGGGCGAGCGCGTTCGGCTGTCGGTGATCGACTCCGGCGGCCTGCTCGAGGACGGGCAGGCGCAGCGCCTGTTCACGCCCTTCTTCAGCACCAAGCGCGGAGGCCAGGGAATCGGCCTGATGTTCGTGCGGGAGGTGCTGCAGCGGCATGGGGCCGGTTGTGCGCTGGCGCCCGCGGGGGCGGGTGAGACGCGCTTCGATATCTGGTTTCCGGCTGCCTGAAAACATCGTCCCCGCGAAGGCGGGGACGATGGTGGGACTGATCCGCTTACTTCTTCGGATACTTGATCGTCATTTCCTTCAACAGGTTGTCGGCATGGTCGACTTCCTTCATCACCCACAGCATGTAGCGGATGTCGACGTGGATCGCGCGGGTGATCACCGGGTCGAAGTACCAGTCCTTGGTGATCGACTCGTAGGTCGAATCGAAGTTCAGGCCGACCAGTTCGCCGCGCTTGTTCATCACCGCGGAACCCGAGTTGCCGCCGGTGGTGTCGGCGCTCGACAGGAAGTCGACCGGCACGGTGCCCAGCACCGGATCCTTGAACACGCCGTAGCGCTTGTCGCGGATCGCCTGCAGCAGATTGTCCGGGGCGTTGAACGGCTCCTTGCCGGTGTTCTTCTCGAGGATGCCCTGCACGGTCGAAAACGGGCCCTTGACGACGCCGTCGCGCGCCTGGTACGAACCCACGGTGCCGTAGGTCACGCGCAGGGTCGAGTTGGCGTCCGGGTAGACCGGTTTGCCCTGCGACTTCTTCCAGGCGATCACGGCTTCCATGTACTGCGGGATCACACGTTCCAGGTTGCCGTCGACTTCCTTGCGGTGGTCTTCCAGCGCCATGCCGGTGTCGTGCAGGCGCACGGCCAGCTGGATGAAGGGATCGTTCGACTTGCGGAAGGCTTCCGGATCCTTGCCGATCCAGGCCAGGCGCTTGGCGGTGTCGGCCAGTTCGGTCGACTTGACCATCGCCGGGACCGCGTCGGCCTTCGGCAGCAGCGCGTCCAGGCCCTGCGGATGGTTTTTGGCGTCGATCCTGGCGTAGCGGTTCAGGGCCGCCTGCCAGCGGGCCTGGTCCACGCTCGGCACGAAGGACTGTTCGAGGCGGGTCAGGCGCGCCTTGATGAAGGACAGGTCACGCTCCTGGTAGCCGGCTTCGCGCTGGGCGTCCGGCTTCTGGCGCTCGAGTGACAGGCGGTACAGGGTGCGCGCGCTCTTCAGCAGGTCGCTGTGGGTGGCCTCAAGCCATGCCGCTTCCTGCTGCGAGCCGGCCATGTCGTTGCCGATCGCGGTGTCGAGGTCGGACAGCAGGCTGCCGCCTTTGCCATGCTGCTTGTACCAGCTGCGGAACTCGGCATCCTGCTTGTCCTTGATGGCGGCGATGTCGGTGCGCGCGAAGCCGTCCATCAGGCCCTGGGTCTTCTTCAGTACGTTGTTCAGGCTCTTCGCCACGCTGGCGTAGCGCACGTCCCAGTTCGGGTTGCCCATGGTGCTTGCTGCGATCACCGACAGGTCGGCGGTGATCGATGCGGCCTTGGCCGGGTAGTCGACGTCGCGCGCGAAGCGGACTTCGGACGGCAGCTTGTAGCGGCTGGTGCGACCCGGATAACCGGCCAGCAGGATCGGATCGCCGGCCTTCAGGCCTTCGGCCGACACCACCAGGAAGTCCTTCGATTTGTACGGCACGTTGTCCGGCGAAGGATCGGCTGGGCGGCCATCCTTGCCGACGTAGGCGCGCAGGAAGGAGAAGTCGCCGGCCTGGCGCGGGAACTCGTAGTTGTCGATGTCGCCGCCGAAGTTGCCGACGGAGTCCGCCGGCGCGTACACCAGGCGCACGTCGCGGATCATCAGCTGCTTGATGCGGTAGTACTCGCCGCCGCGGTGGAAGGCCGGCACCGAGCAACGGTAGGCTCCTTTGTCACTGCTTTCGCATTCGGCGATCAGGGCCTTGATGCGGCTCTCGACCTGCTCGTGGCGCTCCTTGCCCGACAGGCTGGGCGACAGGCCCTTGAGGACGCGGTCGGTCACGTTCTCGACCTTCTCGGTCACGTAGACCAGGGTGTTCGGGCCGCCCGGCAGTTCGGCGTCGCGGGTCTTGGCCAGGTAGCCGTTGACGATGTAGTTGTGCTCCGGGGTCGAGTTGCGCTGCACCGCACCGTAGGCGCAGTGGTGGTTGGTCACGACCAGGCCGTCCGGCGAGACGAAGGAGGCCGAGCAGCCGCCGAGCGAGACGATGGCGCTCATCGGGTGCTTGGACAGGTCGGCCAGCTTCTCGGCCGGGATGGTGATGCCGATGCGCTTGAGTTCGGACTTCAGCTGCGGCAGCTGGTGCGGCTGCCACTGGCCCTCGTCGGCGTGAGCGGAGGCGATGACCCCCATGATTGCGACGGCAGGCAGAGCGAAGTTAAGAAGCGTGGATTTGAACACGGTAGACCCCAGGGTGAATAAAAAGCAAGCGCGAGTATATCGTCCTTGGTTATGACTGGAAATAACTTTCTCTCCAAACATCACCTTGTGCTTTTGCCGCGTATTGACGACCGCGGCGGTCAGCGCCTGTCAGCGGCGGATGTTGCAACGCGATAGAATAGAAGGTTGCTCCGTCGATGTTTGCGAATAAAGCCCTCATGTCTGCCCTTGCCCGCCTCACCGCCGCCGTGCGCGGTCTGATCCCTGATTCCTTCACCGTCATGCTGCTCTGCACCGTGGCGCTGGCCAGCGTGCTGCCCTGCCAGGGCGAGACCGCGGTGGTGTTCGGCAAGGTCACCACCTTCGCGATCGGCCTGCTGTTCTTCCTGCACGGCGCCAAGCTGTCGCGCGAAGCCATGGTGTCGGGGCTGACCAACTGGCGCCTGCACCTGCTGGTACTGGCCTCGACCTTCGTGATGTTCCCGCTGCTGGGCCTGGCGATGAAGCCGCTGGCGACCAGCGTGCTGCCCCCGGACCTCTACATCGGTCTCCTGTTCCTGTGCACCCTGCCCTCGACCGTGCAGTCGTCGATCGCCTTCACCTCGGTGGCGCGCGGGAATGTGGCCGCCGCCGTGTGCAGCGCCTCGGCCTCGAACTTCGTCGGCATCTTCGTCACGCCGCTGCTGGTGGGTACCCTGATCGTGCAGGGCGCATCGTCGGCGGGCGGATCCTCGCTGGACGCCATCGTCAGCATCGTCGAACAGCTGCTGCTGCCCTTCCTGGCCGGCCAGTTCCTGCGCCCCTGGATCGGCACCTGGGTCGACCGCCACAAGCCGATGCTGAAGATCGTCGACCAGGGCTCGATCCTGCTGGTGGTCTACACGGCTTTCAGCGAATCCGTCAACGAAGGCCTGTGGCACAAGCTGTCGCTGCCGACCCTGATCGGCCTGGGCGTGCTGTGCTGCGTGCTGCTGGCGCTCGCCCTCGGCCTGGCCACTTTCGCCAGCCGCCGCCTGGGTTTCTCGCGCGAGGACGAGATCACCATCGTCTTCTGCGGCTCGAAGAAGAGCCTGTCGAGCGGCGTGCCGATGGCCAAGGTCCTGTTCGCACCGGGTGCACTGGGCATGGTGATCCTGCCGGTGATGCTCTTCCACCAGATCCAGCTGATGGTCTGCGCGATCCTGGCCGCCCGCTGGGCGCAACGCCAGCAATCGACCTAGATCAAACCGTAATTCGGGGTCAGAGCACTTTTTTGGGCAAGTTCTTCAGGGGAAGCGTGGATGTGGACCAGGGCCGCGCCGCCCCACCACAGCTCGATCGACGACGGCAACAGCACCGCCGCCGCGCCGACCGCGGCAAAGATCCGGCGCTGGCGCGGCGTCATGCGCGGATGCTGCAGCATGGTGCGGGCGTCATGGGCAACGAAGCCGAGCAGGCCCAGCACGCCGAGGACGAACAGCAGCCGCAGCGGCAGATCGCCTAGGCCGGTGGCAATATCCGCATCCCAATAAGCCAGCGCTGGAATCGACAGGCTCACGCTGGCCAGCACATCCAGCACAGCAACACCCGCCGGCCGCCCGCCGCGCCTGAAATCGGCACGCCGCATCCACACCGTCAGCACGATGGTGCCAAGCAAATAAAGAGCCGCCCACGCGGGCGAGCCCGTTCTCAAAAATTCGGGGTCAGAGCGCATTTCTCGCAAAATTAGGGGTCAGAGCACATTTTGGGGCAAAAGCTTAACGGCATTTCTTGCGAAGGATAAGGACGGGCCTGAGTAGCGCGGCCCTGCACCCTAGCGCCAGAGTATTTCACCAAAGACCTTTCCAGAAAAAGTGCTCTGACCCCGAATTATCAGCAAAAAGTGCTCTGACCCCGAATTTTAAGTTGCTGGCTTACTCGGCGTGCCAGCCGCCGCCCAGGGCCTGGATCAGGGCCACGGCCGTGGTCTGGCGGGTGGATTGGGTCGTGACGAGAGAGCGGCGGGCGTTCAGGGCGGTGACCTGGGCCTGCACCACTTCGGAGTAGCTGACCTGGCCGGCCTTGTAGCGGTTCAGCACCTGCTGCTCGACCTTGTCGGCGGCTTCCGAGGCGCGGCGCTGGAGTTCCTGCTGCTGGCTCAGCACGCGGGTGGTGGACAGCTGGTCTTCGACGTCGGCGAAGGCGGTCAGCACGGTCTGGCGGTAGCGCGCCACCGCTTCCTCGTGGGCGGCGCGCGCGCTTTCCACGCGGGCGCGGGTGGCGCCGGCGTCGAACAGGGTCTGGGCGGCCGACAGGCCGAAGGACCATGCCGCGGCCGATGCGTTGAACAGCTCGCTCACCTTGCTGGCCGAGGTGCCGTAGGAGGCGCTCAAGCCGATGTTCGGGAAGTAGGCCGAGCGCGCGATGCCGATCTGCTCGTTGGCGGCGGCCACGCGGCGTTCGGCGCCGGCGATGTCCGGACGGCGCTGCAGCAGGGTCGAGGGCACGCCGATTGGCACCTCCGGCACGAAGAAGATGTACTGCGCCTGCCCCTGCGGCCGCGGCGCGATCGACAGGTCGGCCGGCGCCTTGCCGGCCAGGACCGCGATCGCATGCTCCAGCTGGGCGCGCTGGCGGGCCTGGCTCAGGTCGTCGCTCTGGGCGCTGGCGAGCTGGGTCTCGGCCTGGTAGACGTCCGAGTGCGGCGCGATGCCGGCGTCGTAGCGGTTGCGGGTGATCGTCAGCACCCGCTGGTAGCCTTCGATGGTGGTGGCCAGCAGCGCGCGCTGGGCGTCGATCGCGCGCAGCTGCAGGTAGTCGGCCGCCAGCTCGCCCTGGGCCGACAGGCGCGCCGCGGCGAGGTCGGCGGCGCTGGCCTGGGCGCTGGCGCTGGCGGCGGTCACGCCGGCGCGCAGGCGGCCCCACACGTCCGGTTCCCAGCTGGTGCCCAGCGACAGCCGGTAGGCGTTCCGCGCGCCGCCGCCCGCGCTGCCGCCGCCGATGATGTTGCCGTTGGCGTCGACGGTGGCATTGCCGCTGCCGCCGCCGCGCGTGCCCGAGCGCGTGCCCGAGCCGTTCAGGGTCACGCTCGGGAACAGCGAGGCGCGCTGTTCGGACACCAGGGCGCGCGCCTGGGCGTAGGCCGCCACCGCCGCCGCCACGTTCTGGTTCGAGACCTCGACGCTGGCCGCCAATTCGTTCAGCTGCGGGTCGTCGAACAGCGTCCACCACGGCCCGCGCTCCAGCGCATCGGCAGGCGCCGCCGGCACCCATCCCTGCAGCTCCTTGAAGGCCGCCGGCTCGGGCGCCGTCGGGCGCTGGTAGGCGGGGCCGACGGCGCAGGCGGAGACCAGCGCGGCAGCCAGCATGGCAAGGGTGATCGATCGCAGGGACGGGTTGGTACGCATGGTTCTTTTCATTGAGTGGTAACCGGAGACTCGTGTTCGTGGGGATGGCGCGCCAGCTCGCGCTCGTGCGGGCTGGCGCGGCGCAGCTTGTCGAGGTAGACGTAGACCACGGGCGTGGTCAGCAGCGTGAGCAGCTGGCTGGCGATCAGGCCGCCGATGATGGCGATGCCGAGCGGCTGGCGCAGCTCGGAGCCTTCGCCGAAGCCGATCGCCAGCGGCAGCGCGCCCAGGGCGGCAGCCAGGGTCGTCATCAGGATCGGCCGAAAGCGCAGCAGGCAGGCCTCGCGCACCGCCTCGGTGGCGGACAGGCCGCGCGCGCGCTCCGCCTCGAGCGCGAAGTCGATGATCAGGATCGCGTTCTTCTTGACGATGCCGATCAGTAGGAAGACGCCGATCAGCGCGATGATCGAGAACTCCATCTTGAACATCAGCAGGGCCAGCACCGCGCCCACGCCCGCCGACGGCAGGGTCGACAGCACGGTGATCGGGTGGATCAGGCTCTCGTACAGGATGCCCAGCACGATGTAGATCACGACGATGGCCGCCAGGATCAGCAGCGGCTGCTGCTGGTTCGATTCCTGCGCCTGCTTGGCCTGGCCCTGGAAGCTGCCGCGCACGTTGACCGGCATGCCGATCGCCGCCTCGGCGTCGCGCACCGCGGCCTGGCCGTCGGACAGCGAATAGCCCTGGTTCAGGTTGAAGGAGACGGTGGTGGCCAGCTCGCCGTCCTGGTGGTTCACCGAGCTCGGGGTCGAGCGCTCGGCGAATTTCGCGATCGCCGACAGCGGCACCATGGGGGTCGACCTGGTCGACAGCGCCGAGCCGCTGGACGGGTCGCGCGCCGCCGTCAGGTTGCTGGGCGCGGCCGGGGTGCCGGCGCTGGCGGTCGAGCTGGTGGAGCTGGTGGAGCTGCCGGACGTGGCGCCGACCGTGCCCGTGCCGGTACTGGAAGAAGTGGCCGACGACGCGCCGGCACTCTTCGCCGGCACGTAGACATCGTCCAGCGCCTGCGGCGACTGCGCATACTTCTGCGCCACGCCCATGATCACGTGGTACTGGTTCAGCTCATCGTAGATGTTGGCGACCTGGCGCTGGCCGAAGGCGTTGTACAGCGCATTGTCGACGTCCTTGGCGCTGATGCCCAGGCGCGCCGCGCTTTGCGTGTCGATGTCGACATAGGTCTCGACGCCGTTCTCGGCCTGATCGGTGTCGACGTCGATCAGCGCCTTCTGCTGTTTCATGGCGTCGGCCAGGCGCGTCGCCCACATCTTGAGGTCGGCCCGGTTGTCGCTCTTGAGCGTGTACTGGTAAGTCGAGTTGCTCTGGCGTCCGCCCATGCGCAGGTCCTGCACCGGGTTCAGGAACAGCTGCACGCCGGTGACCCGCGCCAGCTTGGGCCGCAGGCGGGCGATCACGGCCTGGCCGCTCTCCCCTTTCGCGCGCTCGCCCACCGGCTTCAGGTTCAGGAACATGAAGCCGCCGCCGGCGCGCGAACCGCCGGTGAAGCCGACCACGGTATCGACCGCCGGATCGCTCTTGATGATGTTGACCAGCTGGCGCAGCTTTTCCTGCATGGCCTGGAAGGAGATGCTCTGGTCGGCGCGGATGCCGCCGTTGATCTGGCCGGTGTCCTGCTGCGGGAAGAAGCCCTTCGGCGCGGCCGAGAACAAAAACACGTTCAGGCCCACCACGAAGGCCAGGATCAGCATCACCAGCAGCTTCATGTCCAGCGCCCAGTCGAGCGCGTGCTCGTAGCTCTTCAGGATGCGGTTGAAGCCGCGCTCCGCCCATTGCGCCAGCCTGCCCGGCTTGCGTTCCACGTGGCCGCCCTTGAGCAGTACCGCGCACAGCATCGGCGTGGTGGTCAGCGAGATCACCAGCGAGATCATCACCGCCGCCGACAGGGTCACCGCGAACTCGCGGAACAGCCGGCCCACCTGGCCGCCCATGAACAGCAGCGGGATGAACACCGCGACCAGCGAGAGGCTGATCGACAGCACCGTGAAGCCCACTTCCTGCGCGCCCAGCAGGGCCGCCTTCATGCGGTCCATGCCCTGCTCGACGTGGCGGCTGGTGTTCTCCAGCACCACGATGGCGTCGTCGACCACGAAGCCGGTAGCGACGGTGAGCGCCATCAGCGACAGGTTGTTCATCGAGAAGCCGAGCAGGTACATGACGCCGAAGGTGCCGAGCAGCGAGACCACGGTCGCCACCGCCGGCACGATGGTGGCGCGCGCGCTTCTCAGGAATACGCTGACCACGGCGACCACCAGCAGGATCGAGATCATCAGCGTCAGTTCGATCTCGTGCAGCGAGGCGCGGATCGAGTTGGTGCGGTCCGAGGCCACCTGCATGCTGACGTCGGCCGGCAGCTGGGCCTGCAGGGTCGGCAGCAATGCGCGCACGCCGTCGACGGTCTCGATGACGTTGGCGCCCGGCTGGCTGGTCACCAGCACGATCACCGCCGGCTGGCCGTTGAACAGGCCGAGGGTGTTGATGTTCTCGACGCCGTCGGTGACGTCGGCAATGTCCTGCAGGCGGATCGCGGCGCCGTCGCGCCAGGCCACCACCAGGCCGCGGTAGTCGGCCGCGGTGCGTCCGTTGGTCGGGGTATTCGCCTGCGAATAGATCTGCAGGCGCATGCCGCTGCCTTCCAGTGCGCCTTTCGGGCGGTTCGGATTGCTGGCCTGGATGGCCGCGCGCACGTCCTCGCTGGACAGGCCGTAGCGGTTCATCTGGAAGGGGTTCAGGTCGACCCGCACCGCCGGCAGCGAGCCGCCGCCGATCTCGACGTCGCCGACGCCGCGCACCTGGGCCAGCTTCTGCTGGACGGTGTTCGAGACCTCGTCGTAGATCTGGCCCGGGCTGCGCGTCTTCGAGGTCAGCGCCAGGATGATCACCGGCGCGTCGGAGGGATTGGCCTTGCGGTAGGTCGGGTTGCTGCGCAGGGTCGCCGGCAGGTCGGCGCGCGAGGCGTTGATCGCCGCCTGCACTTCGCGCGCGGCGGAATCGATCTGGCGGTTCAGGTCGAACTGCAGGTTGATGCGGGTCGAGCCGTTGCCGCTGCTGGAGGTGATCTCGTTGACGCCGGCGATGACGGCCAGCCTGCGTTCGAGCGGCGTGGCGACCGAGGACGCCATCGTGTCCGGGCTCGCGCCCGGCAGGTTGGCCGACACCGAGATCGCCGGGAAGTCCACCTGGGGCAGCGGCGAGACGGGCAGCACGAAGAAGGCGGCGATGCCCGCCAGGGCCAGGCCCAGAGTCAGGAGCACGGTCGCGATCGGGCGCCGCACGAACGGCTGCGACAGGTTCATGCGCCCGCTCCGTGCGGATCGTCGATCCGCTTCTGGCTTGCCGGCTGCGGCGTCAGCAGGGCCGGCTGCTGCGGTGCCGGCCAGGCTTGCGGATGCCCGCCGCCCGGACCGTCATCGGAACCCGGCCCGTGCGGCTTGGCCGGCGCTTCGCCGCCCCAGCGCCGCGCCAGGCGGTCGAAGGCCAGGTAGATCACCGGGGTGGTGAACAGGGTCAGCATCTGGCTGACGATCAGGCCGCCGAAGATGGCCAGGCCCAGCGGACGGCGCAGCTCGGCGCCCTCGCCCCAGCCGAACATCAGCGGGACCGCCGCGAACAGCGCTGCCAGGGTCGTCATGATGATGGGGCGGAAGCGCAGCATCGCGGCCTGGTGGATCGACGTGCGCGGGTCCTTGCCCTCGTCCCGTTCCGCCTCGATGGCGAAGTCGATCATCATGATCGCGTTCTTTTTCACGATGCCGATCAGCAGGATGATGCCGATGATGCCGATCACGCCCAGGCCCTGGCCGGTCACCATCAGCGCCAGCAGCGCGCCGACGCCGGCCGACGGCAGGGTCGACAGGATGGTCAGCGGGTGGATGTAGCTCTCGTACAGCACGCCCAGCACGATGTAGACGCAGACCACCGCCGCCAGGATCAGCCACAGCTGGTTCGACAGCGAGTTCTGGTAAGCCCCGGAGGCGCCCAGGAAGGTCATGGTGACGGAAGCCGGCAGCTTGATCTCCTGCGCCGCTTCCTTGATCGCGCTGACCGCCGTGCCCAGCTTCACGCCGGACGCGGTGTCGAAGCCGATCGTGGTGGCCGGGTACTGGGCGACGTGGGTGATCTGCAGCGGCGCGGCCTGCTCGGTGATCGAGGCGATCGCGGACAGCGGCGTCGGCTGGCCGGAACCGGTGCGCAGCTGCAGGTTGGACAGGGCGTCGAGCGACATGTCCTGCGGCTGCTGGGCTTCCAGGATCACGCGGTACTGATTCGTCTCGGTGAAGATGGTCGAGACGATGCGCTGGCCGAAGGCGCTGTACAGGGCGTCGTCGATGTTCGAGGCCGTCACCGACAGGCGCGAGGCGCTGTCGCGGTCGATGTTGACGTAGGCGGCCGCGCCGGTCGCGCCGGCATCGGTGACGACGTTGCGCACTTCCTTGCGGCGGGCCATCGCGTCGGCCAGCTTGTTGGCCCACTCGGTCACGGTCTTGGTGTCCGCGCCCTCGATCGACAGCCGGTACTGGGTCGGGCCGTTCTCGGCATCGATGGTGAGGTCCTGGGTCGGCTGCAGGTAGAGCGTGACGCCGGCGACGTTATGGCTCACGCGGTCGCGCAGGCGGTTCATCAGCTCTTCCTGGTCGCCGTGTCCCTTCTTCAGGTTGATCAGCATGGTGCCGGTGTGGAGCATGGTGTTGTTGGCGGCGTCCACGCCGACGGTCGAGCTGAGCGAGGCGACGTCCGGGTCGGCCAGGATCTCGCGGGCGGCGGCCTGCTGGATCTCGCTCATGGCCTGGTAGGAGATCGCCTGGCGCGCCTCCACGCGCGCCTGCAGCTGGCCGGTGTCCTGGGTCGGGAACAGGCTCTTCGGAATGAAGATCCACAGCAGCGCCGTCAGCACCAGGGTCCCCAGCGCCACCAGCAGGGTCAGGCCCTGGCGCTCCAGCACCCAGTTCAGCGCGCGGTCGTAGTAGGCGATGGTGTCGTCGAAGGTCGCCTGGAAGCGGCGTGCGAAGCGGGAGTTGTGCGCCTCGTCGTTCTGGCGCAGCCAGCGCGCCGACATCATCGGCACCAGGGTCAGCGAGACCACCGCCGAGATCAGGATCGTGATCGCCAGCGACACCGCGAACTCGCGGAACAGGCGGCCGACCACGTCGCCCATGAACAGCAGCGGAATCAGGACCGCGATCAGCGAGACCGTCAGCGAGATGATGGTGAAGCCGATCTGGGTCGCGCCCTTGAGCGCGGCGGCCATCGGCTGCTCGCCTTCCTCGATGTAGCGCGAGATGTTCTCGATCATGACGATGGCGTCGTCGACCACGAAGCCGGTGGCGATCGTCAGCGCCATCAGCGACAGGTTGTTCAGGCTGTAGCCCAACAGGTACATGACGCCGAAGGTGCCGACCAGCGAAATGGGAACTGCGAGACTGGCGATCACGGTGGCGCGGACGCTGTGCAGGAAGGCGAAGATCACCAGCACCACCAGCAGCACGGCCAGCACCAGCTCGATCTGCACGTGCTCGACCGAGGCACGGATGCCGGTGGTGCGGTCGGACAGCACGTCCACGCGCAGCGACTGCGGCAGGCTGGCCTGCAGCTCGGGCAGGCGCTCCTTGATGGCGTCGACGGTGGCGATCACGTTGGCGCCCGGCTGGCGCTGCACGTTCAGGATGATGGCCGGCTTCATGTTGGCCCAGGCGCCCAGCTTGACGTTCTCGGCGCTGTCGACCACGCGGGCGACGTCGCCCAGGCGCACCGGCGCGCCGTTGCGGTAGGCGACGATCAGGTTCGTGTAGTCCGGCACCGTGACCAGCTGGTCGTTGGCGTTGATGGTGTAGGCGCGCGCCGGGCCGTCGAAGCTGCCCTTGGCGCTGTTGGCGTTGGCCGCGGTGATGGCGGAGCGCAGCGTGTCCAGGCCCAGGCCGTTGGCGGCCAGGGCCTCGGTATTCGCCTGGATCCGCACCGCCGGACGCTGGCCGCCCTGCAGGGTCACCAGGCCGACGCCGGTGACCTGGCTGATCTTCAGAGCGAGCCGGGTGTTGACCAGGTTCTGCACCTCGGTCAGCGGCACCGTGTCCGAGGTGATCGCCAGGGTCAACACCGGCGCATCGGCCGGATTCACCTTGGCGTAGACCGGCGGCGCCGGCAGGTCGGTCGGCAGCAGCGAGCCGCCGGCATTGATCGCGGCCTGCACTTCCTGCTCGGCCACGTCCAGGGTCTGGCCCAGGCTGAACTGCAGGGTGATGACGGACACGCCGGCGGCGCTGGTGGAGCTCATGCGCGACAGCCCGGCCATCTGGCCGAACTGGCGCTCCAGCGGCGCCGTCACGGTGCGCGCCATCACTTCCGGGCTCGCGCCCGGGTACAGGGTCTGCACCTGGATGGTCGGGAAGTCGACCTGGGGCAGCGCCGACAGCGGCAGGAATTTATAGCCGACCAGGCCGGCCAGCACGATCGCCAGCATCAGCAGCGAGGTGGCGACCGGGCGGCGGATGAAGGGGGCGGATGGGCTCATGCTGCCCCCTCGCTACGCCATGCACGCTGATCACCACGTCGCCCCCGCGAAGGCGGGGGTCCAAGTTCTGCCTGAGCGGTCGAAACGCAGGCAAACTTGGGTTCCCGCCTGCGCGGGAACGACGAGTATTCCATGCTCATCATTGCGCCGCCCCTCCCTGCTGCTGGCGGCGCTGACGGTGTTCGCCCGGCTGGCCCTGAGCGCCCTGCGCCCCGCCCTGTCCACCGCGGCCGCCCGCACCGGCACCGGCCGGACGATCCCCAGGCAAGGTCACCTTGGCCCCATCCTTCAGGCGGTCCGCGCCTTCGGTGATGACGGTCTCGCCGCCTTCCAGACCGCTGACGATCTCGACGCGCTCGGCATTCGCCTGGCCGCGCTTGACGGTGCGCAGCGCGACGGTCTTGTCCTGCGGGTTCAGCACGTAGACGTAGTCGCCGCTGGCGCCGTGGCGCAGGGCCGTCACCGGCACCGTGACCGCGTTCTTGATGGTGTTGATCTGCAGGCGCACGTTCACGAACTGGCTGGGGAAGAGCTTGCCGCTGTCATTGGTGAAGCGGGCCTTGGCGCGCACCGTGCCGGTCTGGGTGTCGACCTGGTTGTCCATCGCCATGAAGCGGCCCTCGGCCAGGCTCTGGGTGCGGGTGCGGTCCAGTGCGATGGCCGGCAGGACCGCGTTCTGGTTAATGCGCTGCTGCAGTTCCGGCAGGTGGTCCTGGGGCACCGCGAATTCGACGTCGATCGGCGACTGCTGGGTGATCACGGCGATGCCGTTGGCGTCGTTTGCGCTCACCAGGTTGCCAATGTCGACGTTGCGCAGGCCGACCCGGCCCGCGATCGGCGCGCGCACCTGGGTGTAGCCGAGGTTGATGCGGGCGATGCCTTCGGCCGCCTTGTCGGTGGTAACGGCACCTTCGAGCTGCTTGACCAGGGCCGCCTGGGTGTCGACGTCCTGGCGCGCGATCGAATCCTGTTCCAGCAGGGTGCGGTAGCGCTGCAGCAGCACGCGCGCGCTTTCCAGTTGGGCTTGGTCGCGCTGGCGCTGGCCGGTCGCCTGCAGCAGGCTCATTTGCGCGGGGCGGGCGTCGATGGTGGCCAGCACCTGGCCTTCCTTGACCAGCTGGCCTTCGGTGAAGGTGATCTTCTGCAGCACGCCGCCGACCTGGGGCCGCACGGTCGCCACCGCCGCCGGGGTCACGGTGCCCAGCGCTTCGAGGGTGATCGGGATATCGCTGCGCTCGGCCTTGCCGACGCCGACCGTGGTGGCCGCCATGCCGCCGCCGCGGCCTCCACGGCCGCCGCCGCCCGGGCTGCCGGCGCCCGCGTCGCCCTGCCC